>DASUII010000342.1:0-8312 GCA_036279835.1 Pseudonocardiaceae bacterium
TCAGGCGTCGACTCGGGCTCCGGGGAGATATCCAGCACGCCCTCCTTCTCGCCCCGGAACAACGCCAGGATGCGATGCGAGGGCAGCTTCGTGAAGGGCTCGGAGAACTCGAAGTAGTCCGCGAACTTCGCCCCGGCCTCCCGCTGGCCGTCCCGCACCCGGGAGACCATCCGGCCCCGCGACCACATCTGTTCGCGCAAGGACCCGATGAGGTCGGGGTCCTCACCGAAGCGCTCGACGAGGATGACGCGGGCACCGTCGAGCGCGGCGGCAGCGTCGGGTACGCCCGCCTCGGGATCGACGTACTGGGCGGCAGCGGCGTGCGGATCCTGGCTCGGATCGGTGAGCAGCCCATCGGCCAGCGGCTCCAGCCCCGCCTCCCGAGCGATCTGCGCCTTGGTCCGGCGCTTGGGCTTGAACGGTAGGTAGAGATCCTCCAGCCGGGCCTTGGAGTCAACCGCCATGATCTTCGCCTCGAGCGCGTCATCGAGCTTGCCCTGCTCGCGGATCGAGTTGAGGATCGCCGTGCGGCGCTCTTCGAGCTCGCGCAGGTAGTCCAGCCGCTCCTGCAGGGTACGCAGTTGGGCGTCGTCAAGCCCGCCGGTGGCTTCCTTTCGGTACCGGGCGACGAACGGCACGGAGGCCCCGCCATCAAGCAACCCGACAGCCGCCCCCACCCGCCACCCAGCCACCCCCAACTCGTCAGCAATCCGTTCGCTGAGCTGCACGCAGCCTCCTCCCGGATCAACCAACCGCCAAGTGGAACCAATTGCACGTCTCACGAGGTCGTGAACCGCCAAGTTGGAACCTAATGGTGGGCGATCCCCGCTCGAGAAGGGCCTGGCGTACGGGGGGTGTGGAGGGCACGCAGGGTTAGAGCATTACGTCTAGTGGGGGGTGTTCGGAGCGATTGGTGGCCGACGAGTCGCGGATAGTCGTCGCATTCAGTAGCGGCCGGTGCGCACTATGGGTGATTCAAGGTAGCGATCGGTGCGTCGGCCACACGATCACGGTTTGATAACGGTAGCCTCTCGCGTACCCGGACGATCGTGGGTCGCGCTGACCGGGCGCGGCTCTCGCGGGCTCAAGTGGCGATGACGACGGGCGCCAGGTGAGCCTCAACGGGAAGTCCGTACGGCGCCGATCAACCGACTGCCTTCAGACGCGGCGCCGTACGGGCTTCCCGCAGCCTCGATGACACCACCCGATGAACCCTGCTGGCAGTTCCGGCGTATGGAGATGCATCGGGTCGGTGAGCACAGGAGGTGGCGCGTCGATGATGCGGGCGGTCTGGAACGGTGTGGTGCTCGCTGAGGCACCGCGAACGGTGCGGGTCGAGGGCAACCACTATTTCCCGGCGGAGTCATTGCGCACGGAGCATCTCGTGGACAGTGCCACCACGACGGCGTGCCCGTGGAAGGGCCAGGCGCACTACTACACGGTTCGGGTCGGTGGACAGACCAACCCGGACGCGGCCTGGTACTACCCCAAACCCAGCCGGCTGGCCCGCAAGATCACCGACCACGTGGCCTTCGGCAACGGTGTGCAGGTCGAGGGCGAAACCGAAGGCGAGGCCAGCGGCCTGTTGGATCGGCTTCGCGGCCGGCGCTAAGACCGGCCCTGAACCAGCCCGATCAGTCGCGCAGCTCGCGCAACGCGTCTTCGATGCCGCGGTGAAAAGTCGGGTAGGCGTAAATCATCTGCCGTAGACGCTCGGTAGGCACCTCGGCGTGCACCGCCACAGCCAGCGCGCTGAGTACTTCCCCACCGGAAGGTCCGGCCGAGGTGGCGCCGACCAGAATTCCCCGATCGGCGTCCTCGACCAGCTTGATGAAGCCATCGTTGCCGGTCTTGTGGATCCAGCCCCGTGTGGTGGACGGGAGGCGGACCAGCCCGGTGCGCACCCACAGGCCGTCGCGGCGGGCGATGGCCTCGGTCAGGCCCACGGCTCCGACCTCGGGATCGGTGAAGGTGACTCGGGGCACGGCCCGGTAGTCAGCGGTCTCGCCGTCCCGGCCGAGGATGTCGGCGGCGGCGAGCCGACCCTGGTACATCGACATGTGGGTGAAGGCACCCTTGCCGGTGACGTCCCCGATCGCCCACAGCCGGTCTGCGGCCCGCATCCGCTCGTCCACCTCGATCGTCCGGGCTTGATCGTCCAGCCCGGCCGCACCGACGCCCAGCGCCGCCAGATCGGTGCGCCGACCGGTCGCCACCAGGAGCTGTTGCGCGGCAAGCACCTCACCTCCCTGGAGCGTCACGGTGAACTGACCGTCGTCGTGACCCACGCCTGCTGCCGAGACCCCGGCGCGGACGTCGATTCCCTCGGCGGTGAAGCAGGCGGTAAGCAACGCGCCGGCCTCGGGCTCGTCACCGGGCAGCAGCTGTGATTCGGCCTCCAGCACCGTGACCTGCGCCCCGAACCGGGCGAAGAGCTGCGCGAATTCGCAGCCGACCGGACCGCCACCCAGGACGATCAGGGACTCCGGCACTTGGGTCACCGCGACCGCTTCCCGGTTGGTCCAGTACGGCGTACTGGCCAGGCCGTCGATCGGCGGGATGGCCGGCTCGGTGCCGGGGTTGAGCACGATCCCCCGGGCAGCATGGAAAATCCGCTCGCCGGCCGAGGTGGACACGGTGACCTCGCCGGGCGCGGTCAGGGCCGCTCGGCCGCGGACCAGCCGGCCGCCGGTCTTCTCGAACCGCTCGACGGCGACCGCGTCGTTCCAGTCGTCGGTGGCTTCGGCCCGGATGCGCGCGGCTACTGGCGCCCAGTCCGCGTGCACCTGTGCTGAGCCGGCCAACTCGTCAACGCGGCGGGCTTCGCCCAGTGCGTCGGCGGCGCGGATCATCATCTTCGTCGGCACGCACGCGTAATACGGGCACTCACCGCCGACCAGCCGCGCCTCGACTCCGACGACGGTCAGTCCCGCCGTGGCCAGCCGGGTCGCCACGTCCTCCCCGCCCGGTCCCATCCCGATCACCACGACATCGACGTTCTCGGCCGGCATGTTCGTCCCTTCCTCGCTGTATCAACAGCACAGCACATCGGCGAGCGTCCCGGAGGCTGTCGTGGCCCTAAGGCAGACTCCGTCGGGTGACGTTGGGGCTCACCTCCGATACTGCGCAGGCGAGGAAGGCGCGCGGAGCCTTCTTCACGCCGCCTGAGCTGTGCAGCTACGTGGCGGACTGGGCGATCAGGTCGGCTTCGGATGAAGTGCTGGAGCCGTCATGTGGGCAAGCGGCATTCCTGCTCGCCGCCGGCGAGCGGCTCGACGCGCTCACCGCGCTAGCGGGCAAGACCCGGAGCGGCCTGCCAGGAATCGAGTTACACGGAGTCGAACTACATCGTGACAGTGCTCGCCAGGCAGAGGCGCTCATCCGATCCGCCGGTTACCAAGCGCGCGTACTCACAGGGGACTTCTTCCTCGTCCCGCCGACCGGACGCTATGACGCGGTCATCGGCAACCCCCCTTATGTCCGGTATCAGGACTTCGCGGGAGAAGCACGGTCGCGCAGCCGCGAGGCGGCGCTGCGAGCCGGTGTCCTACTGACCCGGCTGGCTTCCTCGTGGGCCGCTTTCACCGTGCACAGCGCACTGTTCCTGCGACCTGGCGGCCGGCTGGGGCTGGTGCTTCCGGCCGAACTGCTGTCAGTGAATTACGCGGCTGAAGTACGCAGATTTCTCATGCAGCGCTTCGCGCGGGTCCGCTTGGCGCTGTTCACCGAGCGGGTTTTTCCGGGCGTGCAGGAGGAGGTCGTTCTGCTGCTCGCCGACGGGTATGGCCAGGGGCCGGCCGACCATTGCGAGCTGCAGCAGGTCCGCAGCGCTGCGGATCTGGCGGGTGTGGCTCCGCTGATCCGGACCTGGAAACCGGACCCGGTCGAAGGCAAGTGGACGCGTTCCCTGCTTTCTACCGCGGCGCTAGAAACACATCTGGCCGTCGAACGAAGCGGGTATTTCACCACACTTCAATCGTGGGGCGAGACCACTCTCGGCATGGTCACCGGCAACAACAAGTACTTCGCGCTGCCCGCAGACCGCGCCGGCGAGCTGGGCCTGCGCAGCGACGAACTGCTGCCGCTATCTCCGCCCGGGTCGCGCCATCTGCGGAATCTGACCTACCCGGTCGCCGCGCATCGGCTGCTGAGCAGTACTGGATCGTCGACCGTGCTGTTCCGTCCCGCAGGCCAGCCCTCGCACGCGGCCAGCCGCTACATCCGGGCGGGCGAGCGGCTCGGGGTGCACACCGCCTACAAATGCCGGGTCCGCTCGCCCTGGTGGCGGGTGCCGCTTGTGGCGCCCTGTGATGTGTTGTTGACCTACATGAATGCCGACAGCCCACGACTGTGCGCCAATCACGCCGGGATTCATCACCTCAACTCGGTACACGGTGTGTACCTGCGGCCTGAACTGCGCGAGCTGGGAATCGACCTGCTGCCGCTGGGCGCGCTGACCTCGATGACCTTGCTAAGCGCCGAGACGGTCGGTCGCGCCTACGGCGGCGGCATGCTCAAGCTGGAGCCGAAGGAGGCTGATCGGCTGGCGGTTCCCGAGCCGGGTGTCCTGCGCGACGCCCGGACCGCGCTGGCCGCGATCCGCCCGCAGGTCGCCGCTCGGTTGAGCAGCCCCGGGGGGCTGACCGAGGCGGTGGCGCTGGTCGACGACATCCTGCTCATCGGTGAGCTCGGTATCGCTGCCTCGGAGGTGAAGTCGCTGCGCGACGCGCATGCCGAGTTGGCGGCCCGCCGCGCCGCCCGAGGAGGTGCCAGTCATGCCCTCGGCCATACCTGATGACCTCTACGCATTGTTAGCGCCGCTCGTCGCCCAACGTCCCGAGATGAATCCATGGGTTCGCATATCTCCAGGGGGCATGCAGTATTTCCCGGACTACCAACTGCTGGAAGGCATGCTGGGGGTTCCCATCGGCGAAGGCGCCGGCTCGCAGTCCGGTCGGCTGGCCAAGGCGACCGATGCCTGGGTGGCACACGAACTCCGGCGCGCCGGCTTCGGAACAGACGAAGTCTGGCCGCGGCTGACGGCACCGAGAATCTTGCCGCGGGAGGTCGCCCTCTTTGTCGAGTCGTTGCCCACCGCAATCCGCGGTGTCGCGCAGGCTTGTCTCGCACGTAACCGGGCGGTCGCCCCGTCGGACGCCCGCATTCTTGGCCGGGCATACGTCAAACAGGTTGATGTGTTGATCGCACAGTGGTCGCGCGGGGCGGAGTTGCTGGTGTCGACCAAGACGATGGTCGCATCATTCCGCAAGAATCTCGCCAACCGGTTCGAAGAGGCCTACGGCGACGCCAAGAACCTGCGGGGCCGCTACCCGCTGGTGGCGATGGGCTTCCTGTTCGTGCTGCGTTCGACCGCACTGAGCGAGCCCGGCACGATAGAGCGGGCGATAGACATGATGCGCAAGCTCAAAGCCGAAGCAGACGTCTACGACGCGACCTGCCTGCTCGTCGCGGAGTGGAGCGACGCCAATCCTGCGGCGGGCGTCCGCCTACGTCATGACGCCGTACCAGATGACTTGACTGCGGCGAAGTTCCTGGCAACGCTCGTCGACGCGGTGCTGGCGCGAACTCCGGTCGAGATGCACGTGCAGGTACGGCAGCGGCGAGAACACCGGAATATACCGCTCGATGAGCAAGACATGCCCGATCCTGGATAGCCCTACCGGGCACGCCTGCGTCAAGTATGCACATGTGGCAATGATTCGTTAAGGTCACAGCCGTGAGTGACGCTGCTGGGCACGCGCATGGGCACGGGCATGGTCACGAGGTCGGCCAGGATACCGACCGCCGAAAGCTGAGCATCGCGCTCGCGTTGATCGTGGTGTTCATGGCCGGTGAGGTAATCGTCGGCGTGGTGGCGCAGTCGCTGGCGTTGCTGTCCGACGCCGCGCACATGCTCACCGACGCCAGCTCGATCGTGCTGGCAATTATCGCTATACGCCTGGCGGCACGCCCGCCGCGCGGCGGGTACACCTACGGGCTCAAGCGGGTCGAGATCCTCTCCGCCCAGGCCAACGGCCTGACCCTGCTGCTGCTCGCCGCGTGGCTGGCTTACGAGGCGATCCGCCGGCTCATCGACCCGCCGCCGGTCGCCGGGGCCCTGGTCCTGGTCACCGCACTGGTCGGCGTGGTGGTGAACATCGCGGCGACCTGGTGCCTGTCCAAAGCCAACCGGTCCAGCCTCAACGTCGAGGGCGCCTTCCAACACTTGCTGACCGACCTGTACGGATTCGTCGCGACCGCGATCGCCGGCGCGATCGTGCTGAGTACCGGGTTCGCTCGGGCCGACGCGATCGCCGCCCTGATCGTGGTCGCGCTGATGGTGCGCGCCGGGGTTGGGTTGGTGCACCAGTCCGGCCGGATCTTCCTCGAAGCGGCCCCGGCCGGCATCGACACTCGAGCCCTCGGCGGCCGGCTCGCCGCCCACCCCGACGTCGTCGAGGTCCATGATCTGCACGTCTGGCAGATCACTTCCGGCCAGCCAGCGTTATCGGCCCATGTGCTCGTCGCGCCCGGGCGGGACTGCCACGCTGTCCGCACAGACCTGCAGACGCTGCTCGCCCGCGACTACGCGATCACCCACGTCACCCTGCAACTCGACCACCCACCGCCCGACCTGTTCACCATCACCCGAGCCGACCATGCCGAAGAACACGGCCACTGCAGCGAGCTGCCGGCACCAAGCGCCGACAAGGCGTAGTCAGCGGACGGCTACTCGGACACCGCCGCGCTGGTAGCCGCACCTGTTTGCGGTCAGCTGTTCCTTCGAAGCAGGCGTCGCAGCACCAACAGCACCAACAGCACCGCCACGGCGATCGCCACCATCGGCAGTGGCCGTTGCCTCGCCGTGGCCGTCAGCGGCTCGACGTATGCGGCCACCTGCGGGGGTACTTCCTCCCGAACCTCGTCACCCAGTTCCTCGATCTGCCACGCCGCCTCGTCTGCCGTAACTTCGACTGTTTCCACAATGTCGACTGTGTCCGCAACGTCGAGGGTGTCCGCAACGTCGAGGGTTTCCGCGATCTCGGATACCTGCTGCTCGACCTCTTCGGCCTTAACCTGCACGGTTTCCTCGGTCTCGTGCACCTGCTGCTCGATCTGTTCGGTCTTCACTTGCACGGTTTCCTTGGCGTCGTGCACCTTGTCCCTGACCCGCGCAGGCACATCGATCCTGTGAGTTAACTCCTCCAGGATGTCGTCGAACTGCCCGCGGGTACGGTCGATGCCCTGGCGCCGCCGGTTCTTCACTGCCGAGGTAGTCATCGGTGCATCCCTTGCCTTGATGGTCTTCATTGACGGTGGCCGCAGTTTCGTCGGGCACCAGCGACGTGGCTACGCCCGGCGCGTATGAAGACTATGTCGCAGCCTTCACGCCGCCCGCGGTTGCGACACGCAGAAAACGGCCAAGGAGGGCCTCTCACGGAAACAGAAGTCCGTCTAGCAGCAACTCGAGTGCGGCGGACAGTTGGCTTCCCGCGATCAAACCGGGCGAGCTCACAGCGTGCAGCGCCAGGCCGTCGGCGGCGGCCAGTGCGACGTGGGCTGACAGTCTGCAGTGGGCGGCCGTCGCACGACCTGCGGCAGCGAGCGTGAAGGCGTCGGTGAGTGCGTCGATGATTTCGCTAAGGATGGTCTGTTGAATAGTGGCAAGCGCGGGTGATGTTGCTGCTCGAGCGGCGAAGGCCAGCACCATGCGGGACTCTGCGGCACGCTCCTTGTCCAGGGGGAGCAACTCGCGAAGCACAGCTGACAAATTGTGCCGCACTTGGGGGCCGACGCAGATCGATTCTATTCGATGCCGTATCCGCCGGACGACGTCGTTGAACGCTGCGAGCAGCAGATCGTCTTTGGTCGGGAAGTAATGCTGCACGGTTCCGATTGAGACGCCCGCAGCTGAGGCGACCTCGCGAACGCTGACGTGATCGAGCCCGCGCTCGGCGACGATGCGCAACACCGCGTCGGTCAGGGCGGCCTCGCGCGGTCGGCGGCTTGACAGGTGCTCCACTCCTGGCACCATACAATTGTATGAGACAATACGATCGTATGGTCATGCTCATCGCGGAGCACGGAACCCGCGCCGGATACATCCGCGACATCCAGGGCGATCCACGCGTGCGGGTGCGACTGCGGGTGGGCTGGCGGTACCGGTGGGTGCCAGGCATCGCCGAGATCCTGCCCGACGATGACGCGCTCGCCCGTCAACGCCAGATCACCCGCTGGCATCCGCTGCGCGCATTCAACGCACTCAACGTCCGCCTCCTCGGCACCGATCTGCTCACCGTGCGCGTGCAACT
>DASUII010000343.1:0-11975 GCA_036279835.1 Pseudonocardiaceae bacterium
CGACACAAGAGCGGCGATCTTCCCACCACCACTCACATGGCCGCACCAGTGGGGCCAACACTCACCGAACCCACTCCCCACCACGACCAGATGGGGCCAAATCTCGCCCACAGGTGGGGCCACAACCTGCTGCTAGAGCCAACTCCGAGACCGGACAAACACCGCTGGCCCGCTGGAATGATGGGTGGGACCGGCTCGGCCACGGCCCGATCATGGCCTCCGCGCCGGCGTTGACCGAGGCGTTTTTGTGGTCGGCGCAGCGCACCGTCACTAAGACCGCGACCGTGTCACTGCACGGCAACACCTACCAGGTCGAGGCCGCGCTGGCCGGGCGCAAGGTGGAACTGGTGTTCTCCCCGTTCAACTTAGACGTCATCGAGGTCCGCCACGGCGACCGTAGTTACGGCCACGCGGTGCCGTTTCAGATCACCCGCCACGCCCACCCCAAGGCCCGACCCGAAACGCCCGAACCCACACCGGCGCCGGCCACCGGCATCGCCTACCTGCACCTGGTCGCCGACGCCCACCACCAGCAGGTCTCCCTCGACGACCGCATCGGCTTCGACGCGCTTTACTCACGCGCCGAGCACCATCCCCAACCCAGTCCCGAGCAGCCCTCGCTCGCCGAGCGCACCGACGACGAGCACAGCCAGCAGGCCGGCCGATGACAATTCAGCGTCTGCAATCGCATTGGGGTTTCACGACCATGCCGTTCGGTCGCGGGCTGGCCCCGTCGATGCTGCACCGCCACGGCGGACACGCCGAGGCGGTAGCCCGCATCGCCTGGTGCATCGACCAACACGCCCTCGGCGTGATCACCGGCGAGGTCGGTGCCGGCAAAACCGTCGCCGTCCGCGCCGCCACCGCCACCCTGGACCCCTCCCGACACGTGATCATTTACCTACCCAACCCCTCAGTCGGAGTCCGAGGCATGCTGCACCACATCGTCTCCGCGCTCGGACAAGTGCCCAGTTTCTACAGCGCCACCCTCGTCCCCCAAGCCGCCGACGCGCTCGCCGCCGAACACGCTGAAAGAGGACGAAGCCCTGTGGTGCTCATCGACTTTACCGACCGCTACTACGCCTGTTGTTGATGTTCGTCCAGGCCTGTGACCGACACGTCGTGGGCTCGTTTACCGACCGGATCCGGGACGTTGATCATGTTCCGGCGGTCGGTACGGAGGACGAGTGGCGCGGCAAGTGGTGGTCGGGGACCTTCGGGTCCAGCAGATCCAGCGGAAGGATGGGCGACGGTCGTGGACGATCGTGTGGCCCGAAGGGACAGAGCACCCAGCGGCGGACCGGTTCCTGCGTGAGCACGACGGATCGGGCACCCAGCGGACCTACGCCTACCTGCTCGTGGATCATCTTCGGTGGCTCGAGCGAGAGTGCTTGGGCTTCGATTCGGTGGAGCTGCGGGACCTCGAGCGCTACATGGGCATCATCGGCGCTGAGGTCCGGATGCCGCTGGGCGAGCCGTGGCGAGTCGGCAAGCGCCCCTACGGCCGGTCGGCGCTGTCGACGACGGCCGCCTGTCTGAAGGGCTTCTACCTGCACCAAGCCTCGCTGGGTGTCAACGTGGAGCTGGGCAAGCGGCTCGATGCGAGCAGGTTGCCGGCGCGGGTGGACCGGCGCCGTTCCTTCCTCGGGCACACCACGACGTCGATGCCGGCCAATCCGCTGGCCCCGCGGGGATCGCACCGCCGGCATCCGAAGATGCTGCCCGACGGCGGGAGGGACAAGCTGCTGGAGACGGTGAACTCGGCGCGAGATCGCCTGGTGGTGATCTGGCTTGCCGACGGGGGCCTGAGGATCGGTGAACTCTGCGGCCTTCACCTGATTGACCTGCACCTCCGCGAGGGCGCGGCGTGTGGCCAGTGCCGCTCGCCGCACCTGCACGTCTGTCACCGGCCCGGCAACCCCAACCGGGCCGAGGCCAAGACCAAGCATCCCTGGCGGGTCGAGGACGGCACGGTGGTCGGCGGGCTGATTAAGCGGGTCAGTCCCGCGATGGTGCATGGCTATTTCGACTACATCACCACCGAGTACCCGCGCGGCCAAGTACGGCACGGGATGCTGCTGGTCCAGCTCCACGGTCAGGGCTTCGGGCAGCCGTGGGCGCCGGTGGCCGCCCGACGGATGCTGAGCCGCGCCGGGAAACGCGCCGGGCTGGGTCTGGTGAAGCCCCACGCGTTCAGGCACACGTTCTGCTCGGCCGTTCTTGACGCCTCGAATGGCAACCCGCTGATCGCCCGTGACGCCGGCGGCTGGGCCTCGGCGGCCATGGTCGATGAGATTTACGGGCATGTCGATGTCCACGACCCGGTGTTCGACGCCGCGCTGCGACAGGTCTGGGGAGATCAGCGGTGAGCGCCGGGACGAATCTGCTAGTGGTGCCGGCGTCGCAACCGGATCGGCAGTCGCGGGATCGGCTGGAGATTCTCACCGCGTTGATCGACGCTCCGTCGTTCGACCCGCTGTTCCGGGCGGAGGTCATTGACATCCCGCCCGGGCATTCGGTCTATCGGTGGGAGTGCGTGGTCACCGACTGCGAACGTCCCCGCAGCGGCGGATCAGATCTGTGCGGGGAACATCTTCAACAGTGGGCGGGCGAAAGGGCCCGTGAGGTCGGCAAGGCCGCCTTTCTCACCGCCGCGACGGGTTTACCACGCCATGTCCGGGTTGCGGACATGGCGTGTCGGCTCTGCCCGGACCGTTCGGTCGCCCAGTCGGCCCGGATGTTGTGTCGGGCCCACGACCTGAAGTGGTTCCGCCACCAGCAGTTGATCGTCGGCGCCGACTTCGACGCCTGGCTGGCCTGCCAGGACGCGTTACCCGGCTATGGGACGTGTCGGGTGAGGGTGTGTGTGAACCGGGCGGAGTCGCCGTTGGGGTTGTGCGCGCGGCACGGTGCCCGCTACAAGCGCGACGACAGCCCTGGTGGCGCGCGGTTGCCCCGGAACTGGTGGCAACGCTACGAAAAGTTGGGATGGACGGTTCCGGTCACCTACACCGACGAGGCCGCGTTCCGGCAGTGGTGCGCCACCACGGCAGCACCACCGTTCGCCGGACAGATCAACCTGCGGTGCCTGCGGCCGCTGGTGGCCGCGGAGATCAAATGGGGCTTGTTCATCCACACCCAGCGAGCCCGACCGCAACGCTGGGACCTGGGCTGGCTGCGGTCGGTGGTCACCACCTGCCGCGCGGCCGACCTCGACTCGCTGGCCGGGTTCGATTCCGACCACGACTGCCCGAGGGTGCCTGCCGCGATCGTCCGAGAGATCCAGCGGGAGCTGCGGTTGGTCTACTACACCCCCGCCGACACTCGTGGGGCAGGGTTCCTCGAGACCGACCACTTCGGGGTCCGGTTCCCCGGACGCGGCAGCCACTTCGACCTGACCAGCATCCCGCAGCGGTGGCTGCGCGACCTCGCCTGGGACCACCTGGCCGACCTGCTGGGCTCCCCGCGCTGTCCCCGCGACGGCGGCTGCGTCGACTCGCTGCGCCGGGCCGCCGTCGAACGGGGCGCGTTCCTGGAACTCGACGCGCCCGAGGGCGGTCACGACCCGCGGCTGCTCGACGCCGAGCACATGCGCCGCTTCGTTGCTGACCAACGCCGCCGCGAACGCGACCGGCTACCGTCGCTGGCGGTCACCCGCCCGGACGGGTCGGCGAGCACCGTCACCACGACCACCCGGTCGATCGTGTTCAACACCGCCCGCAAACTGCTGCGCACCGCCCTCGATACCGGCACCGCCGACCGAATCGGGCTCAGCCGCGACTTCATCGTCGCCATCCCCACCGCCGGCGCCGCCACCGGCCGAACCCCACGTCGCCCCTTCCCCGACGAAGTCGCGAGAGCGCTTGCCGACCCGGACAACCTGGCTCGCCTCGCCGCCGTTCACGATCCGTTCGACCGCGGACTGCGCGATATCTGGGAAACCACGGTGATCACCGGCCGACGAGTCGGGGAAGTGATCGGCGCCCATTTCGACTGCCTGGGCCGCTACGGCGGTCTGCCGATGTTCTGGCACGACCAGACCAAGGTCGGCAACTACGATGCCGCGATCCGCATCCCCGAACGTCTCTATGAACTGCTCGCCCAACGGCAACACAAGACCATGGACGCGTTCATCGCCGAACACGGCCACCGCCCCACCGATCCCGAACGCGCCCGGATGGCCCTGTTCCCGAGCGCGCGCCTCAACCCCGACCGCAGCGCCTCACTCAGCTACCAATGGTTTCACCTGCGGTTCAAAGCCTGGATCGACTCCCTCGATCTCGGCCGCTGGGTCGCGCATCAGGCCCGCCACACCCTGGCCACTAACCTGCTTCGCGCCGGCGCCACCCTCACCCACATCCGGTCTTACCTGGGGCAGGTCTCCGACCGCATGGCAGAGCACTACGTGCACCTGTCGCACTCCGACCTCGAAGACGTGCTCGCGCACGTATGGGTCACCGGCCCCGGCGCCGCCAACCCGGGCGAGGTCCTCGCCGGCGACACCGAACCCATGACCCGCGAACAGGCCCAGGCGCTAGCGATCGACCTGTCCCGGCGCAGCACCCCCGCCGAGGGAGGATTCTGCACCTTCCAACCCGTCGTCGACGGCGGCGCTTGCCCCTGGAACCTGGACTGCCACAACTGCGACAAGTTCGTCCTCTCAGGCGCGGATCTCCTTTACTGGCGGCGCAAACGTGAGCAGTGGCGGCAACTGGCCGAGGGCGCCCCCGACGACGCCACCGCCGACTACCTCCACCAATACTTCGAGCCCACCGCCCGCGCCATCGACGGCCTGGAGAAGGCCCTGGCCGGGCTCGGCCTGCTCGACCAAGCCCTCGCGCTGGACCTGCGCAAACCCCAGGACTACTTCCAGCGCGTGTGGGCCACCGCCTTCCGCGCCATCGACCTCGCCGCCGCCGCGGACAGCGAGGACAACAACACTGCCGAGGATTCCGGAGAAGCCTCCACATGACCACTCGAACCGTTTCCGAGCCCCGCACGGCCGCCGCGCTGGCCTCCCGGCGCGCCAGCGCGCAGGTTGCCCTCAGCCGCGTCCACGACGCCATCACCCGGCTACGCCGGGAAAAGACACCGGTCAGCGTCGCCGCCGTCAGCCGTCGCGCCGGCGTCTCGCGGACGTTCCTCTACACCAACGCCGCCGCCCGAGCCGCAGTCGCCGACGCCATCGCGGACGCCGACGAGCGGCGCGGCCAGGCACTCGCCGAGCAGGACGACCGACAGGAGGCCACCTGGCGGGAGCGGGCTCTCAACGCCGAGGACGCCCTCAAGACCGCGAACGCCGAGATCCTCACCCAACGCACCCGCATCGGCGAACTCCTCGGCCAGATCCGCGACCTGCAAGCCGAATGGACCGAAGACGCCATCCAACGGATCACCACCGAGAACACCACCCTCAAGCAACGCCTCCGCCAGCTCACCACCGACAACCGCACCCTGAAGGAGCGGCTAAAGGCCGCCCGCTCGAACCTGCGCTTCCAAGACCGCCGCGTCGCGGACCTGGAAGCCAAGCTCGTCGACCCGACCGTGATGACCTGACTTCCCTGGCCCTATCCGAGCCTGCGGCCCGGCCATCGTGAGCGGTGGCCGAGCCGCTTCACAAGATCACCCCAACAGGCGACCGCAATCAGGTTCAGACACCGAGACGGACATGTAAGCTATGCATCAGCGCAGGTCAGAGGCACAATTGGGCGTCAGCGGTCGGTAAAATCGACGAAGCTCACCTCCTGGACAACCAGCAGATGGAAGCCGTGCGCATGCTCACCAACCACGACATGGATTCCGGGGCGCCGTTCGCGGCCGTGCTGATCGGACAACCCACCCTGCGCCAACGCCTACGCCTCGGCGTGCTCGCCGCCCTGGACCAGCGGATTTCGGTGCGCTACACCCTCGCCGGTATGCAGGCGAGCGAGACCGCCGACTTACATCACCCACCACCTCAAAATCGCCGGACGCACCGACACCTTATTCAGCACCGACGCCATCACCCTGATCCACAACGCCTCCCGCGGCTATCCCCGTGCCGTGAACAACCTCGCCGTCAACGCCCTCACCGCGGCATTCGCCCGCAACAACCCCATCGTCGATGAGAAAGCCGCCCGAACCGCGATCTCCGAAACCGGCGCCGACTGACCCACGCTCGGCGCTCGTCACCACGCCGAGCACCCCGTCGCTGACCCGACCAAGGCCCCGCCCAAGACCCCCGGGCGGGGCCTTCTCACACCCCGATCATCGGCAACACCGATGAAGGCGTCATCGGCAAGATCAACGACGGACAACACACGAACCGGGATGTTCGTCGGCTTTCCTGGTATCCGGTGGTATCCGGCCGTGTCCGGCTGTCCACGGCCAGTTGCGCCCTATACGCGCCCTAGCGCCCGGCTTGTGCGGCGGCGGACCGAGGGCCGGTAACGCCTTGGCGCTGTCCGATCTTGCGCGCTGGGACTGGTGGCATCCCGTCGATCTGGCGCAGCCCGACCACGCTATGCCCCGGGGGCAACATGTCACTGAACTACCGGTCGAGCGTGCCAGGCTTGCCCCCGGGGCATAGCGTGGTAGCCCTTGAGGAGATCGACGGGGATGCCACATCCAAGTGCCCATCCCCTACCTGGTGTGCGGTTGGAGGCTCGTGCCTGACCATCCCGGAGATCTGCCTGCGCGGCGAGGGCATGGTGGCATGTTTGTTTGTGTCGCGCAGGCAGTATTATCAAGCGCCGAGTACCGCCGCGCAAAGGTGCGGCCCATAACGGTCTGTGAGCTGGGAAGTGCTCTAGTGCACTGTCAGTGAGATTCTGACCGTTAGTGTCCGTGGTTCCCCGTGAGTCCCCGAGGGAGCAGGCACGTGAGGGGCACGAGACAAGATCACCGGACGTACGAGGTGTGGCATCCTGTCGCAGGAAAAAGTGCGTAAGCGGGTATCCCGTCGCGTCGGCGGCCTTGCCTTGGAGCGGGCCAGGGGCAGGGGTCATGTGGAGCACCCGACTGCTGAACGACATGGACCCTGCCCCTGGCCTGCTACGCCTCTGCTGCCGAGGCGGCGGGATACCCGCGCAGCACGCTAATCGCACATGCGGGGTGTTGGCCTGCCGCAGGACGGAGTGGGGTGGTGAGCGGGTATCCCGTGTCCTTGGTGACCCACCATATTCGGGCCCCGGCCCTGGAGCCATCCCGGAGCGAGGCCCGCCAGAGGCACCTGCGTTGGGTCTAGAGCTTGGGAACCCTGCGATGGTGTCCCTGTCTAGGCCTTGACCTGCCGTTGGGGCACGAAACAAGATCACTAGGGGGGACTGCGTCGTGGGCATCGGTCTCCTCGACTGGCGGCACGTACGGCACGAGCCGGGAAGCCTGGGCCCGTGGCCGGCCCTGGAGAACTTCTGCTGCTACGCGCAGTAACGAGATGTCTAGATCTGTGACTCATGTAGTGGCAAATTCGAGGAGTCGCGTAAGGGGATACCGGTAAGGTGTCTACAGGTGGCTATTAAGAGATCTGACGTAATTCATTCGCGCTTTCAAGTGAGGTTAGGCTAACGATCCCTGAATGGTCTCATGATCCGTCTACGTTTATGGATCCCATTCGGGTCTTCTCCGCTGCCCCGGCGTGGCGGGGGCCGGAATACAAAGCCACCCGAATATCTGGTTTTATGCTCCGAACGCTGTGAGGGCGCAGTCCTGTCTGTCTGATCTGAGGGGATCGAGCGGGCAGTGGGGCAGGGAGATAAGGGAGCACCATCGTGCTGCACGGCGGAGGTACCCGACGAAGGGGGCGTGTCGGCGCGTGCCTGGCATTCGTCTCGTCGATTCTCGTCCACATCTCGGGTACTGCGGCGGTGGCCCGACCAGTTGCCGCTGCGGGATGAGGCGGGGACCGACGGAGGCGGCGCTTTACAAATCGCCGCCGCCGGTTGGTACTCGACCCGTAGGTCATGATCACGTGGACGGACTTGGGGTGGTCGCGTGGCCGAGTTGTGGTCTGATGATTGAGGTGCTGCATTGGGTGGTTGAGCGATTCGAGCGCAACGGACACAGTGTCGAGGTCGGTGAAGCGCTGCGGGTCTTTCCCGTCGCCTCCCGCGACACGATCGCCCTGGCCCATACCCTGGCCGAGAGGTCATGGATGTTTCCCGGCTGCGTTGTCTCGACCAAGCGGTTGCCCTTATCCGACCTGGCCGACTCACTAGCGGCCGACAGCACCACGCCCAGCGAGTCCAGATCGATGGAGGTAGCGGTGGCTGACGCGCGAGACATACCTAAGCTGAGCAACCGCGGATGGCCACCGGCGCCTGGTTGCGTGCAAGCTCGTCATCGGCTGAAAAGACCACCTTGGGGGGCTGGGTGGCAGTCGGGTGGGTCACAGTGATCAGCGTGGTAGTGGAGCTGTGGCTGGCCCACTGCTACACCCTCCCCGGCCGTCAGCTCAGGGGTAGCCAGTGCGCCGGTGTCTGATCGTGCTGACCGCCGCCGCCTGGCACCCCGTTGCCGCCGCTGCTCTGTTCGCGCTGCTGCGTCGCCGACCCGCCCTCGTTGCGCACGCCAGCGCCCCGGTGGTCCAGTTGGTCGTCGACCGGGCCCCCGATGATCTCGCGGCCGCTGTCGACTCGGCCCTGCCCCGATACAGCGCCGAGCTGCTGTGGCCTGCCGCCGCTCTGGCCCGCCGCTTGTACGACACTCTTCCTGCCACCGCCGCCGCAGCCCAGCGGGCCCACCGCCTGGAGAACCTCGGCCTGCGGCTGTCGACGCTGGGCCGGTGGGAGGACGCGGTGATGGCCACCACCGAAGCCGCCGGGCTCTACCGCCGGCTGGCGGCGAACAACCGCACCGAATTCGAACCCGACCTCGCCGGCTCCCTGAACAACCTCAGCGTGATGCTCTCGGACCTGGGGCTACACCGCGACGCCCTGGCCGCCAGCACGCAAGTCGTGGACATTCGCCGCCGCCTGGCCGCGGTCAACCGCACCGCGTTCGAACCAGGCCTGGCCATGGCGCTGAACAATCTGTCGGTCGTCTTAGCGAACCTGGGTCGACGCCAGGACGCCGTGGCCGCCAGCACCCAAGCCGTCGAGGTCTACCGCCGACTGGCCGCCACCAATCCCACGGCGTTCGAACCCCACCTCGCCCGGGCGCTGACCAACCTCGGCGCCGACCTGTCGGATCTGGGCCGGCTTCCCGAGGCCCTGACCGTCACCACCGAAGCCGTGGATATTCACCGCCGGCCGGCCGGCGCCCACCCCGCCGCGTTCGAACCCGACCTCGCCCGCGGATTGTGGGTTTTCGCTCGGATACGAGCCGCCGGACAAGTGGAACTACCGCAAGCGCTAACAGCCGCGCAGGAGGCGGTCGCCCTCTTCGAGGGATTGGTCCGGCAGCGACCGCGGGTATTCACCGGCGACCTGGCCGGCGCCCGCGCGACCGTAGCTGAGGTGCTCGAAAGTCTTGACCGTGGGCAACGGATTATCTCTTAAGAGACCGCGACACCGACAGATCTTGGGAAGCCGGCGGAGGCAATGGTAGTGACGGCTTATCGAGGATCCCGCCGGGCAGCCATTGAGACAGTCAGATCATCCCGGTGGCGTGATGAGCTCGGAGTGGGCGGCGAGCAGTGCGCTGACCGTGGCGCACGCCTTTCCGCCACGCATCAGATCGATCGCCGAGCGGAGCTCGCTGATCGCGCCCGCGGGGATTTTGCCGACGATGGGTTACGGCAAGGGGGGTAGAGGGGGTATATCTGCACTGGTGGCGAGGGGAACGGCGTGAGAACGTCGCGCAAGGCGGAGCGCCAGTTCGGGGCGACCGCGGGGCCTGGGGTTGCTCATCCTGGCCTGGTAGTTGAGGTCGTACGTCGAAGTCGATCGTGAGCGTTTCGGCAGAGGGTCAGGTCGTGCTAGTCGTCGGCCCCTGGTTTGCGGACCTGATTTTCCGGGGGTTATCCCGTCCAATCTTGCCCGGCACTGAGGTTTTTGCTGAGGAGTTCAGCTTGTTACCCGGTGGCGCGTTCACCTTGGCGATGGCGCTACGCCGCCTGGGGCACGACGTAGTATGGGCGACCGACTTTGGCAATGATCTGTTTAGCCAACATGTCTTGTCTATTGCCCGCGCTGAGGGCCTCAACGAGATCGGTTTTCGTCATCACCGCATCCCGCTGCGCAGCCTCACCGTGGTGTTCTCCTATCCCAGCGACCGAGCCATGGCCACCTATCAGGACCGGGTTAGCCCGCCGCCGCTGACTGCTCTGCTTAGAGAACACCGCCCGAGGATGCTGCTGTTGCCCTATCTTCAGTACGGTCTGGCCACCCGGGCCGCATTGTGCGTCGCCCACGAGCTCGGGACCCAAGTGTTCATGGACTGCCAGGATGTCCCTGGCACTCTGGACACCCCGATGCTGCGAGACACCCTCGTACAGGTGGATATTTTCGCCCCGAACACCGACGAAGCGCTGCGGCTCACCGGCACTACCACGGTCGACGAGGCCTTGGACGCGCTCGCTGACCTCGTCGACACCGTGATCATTAAGCGTGGTAGTGCTGGCGCCACTGCTGTACGGCATGGGCAGCGCTACGATATTTCCGGCGTCCCGCTCGCTGCTGTCGATACCACCGGAGCCGGTGACTGCTTCAACGCTGGGTTCATTCACGCCCTGCTCAGCGGACACCAACTCCCCGACTGCCTTGTTGCCGCGGTCGCCTGTGGCGCCGCCGCAATCACCGACTTTGGCTCTAGCGCCGCACCCAACCTGGTTGCGCTGCAGCAGTGGCTGTCCCGCGTTCCGCACCTGTAATGGAGCTGGGTTGAGTGCCCACCAGTTTGGAGACTCGCGTGCTCCACTCGCGACTTCGCGCTCGGCCTCGTCTCCGGCGATCGAACGCCTTCTTAAGCGTCTCTCATCTCGTGGCAGTCGACGTGGAAGCCTCCCGGGATCTATGACAGAAGCTGCGGCGTTTTCAGGCAAGGCAACCCCACGATCTAGCCAGGACCTCCGCGTGAGGGTCCTGGCCGCTGACCTTGATGGCACGCTGTTGGGAGGAGACGCGACGGACCGATGGCGACTGCACGCCGCCTTGGCGCGCCATCCCGGGGTAACGGTCGTCTTGGCGACGGGTCGTGGGCTGCCCGCGGTGCGCGAGGCGCTGTGTGATCCCTTGCTGCCTCGGCCCCGCTGGATCATTGCCGATATTGGGGCCACGGTCCTCGACGGTACTGATTTGTCCCCGGTCGAGCCGCTGCAAACGGTGCTACGCGCTGGCTGGCCCGGTGCCGGACAGGTGCGCGCCGCGTTGCGCTCCTTTCCAGCGGTGAGATATCAAGACGACGTCGCCCAGGACGGCCGCTGCTCGTTTTATCTCCATCCTGACCAGCTGACGGCGGACATCACCGATGCGGTGGTGGCGCTGGGATGCAGGTGGATCTACTCGGCGGACCGCTACTTCGATGTGTTGCCGCACGGTGCCTCCAAAGGAAGTGCCCTGTTAGCCCTCGCCCGACAGCAGGGCTGGCCAGTGGATTCGATCTTGGTTGCGGGCGACAGCCTGAACGACCTGTCGCTGTTCACGTTGGGCGCGCACGGCGTGATCGTTGGTAACGCCGAGTCTGCGCTGGCCTCGGCGGTACCAGTCAACGGCATGGTGCACAGACCCAACGAGCCGGGCGCCGCCGCTGTGCTGCAGGGATTACGCAACTTGGGGTGGGTGGAATCCCAGTACCCGCTGGTGATCGGCTACCACCGCCCGCCAGTGAGCTGGACCCCCGAGCTCGGTTGGCGGAAACCGTCGAGCCCTAACGGCATCCTGCCGACCCTGAACCGCCTATTCGCGGGGAATTTGAAGGCGGTATGGGTGACCGGGGCGATCGTTGAGAACGAAGAACACGTGGCGCGCCTCGGCGGACACGGCACTGGGATACCGCTGTCGTTCGTGCTGCTAAATCCTCGTGAGTGGAGCGGGTATTTTCACCGGGCCTGCAAAGAG
>DASUII010000344.1:0-5523 GCA_036279835.1 Pseudonocardiaceae bacterium
GGCGAGTACCGCCAGAGCCAGCGCCACAGTGGCCACCGTGGTCGCGGCCATCCGCAGCCGCAACGACCCGGGATCGGCCGCGACCAGCCAGTCCCGGGCCCGGACAACCACGTCGATCTGCACGCTTCGATCGTCGCACGCTGCGGTGCCGCGCCCAGCGGCATCGGCCGGGATGGTTAGCCGGCGGGCTCGGCGGGTACGTCTGGCGTCAAGACCACGTCGCCGGTGGTGGGCGGAGTTGGCAAAATTTCGAATAGATCGTTCAGGCCGGTTACTTCCAGTGGAACGGATATTGCTCGTGCGCTGGTACCGCTGAGCTGCAGCGTTATCCCCATTGCGATGGCATTCTGCCGGGTGCAGATCAGCACGGAGAGACCGGTTGAGCCCATAAATGAGACTTGGCTGAGATCGATGATAAGACGATCAGGTCGGGTGGTGAGCAGTTCGCCGAGGTGGTCTTGAAGAGGTGGTCCGGTAAGCATGTCCAGCTCTCCGGCGATGTAGACCACCAAGACCCCGTACCCGAGTTGGCGCACGTCTGCGGAGAGCAGCCCGTCTAGGTGGCTGAGGGGTTCGGCGCTGCGCCTCGGGTGGATCGGGAGCTCAGGGGCTCCCTCAGCGGCGACCACAGAAGCCTCTTTCCCCCGTGTCTTCGAACGCGATCCAACACCGGCGCAAGGCCAGCCCAGCCTGCCGCAGCGGGCGGTCAACGGCAATCGGAAATACCCACATGGGCTTGGCCGTCATGCTCCTCACTCAGCTCGGCGCTTGCTGCTCCATCTGCGTGGTGGTTGTCCTGACCATCTTGCTCCATGAGCAGGATGGCACCGCCGGCGACACCATTGGTGCCGTTGAGGGCGCTGCCTACCACACGTACCAGAATCGGGCGACCGCGTCGATTGACTGCGGGGAGAAGCATCTCGTGCTGGCCGCCGTCACCGGTGAGCGTCCGACGGATCAGTGGGCGCAGCTCCTGAGTCGGCAATCCGATGTCCAGATTGAGGAAGTGCTGGCCGATGATCTCTTCTTTCCGCAGCCCCCACAGATCCTCGGCGCGCCGGTTCCACACGAGGACGCGCATCTCCGTGGCGTCGGCGTCGGTGAGCGGGCTGATCTGAACCTCGAGAGATGCAGCGTCTCAGCACCGCGTAGATATGTGATATCAGCTACCCGCATGATGCGCCGCTCCAAGTGCGCCTGATCGATATAACGGCGCAGTTCCATCGGGCGATAGGACAGCGCGACATCGCTGAACGGCCGACCAACATCGCGGTTGGACAACAGCGTCTCGGCCTGCCGGTTGCACAGCGCGATCAAGCCGTCCGCGGTGACGACGACCTGGGCTAGCGGGCTGGCCAGCAGTGCCGCGTGGCGCAGCAGGTCCGGGGCCACCCATCAGAAGCCTGGCTTGCGGCGACGGCGCGTCGGCCAGGACCGCGCTATGTTGCGGTACCTTGCGAAACACTCGGTGCTTGAGGTCGATGGGTTGGAACAACTCGGTATGCGACACCAGCATCTCGGCCTTACCCAAATACAGCACTCCAGCCGGCGCGAGCGCGAAATGTAACCGCTATAAGATGCGTGACAGTGTCTCGGCGTTGAAATACATCAGTGCGTTAGCGGCAAACCAACAGATCTATCTTGGAGATCGGCGCGTCTTGCACCAGATCGTTTCGACCGAAGATGACCAACCGGCGCAAGTCTTTCCGGAAGTAGAACCTGCCGCCGACCTGGTCGAAATAGCGTTCCACGAGCTCCTCCGGTACGGCGCGAACCTGCCGTTCGTCGTAGGTCGCCTGCCGGGCATGGGTCAGACCTTCCTCGTCCACGTCGGTGGCGTAGATCTTGACGCGTTGCCGGAACTCCTCGACGCCCAGTGCTTCGGCCAGGATCATGGCCAGGGTGTACGCCTCCTCTCCGGAGGCGCAGCCTGCGCTCCATACCCGTATCACGCCGTCCGGCGCCTTGGCGAACAGCATGCTCGGCAGGACCTCCGCGCGCAGGTACTCCCAGGCCTCGGCATCCCGAAAGAAGCTCGTCACGTTGATCAGAATCGTGTTGAACAGCGCGGTGAACTCCTCGGTGTGCACCTCCAGATACTCCAGGTACTCGGCGTAGTCGCCAACGCCCACCTCGGCCATTCGATAGTCCACCCGGCGGGTCAGGCTGGCGCGTTTGTAGCCGGTGAAGTCGAAACCGCGGTTTTCTTTCAGATGCAACAGCAACATTCGCATTCAGTCGCGACACGCCTCTCGCCTGATCGGCGGCCTCCCCAGGTACGACGCCACCGCGACCTACCCATGCACAATGCCGCTGGGGGAGCCGCGAAACGGTTCGTGCGCGAATCCTGCGAGATCTGGGCGGTGGATCCGGCGATCCGGGAAATCGCGGAACTGTTATCGAGTGAGCTGGTGACCAATGCTGTCGAGCATGCCCACAGCTCCACCCGGCTCACCGTTACCGGCACTGGATCGGCGTTGCGCGTCTCGGTCCGAGATTACAGTCGGACAATCATCCCGCGACCACGGCCGATAGACGTCGGTGCGTTCCGCGGCCGAGGCCTGCATCTGGTAGCAGCGTTGTCCCAGAGCTGGGGAGTGCACCGGCACTCGGAGGGCAAGACAATCTGGATCAACCTGCAACTCGAGCACCGCAATAGCAGTTACCAGTATCGAATCCGCTTGTGCGGCCGCCGCTGTGCTGCGATGCTTACTTAGCCCAAATGGGCGACGATGGGCGGGCGGCCGCGTGGGGGGTGGGCGGCCGCCCGCGCACCGTTGTGGCCCTCGGTGAAGATGCCCTAATCCGAGACAACGACCGCGTAGCCGCCTAGACCGATCATCCGCTGCCCGGCAAGGGTCTCGGTCTTGGTGATCAGCGTGGTGACCGCACCGGTCTCTGGATCGAAGTCCACGTCAGTGATCGAGCCGAGCTCCATACCTCGTTCGGTGAGCACTCGCTTGCCCAAAATTTCCAGATCGTTGTCCTCGGCCCGTTGTTCCAAGCCGTCGCGGGGCGGTCGGATCACCGCATCGGTGGCGACTGTCACCGCGTCGGGCCCGAAGCCGCGGACGTCCTCCCAGGCGAGCAGGGTGCCGGCGCCGCTGACCTTGCCCAAGCGCAACAGGGCAACCCTGGCCGGTCCGGGCAGCACGACGAAGCCGTCGACCCTGGCCACCCGGGTCGCGGTCGCGGTATTCACCACATCGCGTTTACGCGCCTGGCTGAACAGCATCAGCTGGCTCCCTCTCGTAACCGGGCCCGGAAGGCGCCGACGGCCGCGCCGAACCCGGCCAGATCCTCAGAGACGAACTCTGTGGCCGCTGCGGGCACGATCAGGTTCTCGCCGGAGACGGCCACCGTGTCAGGCAGCGGGATGAACACGTGACGGCCCGCCGTGCCGAGTGCCTCGCTCGCCTCGACCTCGTAGCCCACCACGTCCAGGCTCGTCCCGCTGTGCAGCACGACGTCCACTACCCGCCCGAGATCGCGCCCGTTGTCGGTGAGCACCCGATCCTGCAGCACGTCCGCGTCCCGGCTCTGCTTGCGAGAGGCAAGCTCGTTCGCTGCAATCAACACCGTCTCGTCGGCCACCATCACGGCATC
This sequence comes from Pseudonocardiaceae bacterium, assembly GCA_036279835.1. Lineage (GTDB taxonomy): Bacteria > Actinomycetota > Actinomycetes > Mycobacteriales > Pseudonocardiaceae. Next base: position 3,607 of record DASUII010000344.1, read on the forward strand.
CCGACCGATCCCGTGCACCCCGACCCAAGGCAGCGAATCCTTGCGGGACCGGCTGAACAGTCCTGGATTGCGCAGGGTGAAACCGGCGATACGGCCGCCGGAACGTTCGAAGACGACGTCCTTGATCTCGGCCACCAGCTCGCCGCTGAGGGTGACCACCGGACGGCCGGTCACCTCACTGGCTCGTAACAGCAACATCGGAGTCGGAGTGGTCACCGAGAGTCACCCCGACGGGGTTCGCTGAGCCCGATCACGCCGCCGCGCCGCCGCTTGCGTTGGACCACGACCGCGAGCACGACCAGTACCGCGATAATCACCAGCGCCAGGATCACCCAGCCCCACCAGTCCATCCCAACCCACCTCCATGCCGTTCCAGGCTCGGGCGCCAGCCTGCGCGCACAGTAACGCGAACGACTCCTGCTCGCCTGCTGGGGCGTCACCACAGCGGCGGTGAAATCCGCGTTCATCGGCGGGGAACCTGACTTGTCGCGGGCGCGTTGAACCCGGGTGACGGCCTGCAACGTCGACCTGGAGGAACACGGTGCGCACCACCAGCAATCCCGCATTCCGCAGCCTTCCCGTTGGGAGCGGCGGATATGCGGGTTTCAACTCGGCCCCCACGAGGTTCCCGGGCGCTGACCCACGCTATGGCGGTGCCCTGCCGACCACGAGCCGACCCATGACCGTTGATGATGTGGTCACCAAGACGGGCATCACCCTGGCGGTGTTGATCGCCACCGGGGTGGCCACCTATCTGAGCGGACTGTGGGGCCTGGCCCTTCCGGCCGCGCTCGTCGGCTTTGTGCTCGCGATGGTCGTCATCTTCAAGAAGCTGGTCAGCCCGCCGCTGATCCTGGCTTACGCCGCTGTCGAGGGTGTCTTCCTCGGTGGCATCAGCGGCGTCATCGGTAGGGCAGTCGAGCTGCGCTCGCCGGGCAGCGGCTCCATCGTGCTGGAGGCGATCACCGGCACGGTGTTCGTGTTCGCCGGAATGCTGGTGGTCTACAAGACCGGCGCGGTGAAGGTGACCCCGCGGTTCACCAAGTGGGTGATGGGTGCCCTGATCGGTGCCGTCGGGCTGATGATCGTCAATCTCATCGCGAACTTCTTCATCCCCGGCGGGCTCGGTCTACGCAGCGGTGGTCCACTGGCGATCCTGTTCAGTCTCGTCGTCATCGGTATTGCGGCATTTAGTCTGCTGCTCGATTTCGACGCTGCCGACCAGGCGATCCGGGCCGGCGCGCCGGAGAAGACCGCGTGGTACATCGCCTTCGGACTCACGGTGACGCTGGTCTGGTTGTACCTGGAGATCCTGCGGCTGCTGTCCTACTTCCAAAACGACTAGCAGCCCGGTCGTCAACGTCGCGATCGTCCATCGCCGAGCACAGTGTGGGCAGCAACATCGAGCAGGCGGTTTCATAGCCGGCGGTCGAGGGATGGAAGTGGTCCCGGCCGAACAGGATGTCGGGCTTGCTGCGGAAGTCCCGCGCTAGCAGTTGGGCCAGCGAGACCGGTAGGCCGCCGGCCGCACATATCGCGTCGTGCTGCAGGCGGGCCAGCGCCCAACTGGACGTGTGGGCAATGGCCCGCAACGGCTGCGGAATCTGCCGGATCGTGCCGAGATCCGGGCATGTCCCGACGATCACCGTGGTACCTGCGGCTCGCAATCTTGATACCGCCTCGCCGAGCAGTCTCGCAGATTCCCATGGCGGAATCCGCCGGGTTACATCGTTGGCGCCGATCATGACCAGGGCTGCGTGCGGCGGATCGATCAGCGCGGCGTCGACCTGCCCGGCGAGCCGACGGCTGGTGCAGCCGCAGATCGCCAGGGTGTCCAGCTGGACCGGTCGACCAGAGTCGTCGGCTAGCCCACGGGCCAGCACTACGCCGGGAAGCTGCTCGGCCTGATCTACGCCG
>DASUII010000345.1:0-6193 GCA_036279835.1 Pseudonocardiaceae bacterium
CCGACGGCGAACAGCACCCCCATGGCCTTGGCCCACCGGTGGGCCAGCAGCCGGTAGGCATCCTCGCCGGTGCGCAAGCCCCGCCACTCGGTGAACAGGGTCAGTGCGGGCATCCCGACTCCCAGACAAGCCAGGATGATGCGTGTGATCACCGTTTGTGTGCCGTAGACGACAATCTTTGTCGCGTAACGCACACAAACCGTGATCACTGGTGAAACCCGATCAGGAGCTGTCGCGCGATCTGCTCGCCGGGTGCCGGAGGGGCTCAGCTGTAGGTGTGTTCCGGCCCCGGGTAGGCGCCTGAGCGGACGTCCTGGGCGAAGTGGCTCGCGGCATCCCGCAGGCCGTCGCCGAGCTGGGCGTAGATCTTGACGAACTTCGGCACCGGGCCACTGGCGGGGTGGAAGGCCGCCATGTCCTGCCACACTATGACCTGCGCGTCGCACGCCGGGCCGGCACCTATCCCGATGGTAGGCACACTCGCTGCTGCGGTGATCCGCGCAGCCAGCTCGGCCGGGATGACCTCGAGCACGATGGCGAACGCTCCGGCGGCTTCCAATGCCTTCGCGTCGTCGAGCAGCCGTTCGCCCTGCTCGCCCCGGCCTTGCACCTGGTAGCCGCTCATCGCGTGCACCGACTGCGGGGTGAGCCCGAGATGCGCCATCACCGGCACGCCCGCCGCGACCAGCGCCTCTACCTGCGGCAGCACTCGGCGACCGCCTTCCAGCTTGACGGCGTGCGCGCCAGCCTCTTTGAAGAAACGGGTCGCAGTCTCCAGGGCCTGGGTTGGCGAGGATTGATAGGAGCCGAATGGCAGATCGGCGACGACCAGCGCACGACGGGCCCCGCGGACCACGCCGCGTGCCAAGGGCACCAGTTCGTCGACGGTCACCGGTAGCGTGGTGTCGTAGCCGTAGACGACGTTGGCCGCGGAGTCGCCGACCAGCAACACCGGGATTCCGGCGGCGTCGAGCAGCCTGGCCGTCGAGTAGTCGTACGCGGTGAGCATCGCCCACTTCTCGCCGCGGGATTTGGCCGCCATGAGATCTTGGACGCGAACGCGTCTCACTTTCTGGTCGGATCCCACCGGTCCGCCGTACAGCGCGGGTTGGTCACCAGCTGCGGTCATCATCGACCGTCCTCCCTCGAGGCCGGCCGTTGCTCGCCGGTCCCCGGGTCATGTCGGATCGCTGGTACACAGCCTGGCACCGATTGTCAGGGCTTGGCATTAGCGTGCGACGAGACTCACAGCCACGCGTCAAAGATCCCGGGTGATCGCCGAAATCGAGGCATAGCCGGGCAATCCCGCACCGTCACGGCTCAGTTTCGATGATCACGGTGGCTAGCATTCGTCGTCGGTGAGGCCGCGTTCGCGCCAGCGGTTGGTGATCGGCAGTCGCCGGTCCCGGCCGAACGCCTTCAAGGTGATCTTCGTGCCGGGCGGATATTGTCGTCGTTTGTACTCCGCGGCGTCCACCAGCCGGACGATGTGCTCGACCAGCTCGGGCGCGAACCCAGCCCCCACTAGGTCGGTGAACCCGCGGTCGCCTTCCACATAGTCGTCAAGCACCTCGTCAAGCTGCTGATAATCGGGCAGCGAGTCGGTGTCGAGTTGGTCGGGACGAAGCTCGGCCGAAGGCGGCTTGCTGATCGAGCTCGGTGGGATTGGTGCGGTCTCACCCCGTTTCTCGGCCTGCGCGTTGCGCCACCGAGCCAGCGCCCACACTGCCGTCTTCGGTAGGTCTTTAATCGGCGCGAAGCCACCGACGGCGTCACCGTAGATCGTCGAGTACCCCACGGCGAGCTCGGATTTGTTGCCGGTCGCCAGCACCAGATGCCCGTACTGGTTGGACAGCGCCATCAGGGTCACCCCACGGCAGCGGGCCTGCACGTTCTCCTCAGCGAGTCCGAACAGCTCGAGCTGGCGCACGAAGACGTCGACCATGTCTCCGATCGGCTGTACCTGGTAATGCAGCCCTGTGCGCTCAGCGAGTTCGGCAGCATCAGTCCGCGAGTGCGCCGAGGAATACGACGAGGGCATCGAGATTCCATAGACGGCATCAGCGCCCAGCGCGTCCACCGCGAGCGCTGCGCACACCGCGGAGTCGATCCCACCGGATAGCCCCAGCACCACCGAGCGGAATCCGTTCTTGCGCGCGTAGTCCCGCAGGCCCGTTACCAGCGCGCCCCACACTTCGGCCTCGTCGGACAGCCGCTCGGTCGCCGGCCCGGTGGAAGGCCCAGTGGCAGCAGCCGGGTAGGGCGGCAGCGAATCGTTGCTCAGGATGATCCGGTGCACGTCGAGTCCGGCGTAGCGGCCCACCGCCCTGGGCGAGCCGCCGGGCAGGTCCAGGTCAAGCGTCACGATTTGCTCGGTGAACTGCGGCGCCCGCAACAGCAGTTCTCCGCGCCCGCCGACCACCATCGAGTCACCGTCGAAGACCAGCTCGTCTTGTCCACCCACCAGGTTCGCGTAGGCCAGTGGCGCGCCCACCTCGATCGCCCGGCGCACCACCAGCGCCAGCCGCGTGTCGTCCTTGTTGCGTTCGTAGGGCGACGCGTTGGGCGCGACCACCAGGTCCACCCCGGCCTGGGCCAGCGCGGCGATCGGACCGCCCACCTGCCAGATGTCCTCGCAGATCACCATCCCGATCTCCAGGCCGTGCAGCCGGAACACGGTCAAGGTGGTGCCGGGGATGAAGTAGCGGCGTTCGTCGAACACCCCGTAGTTGGGCAGGTGGTGCTTGAACTGGCGGGCGACCACCCGCCCGCGGTACAAGACCGCCGCGGCGTCGCGAGAGCCATGGGTGTCAGAGTCGAGGTATCCGACGACAACGGCCAGCTCCGCACAGCCGTCCTGGGTGAGTCGCGTGGCCAGCGTCTCGAGCTCTTGCACCGACCCGGCGACGAAAGATTCCCGCAGCGCCAGATCCTCCACCGGGTAGCCGGTCAGCGCCATCTCGCCGAACACCACGATGTGCGCACCGGCAGCGGTGGCTTCCCGGCAGCGGTTGGCGATCATCGTGGCATTACCCACGATGTCACCGACACACGGATTCACCTGGGCCAGGGCCAGACGCAACTGCGGCATGCGCTCATCATCCGCCTTTGGGCGCGGAGCGCCCGCTCAGAGCCATCCGGGGGATCACTAGGCTCTGCCGGATGTCGCGCCCCTTGCGCCCGACCGCTGCCCTGGCGATCGTGCTTGCCCTCAGTGGTTGCACTGTCGCGAGCAGCCGCCCGGCTGCCACCGTTGGGGGGTCACAACTCGGCGCGGACGTTTCGCGGTACCAGGCCGGCCCGGCGGGATCGGTGCCCCCGGGCCTCGAACGGTTCTACGCCCAGCAACTGACCTGGAGCGGCTGCAAGGACTTTGCCACCACAGACTACGACCGGCAGTCCTTCACCGACCCCACGCTGCGCTGTACCCGGGTGGAGGTGCCACTGGACTATGCCCACCCGCAGGGGCCCATCGCGCGGATCGGAGTGCTCCGCCGCCCCGCCGATAACCAGCAAGAGCGGCTGGGCTCGCTGCTGGTCAATCCCGGCGGTCCCGGCGCTTCGGGGATGACGGCAGTCGCATCGCGAGCCGGCGCGGTAGCCGGAACCGACTTGGGCCGCCGGTTCGACCTGGTCGGTTTCGACCCCCGCGGAATCGGCGCCAGCCAGCCGAAGATTATTTGCCGGAACACTCAGGAGGAGGACGCCGAGCGGCTCGACGTTGACCTAGATACCTCGCCCGCAGGGATTACGCAGACCGAGAGCGAGAACCGGGCCTACGCGCAGCTGTGTGCCCAGCGGGTGGGCAAGGACATGCTCGCCAACGCCGGGACCCGGGACGTCGCGCGGGACATGGACGTGTTGCGGTCCGCGCTCGGGGACGCGAAGCTCAACTTCCTCGGCTACTCCTACGGCACCCGGCTCGGGACCTCCTACGCCGAGCAGTTCCCGGGCAATGTGCGGGCGATGGTGCTCGACGGCGCACTGGATCCGAATGAGAACCTGGTGCAAAGTTTGGTGAACCAGGGTGCTGGGTTCCAGCAGTCGTTCGACGCGTTCGTCGGCTGGTGTCTCGTACAATCCCAGTGCTGGTTGGGCACCATCCCGAAAGATCAGGCCAACCAGGCCTTCCAGCTGCTATTGCTGCCGTTGGCTACCGCGGCGCGGCCCGTCGGCGACCGCAAGTTGTCCTACACCGACGCCACGATCGGCACGATTCAGGCGCTGTACACCGACCAGCTCTGGCCGGTGCTCAATCGGGGCCTGTCCGAACTGGCCCACGGGAACGGTTCCACCCTGTTGAGATTGGCTGACATCTATTACCAGCGCGATGAGCACGGCTACTCCGGTAGCCAGGATGCCTTCGAAGCGGTCCGGTGTGTGGACGACCCTCCCGTGACAGATCCGGCGATCGTCCAGGAGGCCGACCGGCTCTACCGGGAGGCCGCCCCCTTCCTCGACGACGGACACCCACCGTCGGCGGCCCGGGATGCCTGCGCTTTCTGGCCGGTGCCGCCGACCGGCGATTCCGGCGACCCGCAGGTTGACGGTCTGCCACCGGTGCTCGTGGTGTCCACGACGGGCGATCCGGCCACGCCGTACCAGTCTGGAGTGGAGCTGGCCCACCGGCTTCGCGGCAAGTTGGTCACCTTTGAGGGCAACCAGCACACTGTCGTCCTGCAGGGCGTGAAGTGCGTGGACGACGCAGTGTCGAATTATCTGCTGCGGCTCATTCTGCCGAAGCGGTCGACACTGTGCGCCGCTTAGTTTTGATCAGCAGGGCGCCCACCGCGCCGATCACGCATATCCCCGAGGTGAGCAAAAAGATCTCTTTGTACTGAATGCGCAGCGCCACCTGCAGCGCGAGCTGGTAGTTGGCAAGCTGCTGTTGATAAATCTGAGTACTGACGCCGAAAGGCAGTGGGGTAGCGAGTTCGGCGGTGAGCTCGCGAAAGCGGTGCAGCCCCCACGCGGACAGCGCGGCGACACCTACCAGCATCCCGGTCATCCGGGCGACCACTACCGCGGCGGACGCCACTCCATGCCGGTCGGGCGGGGTCGCGCGCAACGCCGCAGTGGACAGCGGCGCGATCACCAGACCGAGGCCCAGGCCGGCTAGCGCCAGATCGATGTCGAGTCTGGGCAGGGTGAACAGGCCGAAGTCATGCCGGGCAGCCAAGATATCGGCGGGCCATCCCGCGATCAGCAGGTAGCCAGTGGCGGCCAGCAGCATCCCGAACAGCGTCACCACCGTCTCGCGCAGCCAGCTCGCCGCCAAACCCCCCATCAGTGCACCTACCGGCAGCGCGACCAGGAACCGGACCAGGATCGCGGTCGCCCCGGCGGGGTTGCGACCCAGCACCGTCTGCGCGTAAAGCTCGACGTCGACGAGGGTCACCATCAATGCCGCCCCCGCCGCCAAACTGACCCCCAGCGAACCAAGGAAGACCCGCCAGTGCACGCCGACGGGATCGAGCAGCCGTACCGTGGCGTGCCGTTCCCACAGGACGAACGCCAGCCCAGTGGCTGCCGCCGCGCCCAGCACCGGCCATCCCCAGGTCGGCAGCGCCCCACGGTCAGGATCGGGGTTGTACAGCCCGACCACCAGCAGGCCCAGGGTGAGTGCCAGTAGGCCGCCGCCAACCAGGTCCAGCGGTGCCCGGCGGATATTTTCGGACCGAGCCTTAGCCGGAACGGCCAGTTGGACCGCCAGCACAGCGGCGACTGCCAGGGGGACGTTCACCCAGAAGACGCCGCGCCAGCCGACCAGCGCGGCCAGCCCTGCCCCGTAGAGCGGTCCCAACACACTGCCCAGCTCCTGAGCAGCACCCAGCGCGCCCAGTGCGGTGGACCGGCCACGGTCGGGCCACAGGTCAGCGGCCAGCGCCATGGATACCGGTAGCAAAGCGCCACCGGCGATGCCTTGCAGGGTCCGCCCCGTCACGAGTACCGGCAGGGTCGCCGCGACGGCGGTGACCACCGACGCGGCCGCGAAGGTGACCAGGCAAGCCTGCAGCAGTGCCCGCCGACCGAAGCGATCAGACGCCTGACCCAGCAGCGGCATCGCAGCGACGTAGCCCAGCAGGAAGCCGGTGACGATCGGGGTGGCCCGCTCCAGATGGTTGATCGGCACCTGCAGGTCTCGGACGATGTCGACCAGCAGGCTGACCACGACATAGGCATCCAGCGCGGC
>DASUII010000346.1:0-14383 GCA_036279835.1 Pseudonocardiaceae bacterium
GGGCAACTACATCTACCCCGAGGGCTTCGACCCGGAGACCAACGACTGGCTCGAAGGCTACGACAAGCAGCGTCAGGAGTGGGAGCGCGCCTACGCCGAAGCGCAGGTCCGTTTCGAGCAACACCGCAAGCAGGTCGTCAAGGCGAGCGAGGCTGACTCCGAGGCGGCCGAGGATCAGAACTACTCGTCGGAGACGGCGGAGGCGGCTACCCCCAGCAGCCCCGGCAGCACCGGCAACGCTGCCGCCGGAGGCTCGCTCGCCAGTGACGAGCAGCTCGCGGCGCTGCGGGAGAAACTCTCCGGCGGCGTCTAACAGGGCGGCGTTTAACAGGTAAGGGCCACGATCGTCCGATGCTGCGCGTCGGGCTGACCGGAGGCATGGGGTCCGGTAAGTCGATGGTCGCCGCCCGGCTCGCACAACGCGGGGCGTCGATCATCGACTCGGACCGGATCGCCCGCGAGGTGGTCAGGCCCGGTACCGACGGACTGCGCGCCGTGATCGGCGAGTTCGGCGAGGGGATCCTCGCCACGGACGGGTCACTGGATCGATCGACGTTGGCGGGGCGGGTATTCAGCGACGCGGGAGCTCGAGCCCGGCTCAATGCCATCGTGCACCCGCTGGTCGCGGCCCGCTCCGCTGAGCTGATCGCGGCTGCGCCGGCCGAGGCCATCGTGGTGCAGGACGTTCCGCTGCTCGTCGAGGTCGGGATGGCAGCGGGGTTCCCCCTGGTGATCGTGGTACACGCGGACGCTGCGGTGCGGCTACGCCGGTTGGTCGAGCAGCGTGGCATGGCAGAGTCCGACGCCGCAGCGAGACTCGCTGCCCAAGCCACTGCCGAGCAGCACCGCGCTGCCGCGGACATCTGGTTGGACAACAGCGGCAGCCGGGTCGACACCCTCGCGGCAGTCGACCGGCTGTGGACCCAGCGGCTGGTGCCTTTCGAGACAAACCTGCGCCACGGTCGCCCGGCGGCGCGCGCTTGCACTCCGGTCGTGGTCGCGCCGGACGATGGATGGCCGGAGCAGGCGCAGCGGGTGATCGCACGGATTGCCGCGGTGGCGGACCGGCGCGCGCACCGCCTCGATCACATCGGCTCCACAGCGGTCCCCGACCTTGATGCCAAGGATGTGCTGGACATCCAAGTGGTGGTCGCCGACCTCGCCACGGCGCAACGACTCGCTGACGATCTGGCCGGCACCGGACTCATCAAGCGAGACGGTCGTTGGTGCGACACTGCTCGCGACGGCATCACCTGGGAGAAGGCGATGGCGACCAACGCTGATCCCGGCCGGGCAGTCAACTGCCATATCCGGCCAGCCGACTCCCCCGCCTGGCGGGATGCCGTACTGCTGCGGGACTGGCTGCGGGCTCATCCCGATGGTGTTCGCGCGTACGCCGAGCTCAAGCACCGACTCGCGGCGCAGCAGTGGGACAGCATCGACGCCTACGCCACCGCGAAGTGGCCGTTCGTGGCCAGCGCGCTGGATCGAGCGCAGCGGTGGGCCGCGCGATCCGGCTGGCTGGTGGGCTGAGACCCAAGTCAGTGCCGGCTCCAGGTTGGCGCCGCGCCCACCGTGGACAGCCACTTGTCCAACCGGTAGCCGTGCCGGGCCAGGCCCTCCAGCGTCCGGTACGTGGTGACCAGCGCCGCCTGCGCGGCTGCGCGATCGAGCAGCCCGGCGAGAACCGCGGCCAGCAACTCGTCAGTGTCGAGTACGTCGACCCCGTGACCAGTGCGAAGCACGAGGTCCAGGTAGTGGTCCTCGGTGCGCCAGCACCGGGGGTCGACGTCGATGTGCACCACGTCGACGTAGAATTGGTAGTCACGTTCGTGCCCCGGAGGGTAGAACCAGTCAGTGATTCGCAAACCCATCTCGGGCAACAGCCAGGACTCCAGCGCACGAATCGACGGATGGCCGATGACGTCGCGGGCGACGTAGAGGCCAAATGGCTCGACCCGGTATTCGCGGACAGCGCGGACGACCCCCTTGGGGTCGGTGTTGGTCATCGCCTCCAGGTCGAACAGCTCAACCTTGGGAGGGTGAATGTGCGGGGCGGTCTCGGTAGTCGGTCCGTGCTGGGCCGTCATAGCGATCGACCCTACGCGAGGACAGACTGTCAGGGGTCCGGCCTACTCTCGATGCCATGACTGATGCCGTCACTGTCCCCCGCGACCTGCTCCCCCGCTCCGAGTTTCGCCCGGCGGACAGCCCGCGGTCACAGGCGCGGTTCGAGATGGTCAGCGACTACGCGCCGGCCGGCGACCAGCCAGCCGCAATCGAGGAGCTGGAGCGCCGGATCATCGGCGGTGAGCGCGACGTCGTGCTGCTGGGCGCCACCGGAACCGGTAAGTCGGCCACCACCGCGTGGCTCATCGAGCGCGTCCAGCGTCCCACGCTGGTGATGGCGCCGAACAAGACCCTCGCCGCGCAACTCGCCCACGAGCTGCGGGACTACTTCCCGAACAACGCGGTGGAGTACTTCGTCTCCTACTACGACTATTACCAACCCGAAGCGTACGTCCCGCAGACCGACACGTACATCGAGAAGGACTCGTCGATCAACGACGACGTAGAGCGGCTGCGGCACTCCGCGACGAGGTCGCTGCTCACTCGTCGTGACGTCGTTGTCGTCGCCTCGGTGTCGTGCATCTTCGGGCTCGGTACGCCGCAGGAGTACCTCAAGGGATCGATTCATGTTCCGGTGGGAGGCGAGGTCGGCCGCGATGCGCTGCTGCGGGGCCTCGTCGACATCCAGTACACCCGCAACGATCTCGCCTTCGCCCGCGGAACCTTCCGGGTCCGCGGTGACACCGTGGAGATCATCCCCGCTTACGAGGAGTTAGCGGTCCGCATCGAGTTCTTCGGTGACGAGGTCGAGTCCCTCTACTACCTGCACCCGCTCACCGGGGAGGTGGTGCGGGAGGTGCCTGAGGTGCGAATCTTCCCGGCCACCCATTACGTCGCGGGGGCCGAGCGGATGGAGCGCGCCATCGCGAGCATCGAGTCCGAGCTGACAGATCGGCTGGCCACGCTGGAGAACCAGAGCAAGCTGCTAGAAGCGCAGCGACTGCGGATGCGGACGCACTACGACGTGGAGATGATGCGTCAGGTCGGGTTTTGCTCCGGCATCGAGAACTACTCGCGTCATATCGACGGGCGGGCAGCGGGCTCGGCACCGGCCACCCTGCTGGACTACTTCCCCGAGGATTTCCTTCTGGTCATCGACGAGTCGCATGTCACGGTGCCGCAGATCGGCGGGATGTACGAGGGTGACGCATCGCGCAAGCGCACCCTGGTAGAGCACGGTTTCCGGCTGCCCTCCGCGCTGGACAACCGGCCACTGAGCTGGGAGGAGTTCCAGGACCGGATCGGCCAGACGGTGTACCTCTCGGCGACGCCGGGGCCTTATGAGATGGCGCAGGCGGGCGGCGAGTTCGTCGAGCAGGTGATCCGCCCGACCGGCCTGGTGGACCCGGAGGTCGTGGTGAAACCGACCAAGGGCCAGATCGATGACCTGGTGCACGAGATCCGGGTCCGAGCCGAGCGCAACGAACGGGTACTGGTCACCACGTTGACCAAGAAGATGTCCGAGGACCTCACCGATTACCTGCTCGAGCTCGGCATCCGGGTCCGCTACCTGCACTCCGAGGTCGACACGCTGCGCCGGGTGGAGCTGCTGCGGCAGCTGCGGCTAGGCGAGTTCGACGTGCTGGTCGGGATCAACCTGCTCCGCGAGGGCCTGGACCTGCCCGAGGTGTCGCTGGTGGCGATCCTCGACGCCGACAAGGAGGGTTTCCTGCGCAGCGGCACCTCGTTGATTCAGACCATCGGTCGAGCCGCCCGCAACGTGTCCGGTGAGGTGCACATGTACGCCGACAGGGTCACCGACTCGATGCGCCGGGCCATCGACGAGACCAACCGGCGACGAGCCAAGCAGGTTGCCTACAACACCGAACGCGGGGTGGATCCGCAGCCGCTACGCAAGAAGATCAACGACATTCTCGAGCGCGTCTACGCTGAGGCCAGTGATACCTCCGACATCGCTGCGGTGCGGGTTGGCGGATCCGGACGCAACGCCTCCCGGGGTAAGCGCGCCGCCGGCGAGCCCGGCCGGGCCCGGAGTAGCGCCGGTGTGCTGGAAGCTCGGGACGCCTCGTCGATGCCGCGCGCCGAACTCGCCGATCTGATCCAGCAGCTCACCGACCAGATGATGAGCGCGGCCCGGGAGCTGCAGTTCGAGCTGGCCGCCCGGCTCCGGGACGAGATCGCCGACCTGAAGAAGGAGCTCCGCGGCATGGACGCCGCTGGCCTGCGCTAGCGCAGGACCCGGATCACGCCTTCCTGAATCGCGCTGGCGATCAATCTGCCGTCCCGGCTGAAGAACCGTCCGGTCGCCAGCCCCCGCCCTCCCGACGCGGAGGGTGAGGTGTAGTCGCAGAGCACCCAGTCGTCGGCCCGGAATGGGCGGTGGAACCACATCGAGTGATCCAGGCTGGCGGCCATCACACCGTCAGTCAATGAACGACCATGCGGGATGGCCACCGACCACAGCACAGTCAGATCGGAGACATACACGAGCACGCAGACGTGCAGCAGGGCGTCGTCGGGCAATCTGCCGTCGGCTCGCATCCACAGCTGATCGCGCGCGCCGGGGCCGGCGTCGGCTCGGGCGCCAGCCCACGGCGGCGGGGTGATGTAGCGCAGGTCGAACGGTCGGGGCAGCTGCGTGAGGAGAGGGGGGCTATCGCCGCTGCGACGTGACCAGCTAGCCAGGTCATCGAGCTGCTCCGGGGCCGGGACCTCGGGCATCTCATCGGCGTGCTCCAGGCCCTGCTCTGGCAGCTGGAACGACGCAGCCAGCGCGAAGATCGCCCTGCCGTGCTGGATCGCTACCACGCGGCGGGTGGTGAACGACTGCCCGTCGCGGATCCGGTCGACGTTGTAGACGATCGGCACCCGCGGGTCGCCAGGCCGGAAGAAGTATGCGTGCAGTGAGTGCACGCTGCGCTCGACCGGCACCGTCCGACCTGCCGCAACCAGCGCCTGGCCCGCCACCTGCCCGCCGAAGACTCGTGCCGGGGAATCCGAGGGGCTGACGCCACGGAAAATGTCGTTCTCGATGCGCTCAAGGTCCAGCAAGGCCACCAGACGGTCCACCACCGGCTGACCCCGGGGCACACCATCAGCTGCCCGCGGGGCCTCGATCCACTGTTTCCATGCAGGATCGCCGCTATCAGCCAAGATCCTCCTCGCCCAGGCGGTGCACCCGGACAAGGTTAGTGGAACCCTCCGTGGCCGGCGGGGATCCCGCCACGATCACCACCAGGTCGCCTGGCTGGTAACGCCCGATCGACAGCATCGCCTGATCCACCTGCCGGACCATCGCATCAGTGGTCTCGACCCTGGGCACCAGGAAGGTCTCGGTACCCCAGGTCAGCGCGAGCTGACTGCGCACCGGCGGCTCCGGGGTGAACGCCAGCAACGGCAGGTGGGTGTGCAGCCGGGCCAGCCTGCGGACGGTGTCGCCGGACTGGGTGAACGCCACCAAAGCCTTGGCCTCCAAGCGCTCCCCGATGTCGCGGGCGGCGTAGGACAGCACGCCCCGCTTGGTTCGCGGCACGTGGTTCAGTGGTGGGACGTTCGGCGAGCCGGCTTCGATGGCTTCGACGATCCGGCTCATCATTTCCACCGACTCGATCGGGTAGCGACCGACACTGGTCTCCCCGGAGAGCATGACCGCGTCGGCACCGTCGAGCACCGCGTTGGCCACGTCCGAAGCCTCCGCCCGGGTCGGCCGCGCGTTACCGATCATCGAGTCGAGCATCTGAGTGGCCACGATGATCGGCTTGGCATTCTCCCTGGCGACCTGGACGGCCCGCTTCTGCACCAGCGGCACCTGTTCCAGGGGCAACTCGACCCCGAGATCGCCACGGGCCACCATCACGCCGTCGAACGCCAGCACGATCGCCTCGAGGTTATCCACCGCCTCGGGCTTCTCCAGCTTGGCGATCACCGGCAGCCGGCCGCCGGGCACCTCGTCCATCGTGCGGTGAACCAGGTCGATGTCGGCCGGGGATCGAACGAACGACAGCGCCACCAGGTCCACCCGCAACCGCAGCGCGAACTCCAGGTCGGCGAAGTCTTTCGGGGACATCGCTGGCACCGAGACGTTCATCCCCGGCAGGGACAGGCCCTTGTGGTCGCTGACCGTGCCGCCCTGGATGACCTCACACACCACCTCGGTGTCTTCGACCTTGCGAACGAGCAGGGCGACCTTGCCGTCGTCAACCAGCAACGAGTCGCCCTCACGGGCGTCTTTCGCGAGCCCGGCGTAGGTGGTGGAGACCCGATCGTGGGTGCCGGGGACGTCCTCAACCGTCACGCGCACCTCATCGCCGGTGCGCCACTCCACCGGACCGGTCGCAAATCGGCCCAGCCGAATCTTGGGCCCCTGCAGGTCGGCGAGGATGCCTACCGCCTTGCCGGACTCGTCGCTGGCCTCCCGAACCATGGAATAAACCCGGGCGTGCTCCGCGTGGGTACCGTGGCTGAAGTTAAGGCGAGCAACGTCCATACCGGCCCGGACCAGCTCCCGGATCTTCTCCGGGGTCGCCGTGACCGGGCCGATCGTACAAACGATCTTCGCGCGTCGACTCACACAGCACAGACTAGCGGTGCAGCCGCACCGATCCGGTGTCCGGCAGGTGTCCGGCCAATGTCGAGGCCGCGACTACACCGGCGTACCCGGCCAACCAGCGGCTGGGTAGGTCTAGGAAACCAGGGCCGCCGGCTGCTGCACCGCAAGCTGGTCCGGCTCCTCCCGGCCACGGCGGGCCACCGTGAGGTAGAGCACCGCGGCTAGGAACACCACGGCTGAGGTAATCACATTGATCCGCAGCCCAAAGATCATCGTGGCCGGATCAGAGCGCATCAGCTCGATCCAGAAGCGGCCTGCGGTGTAAGCCGCCACGTAGAGCGCGAAGGCCCGTCCATGGCCGAGCTTGAAGCGGCGGTCGGCCCACACCACCAGTGCCGCGACACCCAAATTCCACAGCATCTCGTAAAGAAAAGTGGGGTGCACGATCGCCACCGGCGGGCCCTGGGCGATCCCGTTGAGCGGATCGGGGGCACCGGTTATCGGATTGAGCCGCTCGCGGATCTCCAGCCCCCAGGGCAGTGTGGTCGGACCACCGTAGAGCTCCTGGTTGAACCAATTGCCCAACCGGCCGATCGCCTGCGCGGCAACGATGGCCGGCGCGACCGCGTCTGCCAGCGCAGGAAGCGGGATGCCCCGGCGCCGGCAACCGATCCACGCTCCGAGACCGCCGAGCGCGATCGCCCCCCAGATGCCTAACCCGCCCTCCCAGACCTTCAGCGCGCCGATCGGATTTCCACCGGGTCCGAAGTACTTCTGCCAGTCCGTGGCTACGTGATAGAGCCGGCCGCCCACCAGACCGAACGGCACCGCGAACACCGCGATGTCAGTGACCGTCCCCGCCGCACCGCCCCTGGCCTGCCAGCGACGTTCCCCCCACAAGATGGCCACGATGATCGCGGCGATGATGCACAGAGCGTAGGCCCGGATCGGCACCGGTCCCAGATGCCAGACCCCACGGTCCGGACTGGGAATGCTGGCAACGAACATCGCGGTAAGCACGCCGACACGGTATCTCCCACCCGGACTACAACCGCAGAGGGCTCGGTCAGGCGGGTTGTGGGGCGGGGCGGCGGACACCGGTGGCGAGGTCGGCGGCCAGCGCGCGGACCCCGGGGACCCCGGCTCCAGCAGCGGTGACGAAGGCGGAACCTACGATCACGGCATCGGCGAACGACGCCACCTCCGCGGCCTGCGCGCCATTGCGCACCCCGAGCCCGACGCCCACCGGCAGTTCGGGCGCGTGCTCTCGCACCCGGCTGACCAGCTCGGAGGCGGTACTACTTACCACGTCGCGAGCGCCGGTGACACCCATGACCGAACTCGCGTACAGGAAGCCGCGGGTCGCCGCCGCGGTCGCCGCCAGACGCCGATCAGTGGACGAGGGAGCCACCAGGAAGATCCGATCCAGGTCGTGGGCCTGCGCCGCGACCAGCCAGTCCTGCGCTTCGTCAGGAATCAGGTCGGGGGTGATGACGCCGAGCCCTCCGGCCGCGGCGAGATCGCGGGCGAAAGCGTCCACGCCGTAGCGGTGCACCGGATTCCAGTAGGTCATCACCACCGCCCGCCCACCAGCAGCGGCGATCGACTCCACCACCGAGAGCACGTCACGCAGCCGCACCCCGGCACGCAGCGCGGCCTCCGCGGCGGCCTGAATGGTCGGTCCGTCCAGCACCGGATCTGAGTACGGCACCCCGACTTCGACTAAGTCGCAACCACCGTCGAGCATGGCGCGCAGCAGCGCCAGCGACCCGTCCACGGTCGGATAGCCAGCGGGGAGATAGCCGATCAGCGCGGCCCGATGGTCAGCACCACAAGCCTCGAACAACGACGCCAGCCGGGCGGTCACGACTGCTCCTCCAACAGGTCGAACCATTTCACCGCGGTGTCCACGTCTTTGTCGCCACGGCCGGACAGGTTCACCAGCAGCAAGGCCCCGGGGCCCAGTTCCGGTCCGAGTCGCAGCGCCCCGGCCACCGCGTGCGCCGACTCGATCGCCGGGATGATCCCCTCAGTGCGGGACAGCAGCTGGAAAGCGTCCATCGCCTGCGCATCGGTGATCGGCCGGTACTCGGCCCGCCCGGTGTCCTTAAGCCAGGAATGCTCCGGCCCCACCCCGGGATAGTCCAGCCCAGCCGAGATCGAATGCGTCTCGATGGTCTGCCCATCGGAGTCCTGTAGCAGGTACGACAGTGCACCGTGCAGCATCCCGGGCTCACCGGCGGACAGCGTCGCGGCGTGCCGGCCGGTGTCCACCCCGTCGCCAGCCGCCTCGAAACCCACCAGACGCACTCCCGGGTCGTCGATGAACGGGTGGAAGATGCCGATCGCGTTAGAGCCACCGCCGACGCACGCTGCCACCGCGTCAGGCAACCGGCCGTAGCGGGCCAGCATCTGCTCGCGGGCCTCCAGGCCGATGACCCGGTGAAAGTCGCGCACCATCACCGGGAAGGGATGCGGCCCGGCAACGGTGCCGAGCAGGTAGTGCGTGGTGTCCACGTTGGTCACCCAGTCCCGCAGCGCCTCGTTGATGGCGTCCTTGAGGGTGCGCGAGCCGGTCTTCACCGGGATCACCTCAGCACCGAGCAGCCGCATCCGAGCGACGTTGAGCGCCTGGCGCTGGGTGTCCACCTCGCCCATGTAGACGACGCACTGCAAGCCGAGCAGCGCGCACGCGGTCGCGGTGGCGACGCCGTGCTGGCCGGCTCCAGTCTCGGCGATCACCCGCAGCTTGCCCATCCGTTCGGTGAGCAACGCTTGGCCCAACACATTGTTGATCTTGTGGGAGCCGGTGTGATTGAGATCTTCGCGTTTGAGCACGATCCGTGCCCCACCGGCGTGCTCGGAGAGCCTGGGCACCTCGGTGATCGGCGACGGCCGTCCGGTGTAGTCGGCGAGCAGGCCGTCCAGGCGGGCGGTGAACTCGGGATCCGCCCTAGCGTCGGCATAGACGGCAGTGAGCTGGTCGAGAGCCTTGATGAGCGCTTCGGGCACGAACCGGCCCCCGTAGCGACCGAAGTGCCCGTGTACGTCGGGCTGGGCGGTGCTGGGCTGCACGGGCTGGGTTGTGACCATGTTCGGTTACCGGGCCGGCTTGGGGCAGGCAGGGTGCGATCCCGCGGTGACCAGCTGGATGACCGCAGCCTTGGGATCGCCGCTGGTCACCAGCCCCTCACCGACGAGCACCGCGTCAGCACCTGCGCCGGCATAGGCGAGCAGATCCGCTGGCCCACGCACCCCGGACTCGGCGACCCGTAGCACGTCACCCGGCAGCCCCGGTGCGATCTTGCTGAAGACGTTGGGGTCGACGTCCAAGGTGTGCAGGTCCCGGGCGTTGACCCCGATCAACGACGCGCCGGCCTCCAGCGCGCGGTCAGCTTCCTCAGCGGTGTGCACCTCGACCAGCGCGGCCATGCCCAGCGACTCGACCCGGTCGACCAGCGACTCCAACGCGTTCTGTTCCAGCGCGGCGACGATCAGCAGCACCACGTCCGCGCCGTGCGCCCGTGCCTCGTGCACCTGATACGGGCTGACGATGAAGTCCTTGCGCAGCACCGGGATGTCCACCACGGCGCGTACCGCGTCCAGATCGGCCAGCGAGCCGCCGAATCGCCGACCCTCGGTCAGCACACTGATCATGCGGGCGCCGGCTTCGGCGTAGTCCGCGGCCAGTGCGGCCGGGTCCGGGATCTCGGCCAGGACGCCTCGGGACGGGCTGCGGCGCTTCACCTCCGCGATGACAGCGATCCCAGGGCCACGCAATGCGGTCAGCGCATCCAGGGGAGCCGCCGCCAAAATGGCGCGCCGCTTGATCTCGGTGAACTCGACGACGGCCTCGCGGGCCGCCAGGTCGGTTCTGACTCCTTCGAGGATCGCCTCCAGGACACTCAAGCCTTTCCCCTTCCGCCCCTTGCGCAGCCGGGTCTCGATGCTAGCTGCGGCCCGCCTTGCGACTCGTCACCGGGGGTGTCCCGACTCCGTGGGGTCCTCACCGGCGTCCATCCGCTCCCAGAACCGCCCGTCCGGCGGCATCCGCTCGTTCTGGCGTGCCGTCGGCGACTGATAACGGCGACCCAGCCGCGGCATCCGGTGGCCCCGCACCACCAGCGCGACGCCGGCCGCGGCGACGAGTAATGCACCGCCTGCAGCCAGCGCGGGACCCGCGAACAGCACCATGGTCGTTCCCACCGGCACCGACCGGGCGGGCAGCTGCACGGCGGCCAGCGCCGCGCCGGTAAGCCACCGCCCATCGGCCACCCGCAGCACCGCGACGATCGGCACCACTGCCGCGGCCAGCAGCAACGCGCCGAGGAGCCGTCGCGCCCAGCCGCCGGTCGCCAGCACCGCGGCCACCGCGGCGAGCGCGAGCAAAGCTAGCGGGCTCAGCGCGGGCAGCACCGCGGAACCGTCGGCTCGCACCGCGACGATCCCGCGCAGCGGCTCCCGGACATCGAGCTGCGCCCACCCGAGCAGCGCCGAGACGCCGAGTAACACCGATGCCGCGATCAGCGCCACGATGACGGCGGCAAACGCCCCGCGCGCGGGAGCGCGCTCAGGCACGCAGCGAACCGGCGGGCTCGGCAGTGGTTTCTCCGGCCGCGAGCCGCATGGTGCCCGCAGCGGCGATGGCGGCCAGCACCGCGCCCGCTTTGTTCAAGCACTCGGCGTCCTCGGCCACCGGGTCGGAGTCGGCGACGATTCCCCCACCGGCCTGCACGTAGGCCACCCCGTTGCGGACCATCGCGGTGCGGATGGCGATCGCGGTGTCGGCGTCCCCGGCGAAGTCCAGGTAGCCGACCACTCCCCCATACACGCCGCGCCGGGTGGGCTCGAGCTCCTCGATGAGCTCCATCGCTCGCGGCTTGGGCGCGCCGGACAGCGTCCCAGCCGGGAAGCAAGCGGCCACCGCGTCGAATGCGGTGTACCCCGGCGCCAGCTCGCCGGTGACGGTGGACACCAGGTGCATGACGTGGCTGTAGCGCTCGACCCGGAAGAAGTCGGTGACGTGCACCGAGCCGGCGCGGCACACCCGACCGACGTCGTTGCGCCCGAGATCGACCAGCATGAGGTGCTCGGCGCGCTCCTTCTCGTCGACCATCAAATCCTTCTCCAACCAGCAGTCCTCGTCCGGATCAGCGCCGCGGGGCCGGGTGCCGGCGATCGGGTGTGTGGTGACTTTCCCGTCCCGGACCGTCACCAGGGCCTCGGGACTGCACCCGACGATGCTGAACTCCTCCAGGATGAGCAGGTACATGTACGGGCTGGGGTTGGTGGTGCGCAGTACCCGGTAGATATCCAGCGGGTCAGCGTCGGTGGCGATCTCGAAGCGCTGGGACACCACCACCTGAAAGGCCTCGCCGGCCCGGATGGCCTCCTTGGCCGCCTCGACCGCGGCGTGGTGCTGCTCCGGGCTGCGCCGGCGTACGAACTCCGGTGCCGGTCGACTGAACACCGCCGCGCTGGCCGGCGCCGGCGTGCACAGCTTCGCGACCATCCCGTCCAACCGGGCCACCGCGTCGTCGTAGGCCTCATCGACGCGATCGGGGGAGTCGTCCCAGTTGATCGCGTTAGCGATCAGCGTGACGGTGCCCTCGTGGTGGTCCACCGCGGCCAGATCGGTGGCCAGCAACATCACCAGTTCGGGCACCCGCAGGTCGTCGACCGCCAGCTCAGGCAGCCGCTCCAAGCGCCGGACCGCGTCGTAACCGAGGTAGCCGACCATCCCGCCGGTGAGCGGGGGCAGGCCGGGCAGCGGCTCGGTGTGCAGTGCCTCGACGGTCTGCCGCAACGCCTCCAGCGGGGTGCCCGCCCACGGCTCCTGCACCCCGGGAAGCCCCACCGGCGGCGTCCCGCGCCAGACCGTTCGACCACCGGACTCGGTGAGCGTGGCAGCGCTGTGCACGACGATGAAAGACCAGCGTGACCAGGACGAACCGTTCTCCGCCGACTCGAAGAGGAATGTTCCCGGCTGACCTTGAGCGAGCTTTCGGTACACCCCCAGCGGGGTTTCACCATCGGCGAGCAGCGTCCGGGTCACAGGGATCACCCGGCGATCCGTCGCCAGCGAGCGAAACCGCTCCCTGCTCGGCTGCAGTTGGCCACTACCGGCCTCGGTGTTGCTGACCATGGATCTATTGTGCCCGCCGTTGACCGCGCAGTGAGTTCGGGCATACTTTTTCAACCCTCGTTGAAAGTAGGAGTGTGGCAGTGGCAGACAAGCGCGGCGGCCGACCGCATCCCCGGGGTCGTCGTCCGGCCGGGGAGAACACCCGGGCGGCGCTGCTTGACGCCGCGCGAGTGGAGTTCACCGAGCGCGGCTTCGACGGGGCCACCGTGCGAGCGATCGCCCAGCGCGCTGGGGTGGACGCCGCGATGGTCAACCACTGGTTCGGCGGCAAGGACGGCCTGTTCGTCGCCGCCCTGGAGATCCCGGTCGATCCCACCGAGATCCTCTCGCGGATCCTCGACGGTGATCCAGAGCAGACCGCCGAGCGGATCCTGCGCACCTTTCTGTCCGTCTGGGACGCCAATGGCGGTGGGGCGCTGGCCGCGCTGGTGCGAAGTGTGGCCAGTCACGAGGAAGCTGCTCGGATGATGCGCGAGTTCCTCGGCCGAGTGATCTTCGGTCGGATCGTCACCGCGGTGGCTCCGGACCAGCCCAAGCTACGCGCGGCGCTGTGCGGCACCCAGATGGTCGGCCTCGCGATGGTGCGCTACGTGATCCGGCTGGAGCCGCTGGCCTCCGCCGATCCCCACACGGTGGTTGCAGCGATCGCCCCGAACCTCCAGCGCTACCTCACAGGCGCCTTGTGAGTGCGAAACAGTGTTCTAGCACTCAATGCCACTCACGAGCACGGACCTGCAGAAACAGGTCGGTGCCCCGGTATGGCACGCGGGGCCGAGCTGGTCGACGACGAGCAGCACGGCGTCGCCGTCGCAGTCCAACCGCACCTCGTGCACGTGCTGAGTGTGCCCGGAGGTCTCTCCCTTGATCCAGTAGGCCTGCCTGCTGCGTGACCAGTAGGTGGCCCGGCCGGTGGTCAGCGTGCGGTGCAGCGCCTCGTCGTCCATCCAGGCCACCATCAGCACCTCGCCGGTGCCGCGCTGCTGCACCACCGCGCACACCAGGCCGTCGGCGTTGCGCTTGAGCCGCTCCGCGATCGCTGGGTCCAACCCGCTCACCGGACGGTCACCCCTGCCTGGCGTAGACCGTCTTTGACGTCGCTGATCCGCAACTGTCCGAAATGGAAGACACTGGCGGCGAGTACCGCGTCGGCACCAGCGGCTACCGCGGGGGGGAAGTGGCCTACCTCACCGGCTCCCCCACTGGCGATCACCGGGACCGTGACGACAGCCCGCACGGCGGAGATCATCTCGAGATCGAAGCCGGCCTTGGTGCCGTCGGCGTCCATCGAGTTGAGCAGGATCTCCCCGACGCCGAGTTGCTCGCCGCGCACCGCCCAGGCCACTGCGTCGATCCCCGTGCCCTGCCGCCCGCCGTGAGTGGTCACCTCGAAGCCGGACGGCGTCGGTGGCTGCCCGGGAGGCACCCGACGGGCGTCCACCGAGAGCACGATGCACTGTGCGCCGAAGCGGTGGCTGGCCTCACGCAGCAGCTCCGGGCGGGCCACCGCGGCGGTGTTGATACTCACCTTGTCCGCGCCGGCCCGCAGCAGCCGGTCCACATCGGCCACCTCGCGGATCCCGCCGCCGACAGTGAGCGGG
>DASUII010000347.1:0-13688 GCA_036279835.1 Pseudonocardiaceae bacterium
GGCACCGCGGTACCGGCCTCCGCATGGGACGCCGCCGGCGTCGGCTAGACTCACCGTCGTCCATCCGGGGTGTGGCGCAGCTTGGTAGCGCGCTTCGTTCGGGACGAAGAGGCCGTGGGTTCGAATCCCGCCACCCCGACAGTAAAGCACCAGGTCAGAGGCGGTTCATGATCGAGTCATGGATCACCTCGGGTGACCGACTGCGTGACTATGGAATTCTTTTTTGTGTGGTGCTTCTTCGGCCGTGAGCCATCTCGGCGGCTCCGATGGTGACCGGCTGTCAGTTGCGACTGCGGGAGCAGCCACGAGGCCGAAGATCGAAAGGCGAAGCCTGCGACATTGTCTCCCGGCGAGCTCTAGCAACCACCAGGTCAGGGCGCCGCACACCGATCATGGCCCGGGTGAGACCACCGTGCGCCCGTGGTGGATCCGTCCGCGACGGTGGCCAAGGCGCCAGTCATCACTGTGACGCTTCAATGTGTGTCAAGACCGTTTGAGGTGGTTCCTCCTGTCGTGTGGTGCGGTCCGGGGTGGTGTTGACATGTGGAGGTTGCGGTGCTCGGCGACGCGGCATCGGGGGCTACAGAATCGGCGGGGTTGGCCGCGCTGGTTGAGCGGTAGGTGGAAGGTGTGGTTGCAGAGCCGTCGCGCACAGCGCACGAGCAGACATGTGGGGTGGTCTGGGCGGGCAGAGGCCGGGGGCCCGGGTGGGGGTGTAACGACGCTTCTATGTGTGTCAAGGGGCTTGTGGGGCGTTCCCCCCTTCTGCGTGATGGGTCGGTGTGTCTGGCGCCGGGATGGTCACATGTGGAGCCGGCGGTGCTCGGCGACGCGGCAGCGGGGGCTGCAGAACCGGCGTGGTTGGCCGGGTTGGTTTAGCGGTAGGTGGAAGGTGCGGTCGCAGAGCCAGCGCTGGCAGCGGAGGATGAGGCAGACGGTGTGGTCCGGGCATGGACCCGGGAGCCGGGCAGGGGTGTAACGATATGTTCCGGGCTCGTTCGGGCGGTTCATGCGCTGGTCGCGTGGGTAGGGGTCATCGCGGTGGTCAGCGTGCGGTAGAGCTGGCGGGCGATGTACCGTTTTAGGCAGCGCCGGATCTCTCTGGTGGTCTTGCCTTGGGTTGTGCGCCGGGTGACGTAGGCTTCAGTGGCGGGGTCGCTGCGAATCCTGGTGTTGGCGATGATGTGGATGGCCTTGTTCAGCGCGCGGTCTCCGCCTCGATTGAGTCGATGCCGCACGGTGGGTCCGCTGGAGGCCTCGATCGGGCTGGTTCCGGCGAGGGCGGCGAACGCGGCGTCGTTGCGACACCGCCCGGCGTGGGAGAACGAGACGATGGCTTGCGCGCCGGTGACGGGACCGATCCCTCGCCGGTCAGTCAGCCCCGGGACCAGGTCGTTGACGATCGCGGCTAGCTCAGCCCGGTTAGCCTTGAGCACCCGGCCCGCGTCGCGCACGGCCACAGCCAGGCGGCGGATCTCGCTGTGGCGCACGGCTCGCTGTCGGCTGGCCTCACGAGGCAGGCGGCGCCGGGCCAGCCCAGACAGGGTGGTGTCGGTGAGCCTGCCTCGCGCGAGACGACGGTCGGTGTTATCTCCGTCGCGCAACAGAGCCTTAAGACGGTTGATCTGTCCGGTGCTGGTGGTGGTCGGCTCCTGGCGTGCGCACAGCAGGATGCGCAGGGCTTCGCGGTCGCCGTCAGCCCGTGGGGTGGGCAACTTCTCGGCAGTGAGCTGTAGCGCGTAGAGCACCGCCAGGTGCGCGTCCATCGGATCCGATTTGCCTTTGCCCCGGCGGGTCTTGCGAGTTGGTTGTTCGGCCTCGATCACCGGGATCCCGGCGGCGGCGGCCGCGCGGGCCAGCCCGGCGCCGTAGCTACGGGTGCCCTCGATCGACACCACCAGCCTCGGACCGGGAGCGTGTGCGAGCGTCCAGGCCCATGCCTCGGCGTGGCCGGCGCTGTCGTTGCCGAACGAGCTGGTGGCGATCACCGCGCCGCTGGGGTAGGCGATCTCTACTTGATTGGTGTCGCGGTGGGTATCGGCACCGATGACTGCATCGATGACTTCTGGGAGCATGGCCACTGGCCGGATGTCCTTCCTCGGGGCACGGTCAACGTCGGCACCGGCCTGGATGAGGGTCACCGTGGTGGCACATCTGTGACGGGTCACGCTCGCGCGGACATGCTTCTGATCAAGCCAACTGGTGGGCCAGGCCGGTGCCGGCAATCACGACGGACAGGTCGTTACAAGGGCACGCCGAAGCGGCCAGATATTCGCCGAGTCACGTCGGGTCACCGGCACCGAGCCTGGTGGTCCTCCACCCAGGAGTCCCGCAACGACACTCACAGATATTCACGCGGTGCGGTCATCGGCTGTTTTCCGTGGTGGGGGGTGGGCCGATGCGGGGTCGTTGGCGTTGCCGGTAGCTTTCGCCCTCGACGACGAGTTCGAACGCGGCGGACTGCAGCCGATCGATCGCGGACTGGGCCAGCAGCGGGTCGGCCATCATGGTCAGCATTTCCGGGGGTTCCCGGTTCGAGGTGATGATCGTGGAGGCTTGACGGGGCGTTCCACGATCAGCTCATAAAAGTCGCTGGTCTGCTCGGTGCCCAGCGGGTGCAATGCCAGATCGTCGAGGATTAGCAGTTCGACGCGGTGCAGTTTCCGCATCTCCTCTTCATGGGTGTGATCGAGGCGGGCGACGCGTAGCCGTTTGAACAGTTTGTCGGCGCGTTCGACGTGCACCGTGTATTTGCGGCGGACCGCGGCATGCCCGAGGGCGTTGGCCAGGAACGTTTTCCCCACTCCCACCGGTCCCATGACCAAAACATTATTCGCTTGGGTGAGAAACCGCAGTGAGCACAACTCGGCCCACAATGTGCGGTCGAACGCGACGGTGGTGGAGTCGTCCCAGGCGTCGAGGACCATGCTCGGGTCCAGGTGCGCCGAGCGGGCGCGCAGCAGCACGGCTTGGTGGTCGCGGCGGGTGACCTCGTCGGCGAGCAGCATCTCCAAGAACTCGTGATGGGGCAGGTGTTGGGTGCGGGCCAGGGCCAAGCGTTCGGGCAGGGTGTCGAGCAGCCGACCGAGTTTCAGCCGGCGCATCAGGTCCTTGAGCTCGGCGGACACCTCGACTCGCTGCACGCAGGGGCGCGGCGTGGGGCTGGGGCGGGTGTTGGTGGTCATGACGGGCGCCGGATCTGCTCACCGGCACCGGTGCCGGTGGCGAACTCACCGGCGTCGCGGACGAACCGCCCGGCGGCGGGCACCAGCTTCGACGAGGGGGCCGGGCCCGGTGTCGCCGAGCTGGCGGTGCTGGACTGACCGGTGGCCGTGTTGTCGGCGGTGGTGTCGGTTTCCAGGCCGCGGGACAGCATCCGGTCGATCAGCCCGACGTTGACCGCCTCGACCTCCAGGGCCCGCGTGCAGGCCTGTTCGACCCGCTGGGCGCCGTGGCGGCGGACCAGTCCGAGTAGTCGATAGACCTGGCGCATCTTGGTCCAGGGCAGCGGGTGATCCAGCAGCGCCGTGGCGTAGGCGCCGATGTGCTCACCGTGCCCGCTGGCCCGCCGAGCCAGCGCGTCGAGGTCGCGCATCGCATAGGTGGCGACCTCGCTGGGCAGATCCGCTGGGTCGGTGTGTCGCCGCCCCGCTTCTTGACGGGGGTGGACTTTGATCAACTGGCCCCGGTGAAACAGCTTGACCGTCTGCCCATCGGCGCGGGCGGTCAGCCGCTGCCCGATCAAATCCCCAGGCACTGAATACAACGCCCGGGCCACCTCGACATGCCGATCGGGGGCGACCTTGGGTTTGGTGTAGACCGGGATCGCGAACGCCTGTGTTGGGGCGGGCAACAGCAGGGGTGCTTCCTCGGCGGCGAACACCTCACCCGGCCGCGCGCAGGTGGTGCCGTGGATACGCTCTCCGGCGACTTGGGCGCACCACACCTCGGCCGTTGTCGGCAGTCGGCCAGATCCGTGAAGTCCTCGCCGACGAAAAAGCTCGACCGCACGTACTGCACACATTTCTCGACTCGGGGTTTGTCCCGAGGTTATCCGGCTAATAGGGATCAGGGTGGTCTGGCGGGAGCGTGTTGTGGTCAGTTGGTGCGGCTCTGGCGGCGCAGCCGGCGTAGTTCTTCTTCGTGGCGGCGGACATTGGTCGCGAGTTCGCCGAGGGCGATGCGTAGGTGCTCGATTTCGGTGGATAGGCCGGTGAGGGTGTGGGCTTCGCGACCGCGGGCGCGGTGTTCCTCGATCACGGTGCGTAGGTCGGGGTTGCGGTAGAGGGTGGCTCTGCCCAGGCCGGTGTTGGTGGCGACGGCGTCGAAGGTGACCGGTTGTCCGGCGAGTAGGAGTTCGGCGCAGGCGTCTTCGACCTGTCGGCGGCGTTCGGGGCTCATCCTGCGGTGGCTTGGTTGATGTGGGCGTCGAGGCGTTCGATGAGGCGGCGGTGGCGTTCGGCTTCGCCGCTCCAGCCGCGGTTATCGGCGTCGCGCGCGAGGGTCTGGGCATCGGCGCGTTGCGCGACGAGCACCGGCAGGTATCCGCTGTCGGTGCGGAAGTTCGGGCAGTGTTCGCAGATGTTGGCGTAGGCGCAGGGTCCTTGGACTTGGGCGCGGACGCAGAACCCGCCGGCGAGGCGTGCCTTGATCGCGGGAGCGTCTTTCCAGTCGCCGTCGAGGAGGGGCAGGCTCGTGCGCCCGCCGGGCGGTTCGGTGGGCAGCGAGCCGAGGTGGGCCTTCGCGGCGGTGAGTGCCCGCTCGTATTCGGCCTTGACGGTGGCGTCGAACAGCCGGCCGTAGCGCAGACTCATCTCCGCGGAGGAGTGCCCGAGTAATGCCATCAGGCTTTGCAGAGAGACTCCCGCGTTGACCAGGGCGGTCGCGTAGGTGTGGCGAAGCTGGTGCGGCGTGGTGTGCGGCAGGCCCGCGTCTTGGGTAACGCGGGCCATCACCTCGCGTAGCTTATAGACCGTGACGCGCTTGCCGTGGTGGGTGAGCAGGAACTCCGTCGGGCGCCCGGTGCGCGGGTGTGGCAGGGGACGTCCGGGTGACCGGTGGGCGACGATGCGGTCGATGAGCGTGACGGTCTGCTCGTCGAGGGGGACCATCCGTTCGGTGTTCAGTTTGCCGAGGGGCACTTTCAGCCAGGCGCCCTGGCTGTCGATCTCGTGCACGCAGTCCAGCTCGAGATCGACCAGTTCACCGATCCGCAGCCCGGTGGCGCGTTGCAGCAGCAGCGCGTCCGCGGACAGCCGATCCGGGCAGTCTTCCAGTGCCCGGGTCAGTCGCCGGTCCAGGTCCGGGGTGAGGTAGCGGGGCAGCGCGCGTGGGATCTTCGGGATATCGGAGCGGAACACCAGCCGCCGCGGGGGCGCTTCGGCCCAGCCCCATTCGGCGATGTCGTTGAGCAGACAGTGCACCGCGAGCACTCGTCCGCGACGTTCGGAGGCTTGCAGCGGCGCGCCGGTGCGGGAGTTCACCGCCGCGGCGGTGGCGGTCAGGTAGGTCTCGATATGCCGCCGACGGTCCAGCCCGGCCAGGCTCGCTAGAGTCGGATCGGCAGCGGCCAGGTGCGCAGCGAAGTGGTTGAGTCGGCTCGCTGTTCCGGTGACGGTGCCCCGGGCGTGAGTGGCGGTAAGGCGGTCGAGGTAGGCGACGAAGCAAGCCCGCAACGCCGGCGTTGCGTCGCGCATGCGCTGCTCGAAGCTCTGCCGCAACAGAGTGGTCGCGTTCACCGGGGCCGCGGCCAGCACCCCGAGGTGGAACAACACCTGTCGGGCGGTGTGCACCGCGCTGCTGTAGTGGCGACTGGGCGTGGCCCGCTCGTGGCGTGCCGCGCTGGCGGCGAGCAACTCGTCGAAGTCGGCGTCGGTGAGCGCGTCCAGCCGGCGGCCGGTCTGGATGAGTAGCCGGCCGGTGACCTGTGACGCCGAGGCGCTGCGGGTGCGTTCAGTGAAGCCGAGTTTCGTGGCGGCGCTGAGGAAACGAGCCAGGTCGCTGGCCATCGGACCGGGTGGTAGCTGCCGCCAGAAACTGGTCAGCTTGCGCCGGATCAGGTAGTCATAGCCGGGCCGCAAATGCCCATGGAGCAGCAGGAACATCAGAAACGAGCGGCTCACGTCAGGTAGCGCCAAGCGAACTGCGAGCGGTTCCGACGCCCAAGCTTGCGGATCAGGCCAGCGACGTAGGAACGAGCGAGCGGCCCGCTGCTGGTTCACCCCATGCAGCCCGAGACGGGCCGCATGCTCGACGAAGCGGGCAAGCAGATCGACCTCAGCTTCGGGTGCGTAGACGGGCACGGGCAGCATCGAACTCCTCACGCAGCACGGCAGGGGCGAGATGGATGTAGGCGGCCGAGGAGTCGACGTGATCGTGTCCCATCAGCGCCTGGATCACCGACAGATCAACACCGGCTTCGGCCAGGGCCGTGCCGAACGAGTGCCGTCGCGCGTGTGGATGCCCGGCCGGCACCTCAGCCCGGGCCCGGTGATAGCGAAAGATCGTCCGCAGCCCGCCCGGGGTCAGCGGCTGCCCGCGATGCGGACCCTTCGCCACCACGAACAACGCCGCCGCCTCGGTGTCCGGACGCTCGGCCAGCAAATAGGTCTGGATCGCTCCCGCAACGTCGGTGTCGACAGGCACCGACCGCTCCTTGTCGCCCTTGCCGATCACCCGCACCCAGCGGCGAGCGATATCGACATCGGCGACCCGCAGGCTCAGCACCTCGGCCGAACGCAGCCCAGACAGCAGCATCAGCCCGCCAATCGACCGATCCCGCCACGTACGGAAGCTGTCCAGCAGCGCCGAAGACTCCTGCCGCGACAGGCCCCGCGGCAGCCGCCGTGGTTCACGAACCCGCAACTTCGAACGGGCCCGCGGCTTCCCAACATGCGCGAGCAACCCCGATCGTTCGCCACTGGCCCGCATCCTCGCCGCCCGACCTCGCGGCATCGGATTGCGGGAATCTGGGTCACGCATCTCCCGGAACGCGAACATCGCCGAGACCGCCGCCAGCCGCCGGTTGATCGTCGCCGGCGCGTAGCCGGTGTTGCGGCCGTCGCGGATCGAATACACGTTTCCGCCCGGACGCCCCGGCGGTGTCGCTTCACGACACGAGGTCAAAAAACGCAGCAGCACATCGACTTCCACCCTCGCCAACTCAATATTCTCCGTGTCGAGCCAACGAGCGAACGCGAGCAAGTCAAACGCATAGGCACGACGCGTACGTGGCGAGTAGTTCCGGTCGGCGAGGTAGCCGAGGAACTCATTCACCAACCCGTACCGGTCCACCCCATCTCCCGCCAGCGCCCACCGATCCTCCTCGACCCGCTCGACCCGCAGCACACCCTCACCCGGCATGAGACATAGATATCCCAGCCGGATCCCCCCTTCGTCAATCACACTGCAACTGCGGCGTGTCGAACACAGCCCCCCGACTGCATTAGCCGGTTAAGAGGGGATGCCGAACCCTCGCCGGGTCTACCGCAAAGCCCCGGGCCTGGGCGTACTCACGGAAACTGTCATTGAGCCGCGGCTGCGTGTTATCAGCCTGATCGACAATCGCCTTCATGTTATCCGGAATGACGACCTTGAACACACCCCCGAAGAACGCCCACGCCGCCTCGAACCCGGCGATCACCTCTTCCAGGGTTTGGCGATGCGTCGGGTAAACGAACATGTGCCGCGAATACACCGCGGTGAAAATCAGCCCATGAGTGACCCGCCGCGTCCCACCGACCGGGTCCGGGATCAGCCCGAGTCGACCGAAATCGACCTGCAATTCCTCACCCGGGTTACCGTCAGCGACCCGGACCGTAGGCCGACGCCGACCGAAGCCCAGCTCGGTGACCGCGTAACGGTGCAGCGTGCGATAGGGCACCACCACCCCGCGCCGGCCCAACAACACGCCCACCTTGGCCAGCGTCAGGTCCTGTTTCAGCCAGGCCGCGATCTGCTCCCGATGAGCCTCCAGCGATTCCCGGGCCACCCCGACACCACGCGGCCGGTCCGGGCGCACCGCAGCGAGCACTGTCCCGAGCAGCTCATCAGACAGCTGCCCCAGGCCACCCTGCTGCGTCAACCCGGCAGCCTCGGCGGCGACGACATACCGGCGGACGGTCTTTCGGTCCACCCCCGCCAGCGTCGTCATCACGCGCAGCGAGCGGCCTTCCAGCCACAGCCGAAGAATCTCTTTTACCTCGATCACGGATACCTCCCGATAGGTCATGCGGGCGACCACAACGGCCACACGACCCGAAGGCGAGGAGCCACGCCGGATGGTCCCACCACCGGCAAACAGGTGGTCCCATCACTGGCAAGCCCCTGGTCCCATGCTCATGGCAAAACTAGGTCTCAGGTGGTCCCTTACTCGTGGCAGACGACATTAGGAGGATGACTGCTCGCCAGAAATTCTTTTTGCCCCGCACGTCGTCGTCAGTTCGGCCAGCCAGGTCCCGCCAAGCAAGCACTGCGAGAACGACCTGAATGGGGACGATGATCGTTACTAGCAATCTCTTCCGGTTTAGGGTCATCATTTCGATCTCGTTTCTCGGGGTCGGGAATCACGCGGGCGCGGAGCGTTCCTCATCTGGGAGGCGACGCGGCCGGGTGCGGCGGTAGAGGAGCAGGAGCGACGGCCATTCCTGGGTGGAGAGCACTGCCAGGTCAGCGCCTTGCGCATCGGCAGTCCGCGCGCCCGCGCGTCTCGAGGTACCCAGTCCGCCGAGGCAGAAACGGCGCTCACGGCAATCCGAAGGACCGCCGGCGACGTTGACAGCTGTTCATCCGCCGGGTCACGCTGTTGATCAATCGAGTAAGCGATGCTTGCTGCGCTCATTGATCTGTTCATAGGCGTGTGGAGACGTTGAAGTCGCGGTGCGCATGTGAGGTCCGACGTTTCTCGGCCGTAGTCGTTCGCGGTGGCGATCATCATGATGTTCCTGATGATGGTGGTCCTCTCGTGCCCGGCGTCGTTGAGTAACGACCCACTCCGTCGTAAGCGTTCGGAGTGCCCGTCGGTTGGGTTGTCTCGCCCGTAGTCCTCGGGTTGGGCTGGGGCAGCATGAGGGCCTTGTGGTGGCTATTGGTAGGTAGGTCGCCCGGTTGCTGGTCATCGGTGGGGTTGGGGCCGGTCCGTCGGATGTGGGACTGGGGTCGGGTGAGCTGTTATGGGGCCGGTCCGGTGTCGGGATCGGCGGGATGGTCGTTTCCTGTGGTGTCGGGGTCGGGTCGGGATCGGTTGGACCAGGCGGTGAGGTCGTCGGGGCTCGCTGCCCAGGACAGGAACCGGGTCAGGGCCTCGCCGGTGGGGGCGCTGCCGCTGGCCCGTGCGCACTCGTCGAGGTAGGCGTGCAGGTAGGTCAGCGGGTTGAGCTCGGCGCGGGCGGCGGTGGCGGTGATGGTGAAGACCCGGCTTGCCAGCTGCGCGGAGACCACCGAGCCGGACCCGTAGTAGTTCTTGCGTCCGACCACCGGCCCGCGCAGCGCTCTTTCCGCGGTGTTGTTGTCCAGGGGTAGCTCGGGGAGTTCGTGGTGCCGGGCCAGCCCTTCCCATTCCCGGTCCAGGGTGGCGAGAACCTTCGCGGCGGCCGGGTGCAGCAGGTCGGGACAGCGAATCTGGGTGTGGCGTTGGGCGTCGATGGTGTTCAGCGCGGCGGAGAACTGCGCGGCCGCCCAGGTGTGCGCGGGGCTGGCTGGTGCGGCGGCGGCCAGCGCGGTGTGTGCCACGTAGAGCGCCCCGATCCGCTCGACCCAACCGGTGGTCCAGGCCGCCAGCTCGGGGTGGGCGTCACCGGCGCGGACGAAGTAGCGGCGGATGTGAGCCCAGCACCACAGGTTGTCGACCCCGTCGGTGCGCCCCATCGACTGGTAGACCGCGTAGGAGTCCGAGGACAGCAGTGCCCGGCGGCCCTCGGGCAGCGCGTCGGGCAGGGCACCGGTATCGGGGTCGACCTCGACACCCAACTGCTCGGCGAGCACCTTGCGCGACCGTGACGGGGCGATGCGGAACACGGTCGTGTCGGGGCCGGCGAACACCCAGCACTACCAGCGGTGGCTGTCCTTGCCCTCCACCGCGGCGTAGACCTGCCAGCTCGTCTCATCGACGGGGAGGTGCGCCGCGGCGGCGTTGCGGTCGCTGATCGCCGCCGCGAGCGGACCCAGCAGCTCCGAGCACGCCGCGAACACCCCGGCCAGGGTGTGCCCTCGGCGATATCGAGTCCGTCGTGGGCCAGCGCGGCGACGATGCGGTGCGCGGGGCGGCCCAGCACGAACTTCTCCACCAGCAACCGGGCCAAAAACCCCGGTGGTGAACCTGCCCTTGCCGATCGCCTTGCCCACCGGCGGGGCGACCAGGACCCCACGGACCGGGCACCGGCAGGTCCGCCGATACCTCGGGCGGCGGTGCACGATCCGGATCAGCGCAACCTGCCAGTCGATCTGCTCGCAGGTCTCTTCCCCGAACGGGGCGTAGCCAGCGCCGCAGCACGGACACACCCGCTCACCGAGCGGGACGTCGTGGATCTCCTCGCGGGTCGGCAGATGGGAGTAGTCGCGACGGCCGTGCCCACGCGAGCCCCGCCGCTGCCCACGAGGGTGTTTCGGCTGCCCGTCGAGCGACTCAGCGCCGCCCGCCGCGCCGCTGGCAGACCCGCCGTCCTCGCCCGGCGCCGGCTTGGCCGCCTTCTCCGACGACGTCCCGAACGCCATCCTCGCTAGCACCGACACCTTCTCGGTGAGTGCGCCGACCTGGCCCGTCAGGTCTGCGACCCGCGTCCGCAGCACAGCACCCTCGGTCGCCAGGCGCTGCGCCTCACCGCGCCCGCGCTCCGCCTCGGCGCGCCAGAACTCGACGCCGTCCCCACCGAAACCGGTTGGTCGCCGGAGTTCCTGCCCTGGCTGCGCTGGGTCGTCCTGGTCGTCGGGGTCATCGCCGCGGTCGCGTCCTCGTGCCGCTAAGCGGGCACCGCTGGCTCATGGTCGCCACCATCGCTGCTGTGACAGCGGGTCTGATCGCGCCCACGGCCTACGCGGTCGAGACCGTCTCACCCCGCGATCGGGACCGATCGTCACCGCGGGACCCCCAATCACCCAAGGCGATGCATCCAAGCTGGGCGGCTTGCCCGCCGGAATCCCAGGGATGAACAAGACCCGCCGTGGCGGTCAGGGCCCCATACCGCGCGGGTCGGCGGCATGGACGTCGCCTCAACCAACACCGAACTCGTCGCCATACTGAAGTCGGCGCCCACGAAGTGGTCAGCCGCGACGATCAGCGGCTCCAGCGCAGCGTCGCTCGAACTCGCCAGCGGCACCGCCGTGCTCGGCATAGGCGGATTCATGGGCTCCGACCCCTACCCGACCCTCGACCAGTTCAAGGCCTACCTTGCCAGCGGTCAGATCCGATACTTCGTCGCAGGTCCGATATTCGGCGGGCGATTCGCCGGCGGCTCCCCTGGCACGCCGGAGGGCGGCTTACCCGGCAGCTTCCGCGGAGGCGACGGCGGTCACCCGGGTCGCGGAAGACCGGGCGAATTCGCCAACGGACCGGGCACCCAGATCAATCAGTGGGTCACGGAGAACTTCATCCCCATCACCATCGACGGACAGACCATCTACAACCTGTCTCAACCCAAGACCTGACCAACCAAACAAACGACGAAGTCCGCGTCCCTACCGAAACGATCGTTCCTATGGTTGTATAAACTTTCGAAGTTTTACGTTCACTTCACCTCGTGGAGGCGGACAATCTTGGCGCATCCAGGCCCGTCTCGCCAGCGATCACATATTCTCAGCTAACTGTGAGGTTGTGGGCAGGTCGCTCACACGTTACCCGGCTATACCTCACAGCGGGGGTCTGCAACAGGTCGACTACTGGGGGTGTGGCTGGTGATGGTGCCGAGAACTTACGTGGGTTCTCCCGGCTGCTGGTGTGACGTGGTGGCCAGTAGGACGGATCGATGTGGGGAGTCAGCTCAACCCTCGCCCGCCGCGTGCAACGTCACTCACGCTGCGGGTCGTGGCGACCGTTCGACCCCGCCTGTACAACTACGTCGGTCTCCTTCAGTGAAACCAGCCTGGGTCACCGCGCCCCGACTGCGAGGGCAGCGCCCGTGTCCTGCGAGATTTCGGTCAAGGGGCACGCTTACCGTCTCTGGCATCGCCAGCCCACTCATGCCGAATTTATCTATCTGGCCGTTCGGCGATCCCGGACACGCGGGCCGACTGGGCATTCGATGAGCTACAAGAAGCAACTACAGCAGCCCACGGGAAACGACGAAGTCACACCGCAAGCCGCGGGGAACAACGAAATAACGCCGCCACCCTCGGCGAGTCGGATCGAACGCGCCATCCAAGGCCGCGGCCGCGGCCGGACGACGACATACCTGGCATCGTTAGCGTTGGCGATCACCCTGCTAGGCGCTGGTAGCGGCTTAGGTGCAGCGCTGATCTGGCCAAAAACGTACGGCGCGCGCGGAGGTCCTCTACTCCCCGAGCCAGGCCCAGCAGGGCGGCGACCCTCTCGCGGAGGATCCCCAGCTTTCCACTCAATTGGTGATTTTTAAGAGCCCGGCCGTGCTTGGCCCGATTGCGCAAAAGCAGGGCCGGCAATTCGACGACCTCAACGACGACATCAGCGTGCAAGTCCTGGACAACAGTGACGTCATCGAGGTCGAAGCCCACGGTCTCACCAAGGGCGCCGCGATGCAGACACTGCAAGCGGTCATGGGCAGCTACCTGGCGCTCGCGGCCCAGCCCACCGGAGCGGCCCGTGACCTCGACACCCAGCTCGCGAATACTCACACGAACACCGTCGAGCTCCAAACGCGAGTGCAGCAACTCACCACCGCAGTGATAGCCAAAACCGCCACCCAGACTTCCCTCAACGATGCCAGGACAGCACTCACCGCATCCCAGAACCAGGAAAAGGCCATCCAGGCCAGCATCGACGAACTCAACCTCACCGGCCAGACGGGACCAAACGCCCAGCCGCTGACCCAACCCTACCCACTACCGGACCCGGTTTCCCCGCAACCACTGATCGCGGCCAGCATAGGTGCGTTGGTCGCGACAATCCCAGCCGGTGCCGTGGTCGCGCTGACCGCCCTGCGTCGGACTAAGCCGTAAGGACCGCAATGAACCACTGGGAACGCCGAAGAAGCCAACTTAACCGCGACACCCCTCCGACCCCGGGGTCGGGCGTGAGGTGCGCGCCGGTGACGGTGTCGGCCCCGCTCCGGATGGCGTGGATCTGGCCGATCGCGCTTCTAAGCCTGGCGCTGCTCGCCTCCGGATGCACCTCCGCCAGCCAAAGCTTCCCAGCAGGCCAGAGCCCCTCAACGACCCAGGGACACTCACCGAGCCCGGCGGACCAAGGACCCCCGACTAGCCAGGTCCAGCGAGCCTTGCCATCTAACTGCACCCACACCATCACTGGGGCCGATGATGTGCAGACGGTCCTGGATACCGCCACAGCGGGTGACACTCTGTGTTTTTCCGGGGGTGATCTGACCGACACCGACCTAGCGCTGGCCAGGTCGGGGACCACCGACGCGCCGATCACCCTGGCGGCCGACGGGGCCACCGTTCACGAGGTGCAGATCAAGGCCGATCACGTCGTCCTGGAGGGTTTCACCGTCGCGGGTGGCGGTGGGGTGCTTCTGGAAGGCGCCGGGATCACTGCGCGGAAC
>DASUII010000348.1:0-10199 GCA_036279835.1 Pseudonocardiaceae bacterium
GGTCGGCCGCCAACCGTGGATCGTGTGGGGCCAGATGAGAACCGCCGACGCGGTCAACCCCGCGCCAGGTCTGTTCGTCGGCCTTATTGCGGTGCTCGCGGTCTACCTCGTGATGACCATCGGTACGGTCTACGTCCTGCGCCGGATGGCCCGCTATCACCGGCTGATGGCTCCGCAAGAGCACGACGCCGGAGCCGGAGGTGCCCGGTGAGCCTCGCCCAGTGGTCGATCGCCGTGCTGTGGATCGGACTGACGCTCTACGCGCTGCTGGCCGGAGCAGACTTCGGCGCCGGCTTCTGGGATCTGTTCGCCGGGGGAAGCCAGCGAGGTCGTCCGCAGCGGGACCTGATCGAGCATTCCATCGGGCCGGTGTGGGAGGCCAACCACGTCTGACTGATCTTCGTCATCGTGCTGCTGTGGACGGCTTTCCCCACTGTGTTCGCGGCCGTGATGTCCACCTTGTACATACCCTTGACGCTGGTGGCGCTCGGCATCATCGTGCGGGGCGCGGCGTTCGCCTTTCGCAAGGCCAGCGACCAACTTGGGCAGCAACGCCTGTTCGGCGCCGCCTTCGCGCTGTCCCCGGTGCTCACCCCGTTTTTCCTCGGCACCGTGGCCGGCGGCATCGCCTCCGGACGCGTTCCGCTCGGGTTGGCCGCCGGTGACATGGTCATCAGTTGGTACAACCCCACCTCGGTGCTGGGCGGCACGATCGCGGTGGGTATTGCCGCCTATCTCGCGGCGACCTACCTGTGCGCGGACGCCATGCGCGAAGGCAACAGTGAGCTTGCCGAGGCATTCCGACGCCGGGCACTGGTCACCGGCATCGTTCTCGGTGGCGTGGCATTAGGTGGGATCGCGGTGCTGCGCGCCGACGCGCCCCGACTGTTCGACGGCCTGACACACCGGGCGTTGCCGCTGGTCATCGTCTCGGCCGTGGCGGGCGTGGCCTCGCTGCTGCTGCTACGCCGCCGCTACCTGCTGGTACGGGTCACTGCGGCGCTGGCGGTCACCGCGGTGTTGTGGGGATGGGCGCTGGCCCAGTACCCATATCTACTCCCACCCCC
The DNA here is from genome assembly GCA_036279835.1 of Pseudonocardiaceae bacterium. Lineage (GTDB taxonomy): Bacteria > Actinomycetota > Actinomycetes > Mycobacteriales > Pseudonocardiaceae. The sequence continues at coordinate 1,068 of DASUII010000348.1, forward strand.
CGCGACGGCGAATGTCACCATCACTGCCAGCGCAGCGACTCCGGCCGTACTCTTGGCCACGCTCATCGCGCTGGCCGTCGGCGCAGCGCTGCTCATCCCCTCGCTGCTGTGGCTGTTCGTGCTCTTTCAACGAGGCCAACGCGCTGACGAGCAGAAGCAACTGAAGGTCAGAGGCCGGTGATGCGGATCCCGGCGTGCGTATGGTGTCGCCGGTTGACCGCGATCAGGTTGGCGACCAGTGCCTCCACTTGCCCGGCGTTGCGTAACCGCCCGCCGTAGATGCCACGCATGCCAGGTATCGCGTCGGCTAAGGCGCTTACCAGATCCGTGGCTTCCCGGTCGTCGCCCAACACCAGCACGTCCGTGTCCAGCCGGCTCACCTCGGGGTCATCGAGCAGCACCGCGGAGACATGGTGGAACGCGGCGATCACCCGAGACTCCGGCAGCAGCGTCTGGGCCTGCTCGGCGGCGCTGCCAGCAGGCACGCCGAGCGGGTACGGACCCCGACTGTCGAAGCCGAGCGGGTTCACACAGTCGATCACGATCTTGCCAGCCAACGCCGGACGGAGCGAGGTCAGCAGCCCGGCGTGGCCGTCGAAGGGTACCGCCACCACGACCAGGTCTGCCTCGGCCGCGCAGCCAGCATTGCTCGCACCGCGCACCTGCGGGAAACCGGCCCGCTCCCCCACTAAGGCCGCCGTCTCCGCGGCCCGATGAAGTTCCCGGGAGCCGATCACCACCCGCAGCCCGCACAACGCCCACCGATAGGCCAACCCCCGACCCTGCGGACCAGTGCCACCGAGCACGCCGATCGTCAGCTGGGACAGGTCCGCCTGGGTCATGGGCTGATGGCCGGCGGATGGCGGGGTATCGGATCGAGGCACGACACCAGGACCTCCCGGCACTGCGGATCCGGCACCACCACGTCGTTGCGATCCCGGTACACCAGCTCTCCAGTGGTGTCGATCTCGAGCAGGTAACCGGCCTCGGCCAGCTGGCCTTCGTCCAAGTCGACCAACCGTTCGACTCGGCTGGGCACTACCCGATAGATGGGCCACGCCAGATCGCCATAGGTCCGATGTAGCTCATCGATGAGGTAGGCCATCTGCTGCTGCCAGGGCAAGGGCATCTCTTCGGCCAGTGACCGCGGCAACACCACATAGCCCTCGTCGACACCCAGCTTGGCCCCCTCGAGGTGATCCCGTAGCGGAGTGGCCGAAGCCGGCCGACGGGCTGGCCGCGGGATCGGTTCTGACGCGTACACCTACACCTCCGGATCTCAGGCCTTCGCGACCGGCACCCCTGGCCGGACCGCGAGCGGCATCAGTTCATGCTCATCGAAGCTCACCGCTCGCTGTCGCAGCGGCACCGTTTGATTAGCCGCCTCGACCATGCGGCCGTTACCGAGGTACATCGCAACGTGGTGGATGGTATCCGGGTTCGACGTGTCATAACCCCAGAACAGCAGGTCTCCGGGTTGTGCCTGACGCACCGGCAGCTGGGTGCCGGCCCAGTACTGCTGTGCCGCCACTCGGGGCAGCGTGACCCCGGCAGACTGGTAGGCCCGCAGCATCAGCCCTGAGCAGTCGTAGGAATTAGGGCCGGTGGCGCCCCAGACATAGGGCTTGCCGACTTCGCCCAGCGCGTACTGAATTGCCCGTCCGGCGATCTCGGATGGCGCCGGCAGCGGTGTGGAACAGGAGGCTTTGACGAACTCCGTGACGTCCCCGCCCACGGCGCCGATCACATTGACGGCCAGCGGTTCCCATTGGTGGTAGCGCGCCGGGAAGGCCGATCTCTCGATGTCCTGCGCCGAATCCCCGGGACGCTGGGTTTCCCAACCGGGCACCATCAGCAGCTTGTCGTAGAACTTGTTGATCTCGTAGACCGGATCGGTGACCTGGGCGACGCTGCCCCAGCCTTGGGAGGGACGCATCTGGAAGATGCCCAGCGAATCCCGGTCGCCGTAGCGCAGGTTATGCAACCGGGACTCGGTCATCCCCGCTTGGATAGCGATCTGCCAGGCCCGTGGCGGCAGCCGACGCTGCTTGCCGATCGCGATGATCTGCTCGACGATGGCGCGCTGCTCGGTATCGAGGTCGCTGACCCGGATGGCCACTCGCGGCGCTTCCCGCGGGTCGGTTGTCGCGAGAACCAAGCCGCACGGCGCACCGAACATGAAATCGCCGGAACCGACACCGCCGAGCAGCGTGGAGATCGCGGCCAGCGCGATGAGACCGCCGAGCACGCCGATCACCAGGAGTCCGACCAGCCAGCGGCGCATGCCTCAACCCGCCCGCTCGTAACTGGCAACCCGCCAACCAGCGGGCGTGGACACCAGCAGCAGCCGCACCACTACCGCAGTGGTGGGCACGTCGACCTCAGCCGAGCTCGCCCCCGCGCTGACGGTCCGCGGCACGTCGATGATCTGCGCCGCGGGGACGTTCGCCGGGTCAATCGACTGAAGTTGGGGAAACAGGTCGTCAGTGGTGTAGGGCCGCAGCTGCTCAACCCAACGCGCAGCGGTGATGCCCTTGGGGACGGTAAGAAACCCAGTGACCCAGGAGCGCGCGACGGCCAGTGCGGCGGCTGGCGCCGGGGCGCTCGGGGCCGGAGCGGGAGCCTGCCGGGCAATGCCGGCGTCGGCTGGCGCCGAGCGTGACCCCGTGCCGAACGGGCCCGCTGCGGCCTTACGCTCAGCGCTGATCGACGGCGCCGCGAAAGTCGCGCCACTGCGGTTGTCAGGCAATACCCGCCCGAGTCCGAGACCGATCGCGACGAGCGCCAACACGGTGCCGGCGAGGTGCTTGGGAGAACGCACTGGCCAGCCCCAGAACCTGCGGTAGACGGCTGCGCGGCCGCGGTGGGTCCGGATCGGCACGGCGCGTCCCCCGGTCAGTCCACGAACCGGGCGCTGGCACCGTCAGTGGTTTCCAGGCGGGCTTCAGAGCCGGCTTCCGAGCCGACTTCCAGGCCGGCTGACGGCCGGTACACCACCCACACCGGGCGCCCGGCCACCTCGTCCAGCCCCGCCTCCTGCGGTGCGCCCCGGGAGCTGCTGACCGCCGAGGGCACATACACCGGATCCTCGCCGACGCGGGTGCGGCCGCGTGCGGGCGCGCTGAATCCGGTCGGCACCGCAGCCAACCCATCGGGCCGTAACACGCTGCTGCTCGCCCCGGTCAACGCCGCGTCGTCGTACCCCAGGCCAGGGCCACCAAGGGCGGTAGGACGGCCAGCGCCGAGCGCCGGCGTGGCCGCCGTGCCAGCACCTCTGCGATCCATTCGCCCGGCCGTGACGATCACCGGTGCGTCAGCCTCTGGACGCACCCGGCTGCCTGCTAGCGAGCCTGCCGCAGCTGCCGCCGGATCACTCTCAGCGCTGCGGGCCTCCTCCCAGAACCGCTCCGAGGGACTGGCGTCGACATCTGCCCCGCGCCGGCGCAGCCGGGCCAGTACACCCGGCGGGGGTGCGGGTAGCGCACCACCTACCGCACCGACCGCGAGCTCGGTCATCTGCCACATCCGCCGAACCGGCCGAGCCACCAGCAACAACACCACGGTGATCATCCCGGCGAGCAGCATCTGCGCGAGCACCGACATGTTGCGGGTGGGGTCGAAAACCCACACCATGACCAACGTGTGCAGTGCGGCCAGCGCTGACAGCACCACGATGTTGAGCAGCGCGGCGCCGACCGCGCGGCCGACGCCGCGTAAAATGTCGTGGTACAAGATTGCGATCAGACCGATGATCGGGCCGAGCAGGATCACCACCCGCAGCAGCACCTGAGCCAGCAGCAACGCCGCCTGCGCGAGCAGTTGGAACAGTCCGAACATCACCGCCTGCAGGGCCGCCAGGAATCCGACGCCGATCCGGTTGCCGTCCACCCCCTGGAAGTAGCCGTAGGCGCTGCCGGTCCGGTCGGCGATCGCCTTGTACTCCTGCTTCTTGCGGTCCGCGACACCGGATTTCGGATCGTCCGCGCCGTTGGCGATCTCTTGCTTGGTGTAGGCCTGCGCCCGAAGTAGGTCACGGCCGAGCTGGGCAGCCTGCGGACCGTCCGGAGAACCGAATTCCCCGCGTAGCCAGTTGCGGTAGATGATCTGGTCGTGCAGCAGGGTCGGTAGCGCATCGCGCTGCTCGATACCGACCTCGTGCAGGAACCCGCTGCGCACGTCGTTGCTGCCCTCGACTAGGACGCCATCGAGCACTTGGGTGTACAGCAGTGGGGTCAGGTAGGTCGCGGCCGCCAACCAGATGCCGGCCAGCGCCCACGCCGCGCGTTTGCTGACCGCGGCGAGGTCGCCGCGCCAGATCGATCGGAACAGCACGATTGCCAGCAGCACCGCGACCAGCCCGAACCACGGTGCGTAGACGCTGTCGTACAGCGCGACCGTGCCCGAGACGATCAGATCGTTCAACGGAGCCAGCAGGCCCCCATCGGACAGCGCGTAGTGCAGCCCGTTAGTAGCGCCGACGATCGCCTTGCCGATGTCGAAGAGCAGGTTGCCGGTCCAGGTGTCGATCACCGCATTCGGGTTGCGCAGGCCCGAAGGACCACAGCCGAGGTCATAGGTGTGCCACACCAGTCCGGCGTAGCCGACCTCGTGGTACGCGCTGTTCGGCGCGCCGGCCTGCAGCGGAGTCGGATCGATCGCACCGACCATGCCGGACCCGGGCCGTTCCGGGTTGGGTGCCTGTTTGCAGTCGTCGGCTCCGGGGACCTGCGCCAGCGCTGAGGACCCCCAGGCAGTCGACGGGCTGAGCAGCGCGATGGCCACCATCAGCCCGAGCAGCGCCAACAACGCCGCGATCCGCCGGCCGCGCAGCACCTGGAGGATCATGCTCGGGTCCTGGCTGCGGCCGCCGGACCGATCCCACTGGGTCCTGGGCTGCGGCCCTCTTCAGGCGCAAGATCAGCTGTGCTGGGCAGCTCCACAGCCGCCGGACCGCCGCGCAGCGCATCCGGAGTGGTGTCCAGCGCGGTGCACAGATGCTCCAAATGCGCGCCTGAAAGGTCCACCCGTACCCGCTCGACGCCGCCAGCGCCATCACCGAAGATGAACTGCCGGGGTGCCCGGTCTCGTTCCGTGGCCATCCGGTCACCCCCTGGGCGACGCCCCAGCGAGGCGACCACCTGCTCATATCCGACCCCGATGGGAACCTTCAGCAGGCGCAGCGCGTCGGCCTGTGCGGGCCCGTCGTCGAGCCTGCCGACGAAAACCGAGTCCAGCAGCGATACGAATCCTTGGATTTTCAGGAAGTCCGCCGGGACCTGTGACGACAGCAGCACCCGCACGTTCCACTTGCGGGAGTCCCGGGCGAAGCGGTTCATCAACACCCGACCGGTGGGGACCTCAGACAGGAAGAACGCCTCATCGATCCAGACGCCTTTGCGCTCGTCACGGGGGCGCTCGTAGATCGACCGTTGGGTCAGCCAAGCGGCCAGGTTGAGCAGCTCCACGCCGAGCGACTCGGCGTCGGTCCAGTGCTCCCGACCGATGGTGTCCTTGGGCAAAGTCAGGCCGGACATGGTGAGCACGGTCAGCCGGTCATCGCGTACCTCGGTGTAGGGGTCGGCGCCCTTGTCCGGGATGAGCAACGACATGCGTTCCCGCATCTCGTCGAGGAAGTCGGCGACCACGATGGCGTGCTCGTGGTGCTCGGAGGGATCACGACGCAGCATCTCGAAGACCTGCCCGGGATGCGCATCGGGCCGCCCACCCACCGCGCGGACCGCACGGAGCAGCACGATGCGGGTCTTGGCCATCCTGGCGACTTCGAACGGGAGAACGCCGGTGAGTACGTCGAGTACCAGCCGGCGCCGGGTCGCGGCAGTCAGCGCCTTCTCTCGCCGCCAGGCCCGCTCCGGGTCGTCCTCGTCGAGGAAATGCTCCAGTTCCGGCTCGGCGACGACCCGGTAAGGATTGAGGATGCCGGGCTGGGCGTTGAGCAGGTTGATCGGCCGGGCGTAAGGCCGCAGCTCGGGTAACTCACACAGCTTGGCCAGCGGACCTGAGGGATCGAGCAGGGTCCAGTACGCGCCGGACCGCAGCGTCTTATACACAATCCCGCCACCCAGAAAGGACTTGCCGCCACCGAGCCCGGCCACCATCGCCGTTAGCCCGGAGGAGTCGCGAATCTCCTGGGCCATCCACGGATCCCAGGCGACCGGGCGCCGGGTGGCGGTGCACGTCTCGCCGAGCAGGATGCCGCGCCGGTCCCCCACCTCCGCGGTGGCGGTGGGCACCGCGGAAGCCGCCCAGATCACCGAGCCGCGGCGCAGGTAGGCACCCGAGGACAGCGGCTCGCCCGGGATGAACTCGCGGGCCAGTGCGTACTGCGACTCCGGATGCTCGATGGCGATCTTGGGCTTGTACAGATCCAGTAGCTGTTGCGCCAACCGGAGTGCGTCCCGCTCGGTAGGTCCCGAGACCGCTACCCGCCACCAGGACCGGACCCGGGTGCCCAGCGCGGTGAAGCCCGAGGTCATCTCGTCGTCGATCTCCAGCACCCTGGTGGCTTGGCGGACCAGGCTCTGCGGCGGCTCGAGGTCGTGCTCGTCGGTGTAGTGCCGCACCTGCGACCGCACCTTGTTCATCTGCCGCTGCAGTTCGCCGGCCACCTCCTCTGGCCGGCGCACATAGAGACGCGCCGACCATTCGACCCCGGCCGGCAGGCGGTCCGAGCGCTGTACCCACGGATCGTCGATCTCCGGGATCCGCAACCCGTGCATCTGCCCCACCGTGAGCACCACGACGTGCCGCGAGACCCCGGCGTTGGAGCCGGTGCGGCCGCGCACGGTGAGGGTGGGCGCGTAGGGCTCGGTGTGGAAGTCCGCTGCGTCGGTGAAACTAGCCAGATCCTCGGGTTCCCAGGTGGAGCCGGGGGTCGCGGGCAGGTTGCGTGGCGCGGGCAGGCCCAGCGAGCACGATCGGTGCATCAGCCAGGACATCTCCCCGGCGGTCACCGGCCGTCCCTCCAGCCCGGCCACCCCGATCACGCCGTCGAGGTGCTCGACTTCGGCGTCGATCGCGACCAGCTCGGCGTCGACTGCGGTCGGAAACACCCGGCGCAGCACCGGCGCGGCCCGCTCCACGACCCGGTCGACCATGGAACGGGTCTGCACCTGCACGCCGAGATAGACCTCCTTCTCGGCCATCGAATGCCCGAGCAGTTGCTGCTGCTCACCGATCATGTAGTCGTCGAAGGACAGCGCTCCGGGAGTGTCGGGCAGCCTGCCTACCGCGTTGCGCACGTGGGCTTCGGCCCACATCCGGATCGGGTACGGGCGGGCGGTGACCCGCAGGTGCATCCACCGGCCCTGCAACTCCGCGTACTGGCCCGCGATGGCATGAATCAGGTCCTGACGTTGCGAGTCCGAGCGGAACGACCAGCGCTGCGACGCGAGCCGGTACCAGGCGTAGACCTCCTGTCCGTTGCGGACCAGGTGGCCGTCAATGGAGCGCAGCGCTATGGACGGGGTGTACGTGGGGGCGACAAGCTCGCCCGGGAGCTTGTGGCCGCGCCGGTTGGAGCCCTGGTGCTGGTCGCCTTCACCGCTGCTGGGAGGTCGTCGGAGCCCGAACACCTGTGCGCTCCTTCCTGCGAGCCCAGCGGCGGCTCGGCCGTTGGCCGGGGCGAGGGCGGTCGCGTTCGACCCGGACCCGCGATGCGCTGGCGGCGCCACCGCGCCCCGCGGTCACCTTCCGGGGGGCGGTGAGCTCCCGCACCCACATCGCCGCAACGGCGGTCAGCGGGCGCTCGTGGGTAATTCGAGAGCCGATCACTCGGGTGAGCAGGATGGTGATGAGCAGGGCCCAGCCGGTGGAGAAGAAGCCAAAGCCGATGCCCAGCTGACGCTCAAGGCCGAGAACAACCAGAAACGTCACCATCCCGACACCCCAGGCCACGTACCGTGCGCGCCACGGGAACGTCGCCTTGGGGGGGCCGAGCCAGACCGCGTCTACTCGGTAAACATCGTCATCAGTGCGGATCCGCAACGTCGCGTCACCCCCCGCTCAGCCGGTGAACAAGCCGGCGATCCACGTCCCGAGGTTCACCCCTGCGCCGGACACTGCCAGCCCGACGACGCCCAACGCGATGATCACACCTCCGACCCGTCGCATGACCCCGGCGTTGTCTCCCTTACCGCCGCCCAACCACAGCAGCAACACCGCCACCGCCAGCAGGAGCAGCGGCACGACGTTGTCCAACATCCAGGTGCGCAGGTTGTGCGTGCCCAGTTCGGTTGCCTGGGCGACTACGGTCAACGCCGTCATCGCAACCCCCTGGGGGTCTGATCATGGTTGCGCGCCGAGCGGCCGCCCGGCGGGTTGTGAGTAGACCATGCCAGGGTTGCCGCACAGTACCCGGCTCGCCACGCCCAGTGGTCACTCAGACAGTTGAACGGACGTCACCGCAACCCAGGTGGCGACGCCGGGGCAGCACTCTGGGCCGTCCTTCTTACTCCGTTTAAACACCCTTGCGGGGCGCGCGCCGCCGTCCGTGGCCGTCGCGGCGTGCGCCGATTACGTACTGTAAACCGCCCAGTCGGCGCAGCGTTACTGCCGGTGGCAGTGCGGCTGTTGCCTTGGGTCGGCGTGGGCGACCGAGTAGTCTCGGGACGACGGCTAGGCCAGCTTTCGAGAGTTGGTTCTGGCGCCGTGTATGCGGGAGGGACTGGTTGACGTGAGCGATAGCTACACCGCGGTATACGAACGAGACGGCGAAGCTTGGGTGGTGGAAATCGCCGAGGAGCCTGGAGTCCGTTGCCTGTGCCCGAGCGTGGCCGAGGCGCGGGAGAGCATCCGAGGAGCTCTCGGCCGCTGGCTCAAGACAGATCCGGCACAGCTTCACGTCGTCGATGATTTCCGTTTTCCGGCCCAAATTAGAACCGTCCAGCAGTCGGTGAAAGCGACTCGGACAGACGATGATCGCAACCAGATGATGGCCAGCATGACCGATTCCAAATCGGCTATGAGCTGGGCCGAGGATCTCGGACTGTCCATGCGGGATCCCGTGACCGTCGAGGCGCTCAAGAGCCTAGGCGGCCGAGAGGTCTCGATCGACACATTCTGTCATACGATTACGATGGCGGAAGAACTGTCGAGGCTCACTGCGGCCGAGGA
>DASUII010000349.1:0-11599 GCA_036279835.1 Pseudonocardiaceae bacterium
CAGGAGAGCAATGAAAGACCAACCAGGCTTCGAGGCATTGCGGGCCGCGCACTATCACAAGTCCAGCCGATCCAGCGGAGCACAGGAGTGCGTCGCCATCGGCCACGCAGCGGGATGGACCGGCGTGCAGGACACCAAAGAGCACACAGACAGCAGGCAGCGGACCACCCTCGCCGTGCCCACGCAGCAGTTCGCCGCGTTCCTCATCGCGGTGACACACGGGGAACTGAACCTGTAACCCCGCCCGCCCGAATCAGCGGAATGCCCCGGCCCATACCTGGTGAGCCGGGGCATCCCTGTGGGCACCCGGTGCTGATAATGCCGCAGCCGATCCGGACACCGTCAAAGCGGTCGGGTCATCGCGATCGGAGCGCACCGACACCGCCCCAGCGCACACAGGGCCGGCCCGTCGTCCCAATGGCGCCTCGCCCGATGAGCAGTAGCGATTTCCTGGTGACAGACTTGCTGATCAGACGCCCAGTAGTGTCCGGAAGAGATCCGGCCACACAAGGAAACTCAATCCGCCACCGCGGATGCTGATCATTTAGTGTAGAGAAGCAGGGCGGTGAAGGTTCCCGCGATCAGCGCGGGACCGAAGGGAATTAAAGTGTGCCGGGAGGCACGCCGCATGGCAATCATCGTGGCGCCGGTGAGGATGCCATAGAGCAGGCCGAGCAGGGCGCCACCGATCAACGTGGTCCAGCCCCGCCAGCCGAGGGCGAATCCCAGTAGCCCAGCGAGTCGGATGTCGGCCGCGCCCAGCGCCCCGGGGGTCGCGAGCGCGATGATCAGGTAGAAGACGAGCAAAAAAATCATGCCGGCGAGTGAACGGAGTATCGCCGTGCCGTTGTGATCTGCGATCGCCGCGAGTGCGAAGAGTGCCGCGACGATTGGGTAGGCGGGCATTAGCAGCTTGGCGGGCAGGCGTTGCTCGAGGACATCGATGGCGGCCAGCGGCACACCGACCGCTGCCAAAGCACTGTAGGCCAACAGCTCCGGTCGGACACCGACGCGCCAGGCCAGCAGCCCGAACAGGCACGCTGTGACGGAGGCGAGCGTCACCGCCGCGATCAGTGGGTGAGCTTGTCTCGGGGCGGGCAGGAGTGCTCGGGCTGGCTGGCGCAGGGCGGTTCCGATGAGGGCGCCGAGCGCCGCCCACCAAGGGCTCACGATCCCACCCCCGTAGTGTGCATGATCCGCCCATCGATATGGCTACTGTGCGTGCCGGTCGGGGCTCTTCGCCGTGCTGAACATTCCAGCCGGACGATGCTCAGTCTGCGGCGAGGGCTCTCGGCCTGACGCGTTGGGCCATACGCGCGTTCTTTGGCTTCGAGCTCCGGATCGGTGGAGAACTTAAATGTCTGCACGCACAGCGGCTGAATGTCCCACTTGTTCCACACCTTGGCCGCGGTGACGTCGCTGACTCCGAGCTCTTTGCCCAGCAGTCGCGACGATCACCATCGCCAGCGGCGGTCAACACATACCCGCCGGGATGCCGGGCGGATAGAGCCTTGTTTGCTGGGTCAGCTCGCTCGCGGCCAGATCGGTGAAGTCGCGCAGCAGGCCTCACACCAGCGCGCCCGGCCCAGCTCGGGTACGGCTGGGCCGTGAAAACGGCGTCGCCATCTCCAACCTGCCCGGCACTAGCATGCGCCAGTGCCGGGCAGGGACTTCGCCAAATACGCTATTCTCCGCAGTTCCGGACTACGATGGGTTATCGCATGGCTCATCTTGGGTGGTGTTGTTCTTCGGGTCCCAGTGCGTGCATACATGCCGGGGTTGCTGGTCGGGATTTCCTGTCGCACCCGGCGGTGGCGGTGATGACGGGTCTGCCCTGATGACGGCGGCCGGTGATGGAGTGGATGCGTCCGGGTTGTGGTGGAAGGCCACCAGCGTCATCGTCGCCATGCTCGCGGCGACGGCGAGATTGCCGAGTGTGGTCACGATTGGGAGCGTGGGCCGTCGGTGACCACTCACGCGGTCGCGCCGAGGTATTTCCTGTGAAGGCTCGATCGGTTTCATTCTGATCTCCTCTGCCGCTTTCGTGTTGTTTTGTGGGTCCCAGCGCATGCGTACATGCCGGAATTACTGGTCCGAGGGGGCTGGGTTGTAGTGGTCGACACATCGGCCGAAGGAATCGCAAGTGGTGGTCTTTTTCCAGTGCCACTGCGGTTGCAGATCCTGTGACGACGGTGCGGGTTGTGCCGTGCCGTCTTGGTCTTCATCCTCGCTACTGGGCCACCTAGCCGGCGTCATCTCCGGCAGCGTCGGCGCAGTAGATGGGGAAGCCAGCGGCCGGTGCCGGCCACGGGAGCGATGCTCAGTGGTGTCACCAGCTATGGGCGTGTGTTCTTCGGGTTTCGGTGCCGCAGAGGCCAGCACGGGAGATGCGGGACCGGAAGGCGCGTCGGGAGCGGTTGCTGAGGTTACGTTCGTGGCCACGGGGGCTGGTGGAATACCAGACGGCGCGGGCCGCGCCTGCGGCCGTGCCGCCGCAGGGCGTGCCGTGATCTGACTAGTGACCGGTCCTGGAGCCAGGAAGTGGCCCATCGCCGCGACCGCCAGTCCTGACACCACGATCGCCAGAGTCGACAGCCCGATGGTCTGTCTTGATGGGAAGCGCGTTTCGGGAACATGGGAGGCTTCGGAGCCCGCGCGCAACCAGCCAATCTGTTGTTCTTTGTCATGGTGCGCCGGTGCGCCGGTCGCTAGCCGAGAACCGCTGTCATGCTGCGACTCAGTGTCGCTGTCCTCGACTTGCGCTGGGGAATCGGTTGGCTGGGTCATGCCGCTACCGGGCCGCCCTGCTCGGGCGAGGCGCACCCACGCACGCTCAGTGCCGGCCATGGCCGCCTCCGCGACGGCGACCCCGCGATCGTTGGCAGCGTCTCCACTCCGTGCCACACCACTCTCAACCCCTCTCTGTATTCACTCGTTGACAGAGTGTCGCGCAGATGTAAGCAGACGGGCGACGATGTGTCAACGTTCGTATACGATCTGTCGATAGATTACGGCCAGAACGTTGACGGCGTGATGAGTGTCTGGGTTGCGGGTCTGGCCGTCCATGCAGGGGATACGCTGGTTGTTGATCCAGGCCAGGCGCGATATGTCCTCAGCCCGACGCGACCGGGTAAGGCGGCCCGCGGCGGGGTCGTCCGCGATCGGTGATCGATGGCCCCGGAACGACAGTGCCTAGGGCTCCGCCGAGCGCCGATAGGCCGCCTTAGGTAGCCATCGCCCTGTTAAGGCGCTCGGCGCAAGGAACAGCGCGCGCACGACCGCCACCGCCGTTGGCGAGTAAGACGGCCCCGTTTGCCAGGCGAGGGCAAGTCCGAGCAGGCTGGCGAGTCAAATGCCAACCGCGCCCAGGAGCCGCAGCTAGCTCGCGCTCACCGCCGACCCAGGAAGGCTGCGGCATGGATCCCGGCGTTCAGTTCGATCTCCTGTGAAGGGCCTATGCCGGCGGCCGGCCGGACTGGTCTAGTGATGCCGGCGCATGTGTCGCTGCTGCATCCCTTTGTCCGGACTTCCGAAGATCATGAGCACACGAGAACTCGAATCTGGTGGTTGAGCTGCGGAAACGCCGAGTGCCCCGGTTGGGGTCGTGTTACTACATGAGCTCGCCGGTTCGGTGGTGGTTCAGCGGCTGTCGGGGAGGGTGAAGTCGAAGAACCGGGGTGGTTCGGGCAGGTCAAGAGCCTGTAGCACGGCTTGTTGACCGGGGGTGGTCGCGGAGCGTTGGGCGACCTGGCCGGCGTTGGTGGCCAGGGTGATCAGGTGCATCCGGTCGAGTTCGCGTCGTGTGTTGCGCCAGGTGTCGCCGGTGGCGTTCTCGATTACGCGTAGGAGCAGCAGCGCGAGCCAGCACAGCTGGATGTGGGCGCGGATTCGGTCCTCGCGGTAGTGGAACACCGGGCGCAGGCCCAGGGCGCCTTTGAAGTCTCGCCAGCCGCGCTCGACGGCGAGCAGTTGCTTGTAGGCGGCGGCGAGGTCATCGGGGGTGAGCGTGGTGTCGGAGGTGCGCAGCAGCCACTTGCCGTCCAGGTGCGCCTCGCGCTTGATCGCAGTCTGGTCGACCCGGAGCAGCCCGGCGCTGGTGCGGCGCAGGTAACGGCGCAGTCCCGGCTTGCCGCGCAGGGAGCCGACGAGTTCGTCACGGCGTCGCGCGGTCCACGTGTCGGAGCCGTCGATGAGCTGGGCGAGGTGCGCGACGAGGTTCGCGCGGACCTGCTGGTCACGCTCGCCCTGCTCAGGGTTGTGACAGATCACGAACCGTTGGGTGCGGGCGCCGTCATCGCCGTCGCCGTCCCCGCCGGGTGCGACCGCGACTTCCTTGACCCGCAGGTTGTCAGCGACGGTGCGGTAGCGGCCCGGGCGGCCCAGCGCGGCGGTGGCCTCGGTGTTGGTGTGGCGCAGTTTCTCGGCGTGGATGTAGTGCCCGCCGCCGCGGGTCAGGTAGGCCCGGTTCGCCGCGGAGGCGAACCCGCGGTCGGCGACCCACACCAGCCGGCGCAGCCCCCACCCGCCCAGGTCGTCTTTGACGGTGCGGATGATCGCGGTGTCGGCGGTGTTGCCGGGGAAGGTCCAGCACCGCACCGGGACCCCGTCGCGGGTGACCGCCATCGCGATCACCACCTGCGGCAGATCGCCGCGGTGGTCCTTGGAGTGCCCGAACGCCCGCGCCCCGGCCTCGGTGGGGCTGGTGACCTCGTCATCGCCCGGATCCTCGGCCAGCTCGGCGAGCTCGTCGGCGGTCTCGGTCTCCCAGTAGGTGGAGGTCGTGTCGACGAAGACGATGTCCAGATCGAGGTTGAGCAGGTGCGCGACCGAAGAGAACACCTCGGCGGCGATCTCGCCCAGCGCGTCGAGCAGGAAGTCCATCGCGGCGTACGCGGCATCCTCGGTGAACCCCGCGCAGCCCTCGATCGCGACCCGCTCGGCGACCCAGCCGGTCGCGGCCAGCTTCGAGCCCGGTTCGCACGCCCGCTGCGCCACCAGCGCGAACACCACCCGCTCGACCACGTCGCCGTCGAGACGACGACCGGTGGCGACCCGGCGGATCGCTGCGCTGATCCCGAGGCGTTCCCAGATCCGGTCCAGCGTCCACGCCGCGCCCAGGCGCCGCGAGTCCAGGACCTCAACCTCCCCACCGGCGGCGGCCGTTGCGGTCACGGCCTGTTCCGGAGTGAGGAACCGCGAGATCGACGACACCAACCGGGCCAGCGCGGCCCGGTCGACCTTGTCGGCCCGCCCGAAGCTGTGGATCACCTTCGCGACCGGGTTCCCGCTGACCGGGTGGCGCTCGTTGTGCGCCAACTGCAGATAGCTCACCACCGACCCGTCCCGGTTGGCCCGCCGCGTCTCCCGTAAGAACACACCTACGACTCAACCGCATCACTGCAGCTCATGTCCAGCGACACGCCCACAGTCGTGTGCCTACACGAATTCGGGCTCTGGACCACCCGGCACGGTCCTGACCAGCCAACAACCGGTCGATCATGCACTCGTGTGCCTGTGATCTTCGGAAGTCCGGTTTGTGGGCACCGCCGAGTTCGGTGAGCGAGAACTTGAGGTGTCGAGCGAGCTGCTATCGGGCAAGAAGCTGATACGGGTGGATTTCGTGGAGTGCTACCGCCGAGGTGACGCCGACGGACAAGATGAGCGCCCACCACGGTAATCCACAGTCAACGCCGATCATGCCAGTCCAATGCGATCAGAGAGATCTGGTGATGGCGGTAGCGAGGTTGGCGAAGCGGCGATCGGTAGTGACGCCGGTGCGCATGTGGTTCATGACGTAGCCGATGGTGGTGCGGGTAGGCGGGTGAGCGCACCCGAGGGAGCCGCCGCGGCCGCCGTGGCCGAACGAGCCGGCACCGAATAGGGCGAAGGTGGCGGAGGGAAGGGCGTAGCCGAGACCGAAACGGGTGGGCACGCCGAGGGTCTGGTCGAGGCCGTCGGATTGGACGGTCGTGGCGGTGCTAATGGTGGCAGGAGTGAGCAGGGGATAGTCGCCGGTGGAGTCGATGAGGGCGTTGTAGAAGCGGGCGAGGGCGCGGGCTGTAGTAATGCCGTTGGAGGAGGGTATTTCGGCGGCGAGAATCCGAGGGTCGTTGGGGTCAATGCGTGGGGTGGTGACGGCGCTGGAACGCCGTAGAGCAGAGGAGTCTGTGTGGACGTCGGCGGGGGGTTCGATGAGCCGGCTGACGCGGTGCTGATGGGCAGCAGGAAGGCCGATATAGGCATCCAGGTTCAATGGCGTGGCGATGTTGTCGGCGAAGAAGGTGCCCGGGGTGCGGCCGGTGATGCGGCGAATCACTTCGCCGACAAGCCAACCGAAGGTTTGGGCGTGGTAGCCGTGCATTGAGCCCGGCGGCCACAGCGGACGTTGCGCGGCCAGTGCGGTGATCATGGGATGCCAGGTCAGCGCGTCAGCAAGGGGGATGGGTGTGTCGAGGGCGGGCAGGCCGGCGCGGTGGGACAGCAGCCAACGGATCGGGATGTGTTGTTTGCCGTTGGCGGAGAACTCGGGCCAGTAGTCGGCAACGGGGGCGTCGAGGTCTAGTTCGCCGCGTTGTACCAGCAGGTGGGCGCAGGTGGCGGTGAAGCCCTTGGTGGTGGAAAAGACGTACTGCAGGGTGTCCTCGGCCCAGGGCGTCCCGGTGGTGAGATCGGCGATGCCGCCCCACAGGTCCACTACGCAGCGGCCCTGGACGTAGACACACACCGCCGCACCTACTTCACCGTGGTCACAGAAGTTGGCCGCGAAGGCGTCCTTCACGGCCCGGAAACGGGCCTGCGTGGTGCCGTGAATGGGTGTCATCCGACCTCCGCGGCGTGATGCGTAGCGAACTCGGCGGGCAGCGGCCCGGCGTAGAAGCGCGCCACGCTGAGCAGGAACTCGATCTCCTCGCGGAGGGTGTTCCCGCCGGGGTTGCTGGTGTCGCAAACCGTGGGACGAGGTGGGCTGCCAGCGAGTTTGGCCTGCCGGGCGCTGTGGAGCCAGCAGGCTACTGTGGCTGCGTTGAGGTCAGCAGGTGGTACGGGGTGGGTGGCGGCGAATTGCTGGGCGGCCGCGAGGGTCGCTGGGGTGATGTAGGCACGCAGGATCAGGGCCGCGTCGCGGATCTCGATCACGAGCCGGTACAGGCGCGAGTTGACGGCAGCGTTGGTGGTGGCTAGGGCGCTGAGGCGGGACCCGCGATCTGGCTGGGTGAGGTTTGGTATCGCGTCGGTCAGGCTTTGCCACAGTGGCCACAGGTCCCACAGGATGCGGCGCTGGAGGAGGTCCTGCCGGGCTGAGGCGATGCCGGGCAGCAGGACGCTACCTGCTTGCAGGAGAAGTTCGATTCCGGTCAGCGTGGGGACATAGCTAAGCAGCACAGTGATTCGGGTGATGAGGTAAGCGGGGAACAGGATCCACAGCAGGCAGCCGAACAGCCTGCTCAGCCCGAAGATCCGCAGGCTCTGGCGGAGAGTACCCGGACCGGCCCACCTGCCATATCGCCAGCACACCGCGACCGAGGTGCCGTCGGCGACCAGGTAGAACCCGAAACACACCAGCCAGTAGATCAGCGGCAGCTCCGGGGTGGTGATCGTGCTGCGGGCGTGCGGCGCTGCGGACAGGTTCAGCCAGACTGTGGCAGCGATCGTACCTGCGGCGGCTGGCGCGAGTAGCCAGATGTGGCGCTGGCGGCCCACGGCGACGAGCACGCAGTAGAGCATCACCGCGGCCGTGATGGTGTGGGACACATGCCGGCTCAAGTCGATCAGATTGAAGTCGCCGATCAGCCGCCCGAGCCTGCCGATGACCGGTTCTTGGTAGAGCGTGGTGGTGACGGCGATGAGGCAGGTGCCCAGCCACAGGGGGCGCTGGCAGGGATGCCGAGCCGCGGCCGGGGCGCGCAGGATCGCCGCCAGCCATAGGCTGATCAAGCCAGCTGTCTCGATCCACTCGTTCATGGGTTGGGGCGCTCCCGGGTTGAGGTACCGTGATTCGCACCTCCGGAGGCGGGGCGGCCCCTGCGAGGTCCGTCGACGACGACAACGGCGAATCCTGCGGGCAGGAACACGTTGGACACACCCATCGTCAAAATCCGAAGATCTGGGCCACGCGGGCGAGCCTTTCGTCGGCGGCTGGGGGCAGGACGTCGATAGCGGGCTGGGGGCGGACGCGGGCCCGTTGATGGATTAGTACCGCAATCGTCTCCGCCTCATGTTCCTCGGCCTGAGCGCCGCTGTGGTCGAGCAGGTGCGCGAGCGCAACTGGCGTGAGGTCGGGGGCGATGCGTTGTGCCTGTTCCTGGGAAAAGACGCAGCGACCGCGGTGCTGGGAGATCATGTGTCCTACCTCGTGCAGGATGATGTGATCCTGGTGGAAGCCGCTGGTGTTCTCGGCGTAGGCGATCACGTCGTGATCGGGGTGTTGCTGCCAGGCGCCGCAGCTGTCGCCGGGACTCCAGGTGATCGCGCACAGATCGATGTCGCGACCGCGGTGGAGTTCGAGCCGGTCGAGGAACTCGTTGATGTCCCACGGGTCCGGGATGCCGGTGTGGCCGAGGAGGTGGTTGACCCGCTGGCGGCAGCGGGCCCGTAGCCTGGGCCAGTCCACCGCGGTGGTCACCTTTGCTGCTGGGGGCCCAGCGAGTGAGCCCAGCGCGGAGCTTGGTGTCATGCGCCGTCGCTCGTGGAGGGCTTGCGGCGGCGGCGGCTCGAGCGGGGCTGCTCGTCGTAGGCGCGCAGTGTGTCGATCAGGTTGGTGACCGTGTTGCGGTCGCGGGGGTTGAGCTGGACGACTCGTTCGGCGATGTGTCGGGCCTCGGTATCGCGCCAGGCACTGACTTGGGCAATCTGGTCTGCGATCTGTGCGGCGGCGTCGTCGTCGAAGAAGTAGGTCACGGGAACGCCAAAGAAGCTGGCCAGCGCCTCGACGTGGTGGATACGGGGGTGCGGCTGCTTCCCGATGGCGAGCTGGTTGATGTGGGCGGCGGTCATCGCCCCGGGATCGTCGGCGATCGCGGCGGCGATCTCACGGTAGCTGTACGGACCGCGGTCTGGTGGGTGCGCTGTCTCGATCAAGTAGGCGAGCTTGCCCGCGAAGGATTGTCTGCACTGACTGGGTCCGGTCATACCCGCCTCCTGACGGCTCGCCACCGTGTCAACGCTAGCGCCACTCACCCGCACTGATCGTATACGAACGTGGACATAGGTAGGGTCTCTGACTTTCATCTGCGATACGTCTTGTCAACGAGTAAATACAGGACAGAGCCGCGTGCGCGCGAGGGGGGTAGCGGATGACGCGAGTGACCACAGACCGGTCTGGAAGCTGTGAGGCGTCGCTTGTGACGTCACCACCGCATCCGAGCACCTCAACCGGCGACCCGGCAATCGACGGCCCGGACCCCCACAGGACAGTCGCCGTCACGGCCGTTTCTGACGGTTGCCAATGCCCCGGCCCGGGAGTCCACGGTGACCAGGACGGAGGTGTCGAACCTGGCAGTGACCAGGCCACCCACATCCCCGGCCGAGGTCCTGACCTGGGCGATCTGATCCTCGATTCGTGCGGTGACGTCATCGTCGAAGAAGTAGATCACCGGCACACCGGAGAAGGTGGCCAGCGCCTCGATGTCGTTGATCCGCGGGTG
Organism: Pseudonocardiaceae bacterium; assembly: GCA_036279835.1. Classification (GTDB taxonomy): domain Bacteria; phylum Actinomycetota; class Actinomycetes; order Mycobacteriales; family Pseudonocardiaceae. Next base: position 9,642 of record DASUII010000349.1, read on the forward strand.
TGGCTGCTTGCCTCTCACCAGCTGGTTAATGTTGGGCTGCGGTCATCGCGCCAGCATGGTCGGCGATCCCGGCAGCGATCTCACGGTAGCTGTAGGGACCGCGGTCTGGAGGGGTGCACCGTTTCGATCAAGTAGGCGAGCTTGTCCCCAAAGGATCGTTTGGCCTGCTGAGGACCGGTCACTCCCGCCTCCTGACGCACACAGCCGTGTCAACACTCGCACCCATTTTGCATACCAGTCGTACACGAGTGTTGACAGTACGCAGGTGCTCTGCTTACATCTGCCGCACAGGCCGTCAACGGCTGATTACATAGTGCAGCATCCCTGAGAGCACGCGATAGGCGGGAGGCTAGATCGATGGGGCCGAGGTTCTCGTGTCGAACACGAGTGTGGCCGCGGCCACGGAAGCCAGAATCGTCCCATCGATCCCTGCGGCCCCCACCGCCGCCGGGAGACTGGCCAGGCGGTGATCCGTGGGCAGCCATCGCGGCAAAACCAGCTGACGGCGTCTCAAGTGTGTCGTTCGGTCAACTCAAGCCGGCAGCGGACAAGATTCCCGAGCTCGCCGGCTACACCAAACCTGAGGCGCGCGTACTCGCGGGGCGGCACGCCATTCGGGCAGCTGTAGTGGCCATCGCAGCTCTGGCGCTGACAGCCTGTGGTGCAGGCGCGTCCAGTCCGGCGCCAGCGACAGCTCACTCCGCCGCGCAGACACCGACCTCGGTCCCACCGACGTCACCGTCCTCTCCAGCTGATGTCGCGCGACAACAGGCCATCGCTGCCTACCTGGGCATGTGGCGGGATTTTGCTGATGCCGCTACGACATCGGATTGGCGGTCGCCCAACCTGGCGCAGAACGCCACCGGCGATGCACTGTCCACCCTCTCCCGTGGTTTGTATGCCGATCACTACAACGGGCTGGTGTCTCGGGGGCGGCCGGTCAACAACCCGCAAGTGTCGACAGCGGACCCGGCGGAGTCTCCGACCAAGGTCGTGATCTCGGATTGCGGTGACTCAACAAACTGGTTGAAGTACCGCGCCGACAACGGGCAGGCGGCCAATGACGGACCCGGCGGCAGGCGTCAGATCAACGCGATTGTGAAGAAAGCCGTGGACGGCTCGTGGAAGGTGACAGACTTCGGCGCTCAGGCGGTCGGAACATGTTGAACCGAGTGATCATCAGCGTGGGCGGCGCGGCTCTCCTCGTGTTGGCTGGCACGTTGCCCGCGTTCGCGGACCCCTGGGGCAGCGTGGACTGCGCTCAGAGTCCGACACCCGCTTGTGAACTGGGCGCGGGCAAAGGCGGCGACGGAGCCGGCCGCAAAGCCGACCGCGCTCCGGCTCGTGGTCCACGAGGCGGAGACCACCGCGGCGGAGCCGACGGAGGCGACCACGTCGCGGGTGGCGACGATCCGGTGCACTGCTCCTACGTTCGCAGTGACTACCAGCCGGCCGTGACCGGGGTGGCGACCGTCGCGTACCGGCCGCCGGCTGGGGACGGGGACGGGGCGGTCAGGGTGGCGCCGGCCGTGATCTTGCGGGCGTCGGCGGGCCGGGCGGTGCCGGCTGTTGCGGTCGCTGATCCCACACCTGGCGAGCCGGGTGCCTGGTATGTGTATCGGTGCGACCAGGCCGGAGTGGTCGACGCGTTGTATCGGCCGCCGGTGTGGATCCCGGATGGGCGGCCCGGCGCGGCACCGCCGGCGGCGCAGTTGGCTGAGCAGGCGCGAAACCTGCTGTTGTTGCCTTCCCCGAGGATCGAGGCGAATCCGGTGGGCGCTCAGTTGGTGAACCTGCCGACCTGGTTGTGGCTGGATCCGGCCAGTTGGGGTCCGCGGTCGGCCACCGCGCAGGTGCCGGGGGTGTCGGTGACGGCGGTAGCCAGGCCGACGTCGGTGTCGTGGTCGATGGGTGACGGCACGTCGGTGACCTGCCGCGGCCAGGGAACCCCGTTCCCG
>DASUII010000350.1:0-5315 GCA_036279835.1 Pseudonocardiaceae bacterium
CGGGGTGGGCGCGCTGTCCCGGGACGAGCAGCTACTCGCGATCGTGCACTCCGAACACGGCGACTCCCGGCACCCCGCGGTCCGGGTGCTCGACACCGGCACCGGTGACGCGATTGCGCAGATGTGGGACGGGCCCGGCAAGGGCTTGGAGGTGCTGGGCTTCGCCCCGGTGGCGGACGACCCCCGACTGTTGCTCAGCCACGAGCGACATGGCCGCCAAGAGCTGCTGATCTGGGACGTCAAGGCGAACACTGAGACCGAGATTGTCCTGGACCTGCCCGGCGAGGTCACTGCCGACTGGTATCCCGACGGCGCCGCGCTGCTCGTCATCCATGAGCACGCCGCACGCTCCACCCTGCACCGCTACCAGCTGACCACCGGTGCGTTGACCGCATTGGACATCCCCACCGGCACCGTCAGCAATGCGGCGGTCCGGCCGGACGGCACCGTCGAGTACGCCTGGTCCTGCGCCGCCCAGCCGCCCAGTATCCAGGCACTGGACGAAGACGGCACCCACCGCGCGCTGCTGGCTGCCCGGGGCGAGCCGGCGCCTGGCTCACAAGCCCTGGCCGACCAGTTCGTGGAAACCCCGGCCGGTGCCGTGCACGCCCTGGTAGCCAGGCCGCCCGACGCCCCGGCAGGGCCGCTGCCCACCGTGTTCGCGCTGCACGGTGGCCCACACGCAGCCGACGAGGACCGCTTCTCCGCAACCCGAGCGCTGTGGCTGGACGCCGGCTTCGCCGTCGTGCACGTCAACTACCGTGGCTCCACCGGCTACGGCTCGACCTGGCGCGACGCGATCGAGGGTCGACCCGGGCTGACCGAGCTGGACGACGTCGCGGCCGTGCACGACTGGGCAGTGACCAGCGGGTTCGCTGACCCGGCGAGGTGCGTGGTCGAAGGTTGGTCCTGGGGCGGCTACCTGACCCTGCTCGCGGTGGGAACCCAACCGCAGCGCTGGGCTGCCGGCATCGCCGGTATCCCGGTCGCCGATTACACCGCCGCCTACGCCGATGAGATGGAGCCGCTGCGGGCTTTTGACCGCGCGCTGTTCGGCGGCTCCCCCGACGACCTGCCCGAGCTCTACCGGGAGTCCTCTCCGATCAGCTACGCGACCGAGTTGCGCGCCCCGGTGCTGCTGCTGGCCGGGGACAACGATCCGCGCTGCCCGATCCGTCAGATCGACAACTATCTTGACCGGCTCACTGAGCTGGGCAAGCCGTTCCGGAGTTACCGCTACGACGCGGGGCATGGGTCGTTGGTGGTGGCCGAGAACCTCCGGCAGGCCGCTGTCGAGGTCGCGTTCGTCCGCGACGTCCTGCGCGAAAGTTGATCGTCCGTCAACATGGGGGTAACGACAACAGCGCAAGCTGAGCCAGGAGGTGGTCCCATTGGCCCTGTGGCGGCTACACGTCGACGTGGCTGATCAACCCGGCCGGCTGGGCGCGCTCGCCGCGGCGATCGGTGGCTGCAGCGCCAACATCGTCTCCTTGCACGTGGTCGGCGAACCGGCCGAAGACGGTGCGGTGACCGACGAGCTGCTGGTCAGGCTGCCGCCGACGGTCGCGGTGCCGGCGCTAGTCGAAGCCGTCGAGTCGGCCGGGTTTCCCGTGACGGTGGTGGTGCAGGCCGACGCCCACGCGCTGGCCGACCCGGTGACCGCCGCGCTGGCGCTGGCGCATTGCGTGGCGGTCGACCCAGGCAGCGCCGACCGGGCGGTAGCGACCATGCTGCGTGCTGAGCTGACTGAAGCCGGCGCGCCACCGACCGCCCACCAGGCTGCCCATCAGGCCGACGTCGGCGTCGGCGCGAGGCGAGTGCGGCTGCGCCGCGGCTGGCCGTTCACCGCCACCGAAATTTCCCAGGCCGCGGCGCTACTCGAGCTCGCCGGAGCCTCTGACGGCGACCGCGCCGCTGTCCGGATTGTGCCACCACGAGTCAGCGTGCAGCTGACCGACGGCGCGGAGGTGGTACTGCGGGCCGCGACGGCGGCCGACGCGCCGCTGGTCGCCGCGCTGCACGCGCGCTGCTCCCCGCACACCCGGGCGTTGCGATCCCTGTCCACCAGACCGGTGTTGACCGCGGCGGTATTGCAGCAACTGATCGGCGCCGACGGCTCCACCAGCGTGCTCGCGATGACCACCGATGGTGGCGCGGCGGTCGGGCTGGCGAATCTGGTCGGCACCGGACCGGGCACGGCCGAGGTCGCGCTGCTGGTCGAGGACCTCTGGCAGGGTCGGGGAGTAGGAACCGCGCTGGCCCGCAACCTGGTGGAGCTGGCCCGAACCGATCAGCTCACCGAGTTCACCGCGATATCCCGAGCGGGCAACGGCGCGCTGACCCGGGTGTTACGCCGCGCCGGGTTACGACCGCGCGCCCGGTTGGAGGGCGGCGCGCTGTGCGTGCGGGCCGCGCTGCACCCGGAGGAACCCAGCCCGACCGCGCCCACCGAGGTCAGCCTGGCCTAGCCGCGTGCTAGTGCGCGCTGACCGGCCCGACACCGGCGAGCGACGTTGCGGCCAGTTTGTTGTGCAGTGCCCTGGCTCTGCCCGCCCCAGAACCAGGTATCGATGACCGGCTGGTGTTTCTCGGCGACGATCTCACCGGCCGCGCGCTGGAGGTCGTCGCGGTCCGCCTGCCGGACTGCCTACTCGTCATCCACGCGCAGGACCTGCAAGCCAAGTTCCGTCCCTACTACGACCAGGCCAGGGAGCAGGAGTGATGAGTGATCAGCCCACCGACGACGTCGACCTGGACCGTGAGGACCTCCGGGACCGCCACGGCAACCGTGTAACACGGGAGTATATCGAACGGGCCCTCGTCGACATCTTGGATGAGAACACCCCTGTGGCGCCGAGTAAAGTGCGTCCCGGCCGCCCGTCATTGTCGGGTGGGCGTACTCATTCCCCACAGGTGACCTTCCGGATTCCCGATCAGCTACACCGGCAGGCTGTGGACGCTGCTGAACGAGAAGGCAAGACCGTCTCGGCCCTCGCCCGCGAAGCGTTGGAGCATTACCTGCGGCGTGGATGATGCTGACGTCGGCGATCGTCATCCTGACGTGCTATCAGTCGTCCAGCACGCTACCTGCGCGGTAGTTTTGCGTGTCGCCGGCGCGATGGTGCAGGGCGAACTGCACCACCTGCTGCCCGATCGTGCGCAGCGTGCGGTCTACCGCCGGATTGGAGGCGACGCCGTGGTCGTCGAAACTCACCTCGGCGGAGTTCAGCGCCGCGCCCAACGGTGTGGGCCAGCCGCGTAGCGCGTGCACGATGGAGCGCAGCGCCGTCAGCGTGGTCACCGTCGCCTGCCAGCCCAGCGCCATCGCCACGCAGCCGACCGCCCGTCCGTCCAGATAGGGGCGGGGATCCCCGCGCAGGTCCTCGACGTAGTCCAACGCGTTTTTCACCAACCCGGAGACGGTGCCGTGGTAGCCCGGCGAAACCAGCACCACCCCGTCGGCCTCCCGCAGCGCCTGCACCAGCCGGCACGCCAGCTCGCTGCGCTCGAGCACCGCCGGGTCGTAGAACGGCAGGATCAACTCCGTGCCGGTGATCGCGACGGTGTCCGCACCGGCGGCTCGGGCACCCTGAAGAACCACGCTCAGGGCTCGCTCGGACTGTGAGTCCTCGCGCATCGAACCACCGATGCCGACCACGGTGAGCCCCATGTCAGGGACCCTACGGCGGGGTGCCCGCTACCGAATACGCGAGGGCCCGGCACCCCCAGTGTGCCGGGCCCTCGACTATTCCCCTCGGTCAAGCTTTGGCCCCGAGGTCAGGCTTCCGCCCCCGGTCAGGCTCTCCAGTCAGGCCTTGGCCTGCGCGCCGGAGCGCGCTGGGTTGGCTTGCTTGGCAGCCTTGGGATCGCGTTCGGACTGCTTGGCGCGCACGCCCTGCTCGATCCGGTCACCCAGGCCCTTGTCAACGTTGCGCCAGTACTCGAAGGCCCGTTGCAGGACCGGCTCGGTCACGGCGTTGAGCAGGTGGCCGACGACATTGTCCACCAGCCGCCCGCGGGCCGCGTCGTCGAGTACCTCACGGACCAACGTGCCGGCCTGGCCCCAGTCGCTGTCCTCAGCGTGCAGGGTGTAGGCCGCGTGCACCATGTCCCCGCTGGTCTGCCACCCCGCAGACTCGCCGTACCGGGCGCCGTCGGCCTTTGGACCGCCCTTGGAGTTCGGCGCGTACACCGGGTCCGACACGTTCTGGTACCGCATCGCACCGTCCTTGCTGTAACTGTGCACCGGCGACTGCGGAGCGTTCACCGGCAACTGTTGGTAGTTCGCGCCGATGCGGTGCCGGTGCGCGTCGGCGTAGGCGAACAACCGACCCAGCAGCATCTTGTCCGGGCTCGGGCCGATTCCCGGTACAAGATTGTTGGGCTGGAAAGCGGCCTGTTCCATCTCGGTGTGGTAGTCGGTGGGGTTGCGGTCCAGCGTCATCTTCCCGACCTCGATGAGCGGGTAGTCGCTGTGCGGCCACACCTTGGTCAGGTCGAACGGGTTGAACCGGTAGGTCTTGGCATCATCGAACGGCATGATCTGCATCTTGAGCGTCCAGCTCGGGTACTCGCCGGCGGCGATGTGCTCATACAGGTCACGATGGTGGTAGTCGGTATCGATCGAGGCCATCTGGTCGGCTTCATCCTGGGTGAAGAACTCGATACCCTGGTCGGTCAGGAAGTGATATTTCACCCAGAACTTCTCGCCGGCAGCGTTGACCCACATGTAGGTGTGGCTGGAGTAGCCGTTCATGTGCCGCCAGCTGCGCGGAATACCCCGGTCACCCATTAACCAGGTCACCTGGTGCGCTGACTCCGGGGACAGCGACCAGAAGTCCCACTGCATGTCGTGGTCACGCAGGTTGTTGTCCGCGCGGCGCTTCTGCGAACGGATGAAGTGCTGGAACTTCATCGGGTCGCGGATGAAGAAGACCGGCGTGTTGTTGCCGACCATGTCGTAGTTGCCCTCGGTGGTGTAGAACTTCAGCGCGAAGCCGCGAGGGTCGCGCCAGGTGTCGGGGCTGCCACGCTCGCCGGCCACTGTGGAGAACCGGGCCAGCATGTCGGTCTTGGTACCCGGCTGGAACACCGCGGCCTTGGTGTAGGCACTGACATCATTGGTCACCTCGAACCGACCGAACGCGCCGCCGCCCTTGGCATGCGGCTGGCGCTCCGGCACGCGTTCGCGGTTGAACTGCGCCATCTGCTCGATGAGGTAATGATCCTGGAGCAGGATCGGTCCATCCGGACCGACGGTGAGCGAGTGCTCATCACTCGCGACCGGGATCCCGGCATCCGTCGTCGTCGGCTTG
>DASUII010000351.1:0-4408 GCA_036279835.1 Pseudonocardiaceae bacterium
TCCCCGCTACGCGGGTTACGCGCCCACCGGCTGCGTTCCGCGCTGACCCTGCTCAGCCTCATCATCGGAGTCTCGGCCGTGATTCTCCTGGTCGCCTGCGGTTATGGGGTGAAGAACTCGGTCAATGCGCGGGTCGAAACGGTGGCCGATGAAATCGCCATCGTGCCGACGACCGCCGAGGTCCCAGGGGGGCCACCCGCCCGGAATCTGACCGACGCCGACGCCTCCGCGCTGCAGGACGCACGCGACGTCGCCACCGTCACCCCCTCCATCAACAGCACAGGTATGGTGATCGCGACCGGAAGCGTCAAGCTCCTCTCGGGAACCACCATCGGTACCACGGACATCTGGGCTGCGACGAACAACCGGCTCATTACGGCGGGGTCGTTTTTCGACCAGACTCAGGCACGCGAGGCCGCCAGGGTGGCAGTCGTGGGTCCTACTGTCGCGAGCACCCTCTTCGGTGATCCCGCCGCAGCGCTGAACCAGACAGTTCAGATCAACCATGTGCCTTTCCGGGTCATCGGTGTGATGGCCAGCTACGGCCGGCAGCTGGACAACACCGCGGTGGTGCCGATCGACACCGACCGCCGCTATATCGTCGGCTACGGCCAAGGTACCGGCAGCACACTCAACGCGATCACCGTGCAGGCCTCCCAGCACACAGCCGTGCCCGCCGCCATGGCCGAGGTCGCCCGCATCCTCGACGCTCGCCACCACATCACGGACCCCCGACTGCGAGATTTTCAAATTCAATCCCTGGGAAGCCGGCTGCAAACCTTCAACCAGATCGTGCGCATCCTCGTCCTGTTCATCCCGGCCATCGCGGTGATCTTGCTGGTCGTCGGCGGCATCGGAGTCCTCAATATCATGCTGGCCTCGGTCGCCGAACGAACCCGCGAGGTCAGCATCCACGAAGCGGGCAGCACTACCAGCCGCGCCATCCTCAAACAGGTTCTCATCGAATCCATCGTCCTGGCCGGCCTCGGTGGACTCATCGGCGTCGGAGCCGGGATCGGACTGATCTTCCTCATCCAAACCGTTGCCCCGGCCTTCGACCCCTCCGGAGCCCTCGCCGGGTTCACCCCCGTCTTGACTGTCCCGCCCGTGGTGGCGGCATTCGCCATCAGCCTCATGATTGGCCTCATCGCCGGTAGCTACCCCGCCTACCGGGCCGCCCGACTCCCCATCCAACCCCTCAGATACCAGTAACACACTGCGTTCCCCGCTGCAGGGCCTATCGGCGTCGCCATGCGATGGCGCCGACGCCCTGGCCCCACCAGAGCCTCCGCGCTAGGACCCCGCAGGCCTGTCCGGCGGCTTGCGGGCCGCATCGGCTAATGCCCGCCGGATGTCTTCAAGCGATTCGGCGGCCGAGGAGCGTGCCGTGCGGGACGTCTTGGGGTGCGGCCATCGATCCACCGTGGCGAACCCGCGGCTCACCGTCAACCCCTTACCCGCGCTGTGGAAATGCCAGGGATTAGCGAGTCGGGTTGGTCGGCGCCTCGGTCGCGATTGGTGTCGTGGCGGCTTGCTCCGGCGGATCGAGCACCCAGGGCGTCACCCCGACGACAGCACCACCCGCGGCGACCGCGCCGGCCAAGGGCACACATGCCCATGGGCTCATCGGCCAGATTACCGCCGAAAACGGTTCAACCTGGACCATTAACGCCAGGAACGGCACTCAGTACACCGTGACCATCACGCCTCAGACGCAGTTCGGCACCAGGCGCAGGCCTGGCACCGCACAGCAGCTCCCGGTCGGCAGTACCGTGCACGTAAGCGGTACCGCCAACGGCAACACAATCACTGCGAACCGGATCACGCCAACCAGACCGCGGCACCCGGCGCCCATCTCGCCACCCGGTTGAATGACGAGTCCTATCAGCCGTGGTAGCGCGGCGCTCGCCGTTCGACGAACGCCCTTATCCCTTCCCGACCCTGCACGCTGTCGGCTCTCGCAGCGATGGCCTTCGCCTCCTCGTCAAGCTGCTCGGCGAAGTCCCGGGACCAGCCACCATGGACAAGATCGCGAGCCGCGCCCAGGGCGTCCGTCGCTCCGTCAGCCAGCTCGGCGGCTAGGCGGCGCCATCTGGCGTTAGGCCGATCGCGGTGTACGCCGCCCGTAACCGGGCGGACCGTCCGAGGACCAGCACGTCGCCCAGCAACGCCAGGCTCAGGCCTCCGCCGGCCGCCCAGCCCTGCACGCCGACGACAATCGGTACGCCCGAAGCCATCAGTGCGAGCACGGCCTGGTGGAATCCGGTAGCCCAGGCATGCACAGACGCTCCGAGCTCGGCTGCCTCGGCGAAAACCCGGACATCCCCTCCTACGCAAAACGTCTTGCCCTCGGCGACGATGGCGATGCACCCGACGCTTCGGTCCAGCTGAAACGCCGCGGCGCGAAGCTCGCCGACGAAGTCCGGGTCGATGGCGTTGCCCCGCTCCGGGCGGACCAGAACGATCCGCAGCACCCTGCCGTCGCGCTCCACCCGGATCCGGGATCCCAGCTCGCCGCTCACGACGTCAGCCTCCCTGATCGCTCACGGCACTCAGCCGAGGTCGCCCGTGTCGAAGGTGTTGCAGCTCGTCAAGTCCCCGGACTGGTACCCGGTGAGATACCACTTCTGGCGCTGCGCGGAGGTGCCGTGGGTGAACCGACCCTGGCTCGGCCATGCCCAGCTGATCATACGGCACCACCACACGCGCCGCAGATCAAGGAACTACTGCAAGGCCACACCTTGGCGTTTGGCGTCGTCGTAACCGGCTTCGATCCGGGCCTCGATCGACGACCGGGAGAAGTCGCTGGCGTTGGTCAGGTCGTGATCGAGTTTGGCCTCGATGACCTTGAAGCTGTTGATCCTGCGGTGGCCCAACATGCGCTGGTAATCCTTGTCCGACCGTATCGGGCTGTCGGTCGGAAGCTCGGTGTCGACGCGCTCGATGAGTTTGATCACTCTGTCGATCTTGTTGAAGAGCTTCTCGTCCAGCTTGATCCGGCTCGTGTACTGGAGCTGCACCATTCTGTCGACGACATCGGTCAACGACTGAGGGACCGGGGCTTCCATCGGGAACAGCTCGATCGCGATCAGTTCCCGGTAGATATCGGGGTTGTCCGGCTCGCAGGACTCCAGGAAGTTGATGGCCGGACTCAGCGGGGTATTGGAGAAAAGGCCTCCATCCCAGTACCAATGCCCGTCAATCTCGGTCATGGGAAATCCGGGCGGGAGGCTACCGCTGGCCACCACCGCATCGAGACTGAGATCATGCTTGGCATTGTCGAAATACCTGATCAGCGCGGTCCCGACGTCGATGGCGCCCACGATCACTCGCATGCCACCGTGGTTGAGTTTGTGAAGGTCGGTCAGCTCCGCCAGAGTCCGGCGAAGCGGTCCGGTCTCGTAGATGCTCGTGCATGCCCATGGCGCGATCAGCATCGCAGGGTTCAGCTGATACATGCCCGGGTTGCCGAACGTAGCCAGGGATCGCTCGACATCGCGCGGCAAGAACAGCATCGGCATCGCCGGAAACCCCGGCACCCGGGGCAGCACTGTCAACTTGTCGCGCCACAGCGTCTCAAGCGCCGCGATGGGCTCGCCCCGGGCGCCGCCTAGAACGGCGGCAGTCACTGCACCAATCGAGATACCCGCCACCGCCGCCGGCTCGAACCCTGGCCGCTGGTCGTAGATGGCCTTGAGCACGCCGAACTCGTAGGCGCCCAGGGCGCCGCCCCCCTGCAGGACAATCGCGGTCCGGATGTTGGCCGGGTCGGTAGGCATCGCAGCTCCCTTGATGCGTCGCACATCGTGGTCCCCTGGGTCCGGATCAGGTCTCGGGGGTACCTGCTAACAGAGACCGACAATCTGGCTGCTGATACCAGCGGGAGGTGCCGGGTTGAAGCCAAGCCCACCTGGCCCCTGGGGGTTAGTTGTGGACCTCGTGTTCTGGGAGGAGCCGCGCGGTTGGTCTTATCCTCAGCCGAGGGGGTGACATCCACGGCGTCGAGCTCGTCAGGGCGGAAGCCCCAACCGCGCTCCTCGTTCCACTTCCGAATAGTGTCGAGCTGTGTACGGAGCGGAACGAATATGTTGTCCGGCGGTATCGCGCGCTCCGCATCCTGCGTGATCGTCTGGACGTTTTCCGTGGGGGATTCGGCGAGCAGCCTCGGACCACACGGCTGCCGGGTCGCGGCGCCGGATGAGGAGGCTCGGTGTTGGTAGTCAGCGTCGGTAAGCTCCGTAGAATATCGCCGCACATTACGCGTTGCAAAGAAACTCCTCTGCTAGGTAGTCTGCCGGTCGATTTACGTGCGTCTACCAATTGCCGCATGGTCTTACTTCTCGGCAGGGTATGTGGTGCCGAATCGGGAATGACGCCGATGAGGTGTTGTGTCCGTGCCCGGGACCGA
>DASUII010000352.1:0-10124 GCA_036279835.1 Pseudonocardiaceae bacterium
GCTGATGCCCACACTCGACCCGGCCCGGCCGGTTCTCGTGCACTGCGCCGGCGGCTACCGGTCCATCGCGGCCGCCAGCCTGCTGCGCGCCCACGGCTTCGACGACGTCTCCGACCTCATCGGCGGCTGGCACGCCTGGCAGTCCGAGCGGGGCTAAGTGATCACCGGCTGAGCGCGGCCGAGCCCGGGCGCGGCCTCAACCGCAGCAGTCTCGCTGCCCGGCGCGTCCCGACGAAGAACTCGCACCCCGACCTGACAGTGCTGGCTCCGAGAGGGCGTCGCCTCAGTGGCCACAGCGATCTTGTGGTCCGCGCTGTCCGTGGGAGTTCGCCAGATCGTCGTTCGCTTCGCGGGACCGGCTGAGGCATGCGGCGTTGTCGTCGGCCGGGGAACAGGATCGGGCCCATCTGTCGCCCGGGGTGCCGGAGATCGGCGCGCTGGACCTGCTGCTGTCGGTGGCACGGTTGGGCAGTCTGGGCCGGGCGGCGCGCCAACTCGGCATCTCCCAGCCGGCCGCCGGCTCCCGGTTGACCAACGAAGGCGCGGTGCTCGCCGGCTGGGCCCGGCCGGTTGCGGTTTGCCGGCGGCCCTGGACCTGGACGTGGGCGTTGCGGCGGCCACCCGCCAGCTAGGCCACAATTAGCCCGATGACGGCCAGGCCGAGCATCGTCACCGTCACGTCGAGCCCGAGCACCTCGAGCGTCGGCGCAGCGATTGTCGCCGTAGGTTGACCGATCCGTTTCGCCCGGCGGCGTCCGGCCAGCGCGCAGAGCACCACCAGCAGCAGCGCCGCACCGGCCGGCACCAGGCGGGCCGTGCCCAGCGGCTGGACGTCGCGCAACATCAGCAGCGCGCCGTTGGCCAGCAGCCCCAGCGCCATACGGTCCCAAGACAGCAGGGTGCGCTCGGCCTGCAGGCCGGGTAGCTCGGTAAGCCGGTCCACGAATGGCCTCCTATCGCGCGGTCAGCAGCAGCACGAGCACGACCACCGTCAACACGACCAGCCCGGATCCCAGCAACAACGGCATCCACGTCGGCGGCAGGCCGGTGTCCCGGCGCATCGCCTGCTGGACCTGTCGCCAGCGCCGCACACTTCCCCCGGCGACCAGCACGCCCATCCCGGCGAGCAGCGCCTCCACGATCCGTCGCGACCCCGGGAACCCGAAGTCGGGGACCAGCTGCACGACGGCCACCCCACCGGCGATGAGCGCCAGCGCGGTGCGGATCCAGGCCAGAAAGGTGCGCTCGTTGGCTAGTGTGAGCGGTAATCCGGGTCGCCGGCCCCGTCCTCGTCGTCCATCCACCCCTCCTCCTCTGGAGCCTACGATCACACGGTGGAGACAGGTGCAAAACCCGACGTTGGACTAGCAACATCGGACGTGGGGATTCGAAAAGTCCGGACAGAGCTAGCGTCAACACCGCCCATCCGCGGCATTCCGGTCCTTGCCGCTCGCCCGCAGCTGCGTCGGCCGTCGAGCTGACCAGGACGCCCGCCAGCGAGCAGCCACACATGACGGTGGCGCCCGGATCCGCAGACCGCACAATTCATCAATCCGGGTTGAGCAAGCCTTTTTTAACACCTATCGAAAAGGCTTCACGCCACCGCAAGTCGATCCCGTCCACCGCCCTCGGGATTCGGCTAGCCGGGTACGTTTGGTCTACCGGTGAGTCGGTGTCTCCTGGTAGTCTCGCTATCAGCACTCTTGTCCCGCAGCCCCCTCTGGGGAAGTAGGGTCGGGAGCGGTGCCGCCCCAGACCCCGGTGGCTGAAACGTGTCCGTGTCGGCCCGGGGACATCCAGATGACGGCTAGTCAACAACACTCACAGCGGGGAGTTAACCCCAGCGGCGTATCACTCGTCAGCGCCGGTGTTTTACCAGTCGCTGATGGTGTGGTGGTACGCGATACGGCCATCCGAGACGATCTTGTCCGCCGCCGCGCGGACGATCTCGACGCCGAGGCCGCGTACTACCGCCATCGGGCCATCCAGGAGGAGCGGGCCCTGGGCCCTGGCTACTACGTAGACCTGTTGCGGGGCATGGCTGCTGACCGGGCCGCGATGGCGCAGCGGATGCGGACCGGGAACGGAGCCGCCAGAGATCCGGCTAGACGACGCGTTCCACAATCCCCCGGCCAAGTCCCCGTTGATAGCCCGCAGTCAACTGATCGACGTACTCATCGGCGGTAGCCCACGACCGTGGCCGCTAGTGCGTCATCAGCCGGCGCAACGCCACCGATCAGTACAGCAAGGCAACCTGATCGGCGCTTTGTCGCCGCAACGAACAGAGACTCCGGAGGTACCTGATGCGGTCTATCCATCCCGGCTGGTGCGACCCCCGCTACTGCTGCTTCACCGACATCGACGTCCAGCATCGCTCCACGCCCACTTTGCTAAGCACCTGCGATCACGAGTGGTGGTTCACTCTGGCTCGTGCTGATGAGTGGGCCCACCCCGAGCAGCACAGGGACACCGAGCTGCTGATCGATGTCCACAACATCGTGCTGCGCGTCCCGGATGTGCAGCACGTGCTCCGGGCCCAGGAGATCGGGTCGTACGCCAACCGGCTGCTGGTCGAGCAGCGCCGCGCGCAGTTCCTCGGCGCGTCGGTGCTGCACGACGCGGTCCCGGTGTCTCGGCACGACGATAGGCGCGGGGCGCTCCGGCGGCCCGGGATATCCGGGCCACTTGGTGACCGAGGCGCTCGTCGAGATAGACGTCGGTAAGGATTATTCGGAGGTGAGGATGTTGCGTGTCGTCGCCGCATCCTGCGAAGGACACCGAGGGACCAAGACGGCCAGGATGGACCGGGTCGCGCAATCCGGCGATTTCGTCTGGGACGAGGAGGAGTTAGCGGCGTTACGTCAGGGACGCAAGGCGGCCGAGCTCACACTCTCGGCCGATTCCGTGCGGGTATACCTCAAGCAGATCGGCAAGGTGGCGCTGCTCAATGCGGAGGAGGAGGTGGCGCTCGCCAAGCGGATCGAAGCAGGGCTTTATGCCGCTGAGCGGGTGCGCCGGAACGAGGACGCGACCGACATGATTGCCCCACAACTGCTCCGGGATCTGAGCTGGATCGTCCGTGACGGCAAGCGCGCCAAGAACCACCTGCTGGAGGCCAACCTTCGCCTCGTCGTTTCGGTGGCCAAGCGCTATACCGGCCACGGCGTGCTATTGCTGGATCTAATCCAGGAAGGCAACTTGGGCCTGATCCGTGCGGTGGAGAAGTTCGACTACGCCAAGGGATTTAAGTTTTCCACCTACGCCACCTGGTGGGTGCGGCAAGCCATCACCCGAGCGATGGCCGACCAGGCCCGCGCTGTCCGGATTCCGGTGGAGGTAGTCGGTGTGATCAACAAGCTGGGCCGCAGGAAACGCGAACTGCGTCAGGACCTGGGTCGCGAGCCGAGCCCTGCAGAGTTGGCTAAGGCGATGGACATCAGTCCGGAGAAGGTGCTGGAGATCCAGCGGTACGCCCGGGAACCCGTCTCCCTGGACCAGACCGTCGGCGAGGAGGGTGACTCCCGGTTCGGGGACTTCATCGAGGACTCCGAGGCCGTGGCCGCGATCGACGTGGTGTCATTTCCTCTGCTCCAAGACGACCTGCGAGCGGCACTGGCCACGCTGCCCGAGCGGGATGCCAGCGTTATTCGGCTTCGCTTCGGACTCACCGACGGCCAGCCGCGGACCCTGGACCAGGTCGGCCACCTGTACGGAGTCACCCGGGAACGGATCCGGCAGATCGAGATCAAGACGATGGCCAAGCTGCGCCAGCCGTTACGCTCCCAGGCGCTCCGCGGCTACCTCGACTGACAAAGAGAGTTCACAGACGCAACGTCATCCTAAGTCCCGGGGAGCTTGCCGGCGTGTGCGGCGCGGAGCAGCTCAGCCACGGCCGCTCTGTCGACTGGGCGGGGATTGGTTGGGGGAGTCTCGACGACCAGCCGGGCGGCCTCCTGAATCCGGCCGGGTTCGAAGCCGACCTGCGCGAGCGACGTCGGCGCGCCGATCCGTTTGGCCAGCTCCCACAGCGCACGGGCCGGATCCTGCGCGCCGAGCGCACGGGCTGCGCGGAGCATCGCCGCCGGCGCCGCAGGAGCGTTGTAGGCGGTGACGTATGGCAGCACCGCGGAATGGGTGCCGGCGTGCGGCAGGTCGTAGGCCCCACCGAGCACATGACAGACCTTGTGGTGCAGGCCCATTCCGGCGGTTCCCACCACCCAGCCCGCCAACCACGCGCCATAGAGGGCGTCGGTACGGGCGTCGAGGTCACCGGGTGCGACGACCACCCGCGGCAACGCGTCGGCCAGGGCGCGGATCCCTTCCTCGGCGAGCACGGTGGTGACCGGTGAGGCGTCGGGCGCGTAGAGGCCCTCGATGAGGTGAGCGAGCGCGTTCATCCCGCTTGCGGCGGAGATGTCAGTCGGTAACGACGTGGTGAGCGCAGGGTCGTAGACCACCGTGGCGGGCAGCACGGTGCGGTCGCGGCCGGTGGTCTTGCAACCGCCGTCAGTCTGTCCCCAGATCGGCGTCATCTCGCTGCCGGCGTAGGTGGTGGGGACCGCGAGAATGGGCAACCTGGTGCGCAGCGCTACGGCTTTGGCCAGCCCGATCGACGAGCCCCCGCCCAGGCAGACCAGCAGATCCGCGCCGGATTGCTCGGTCCGCTCGGACGCGGCCGCGGCCAGGGTCGCGGGGACGTGCATGACGACCTCACCGATGCGGTCGACCACGCGAGGCCCGAGCGCGGTCGCCAGCTCGTCGGCAGGCTTCTTCTGCCGGCCACCGGCGATGAGGAGGACTCGCTCGCCCCCGAGCCGGTCGACCTCATCCGGCACCTGGCGTATCCGACCGATGCCGAAAACAACCCTGGAGGCGGGCACGTCGTACACGAAATCCACTTGCTACAGCCCCTATCACTGTGGCCCCGGGATCACAGCTGCGCAATGCTAGATGCCCAAGGAGAGGAGGCGCAATGGCCACGCCTGCGGCCATTACTGTCGCTATCACCGGGTCCGTTCCCACCAAGGCGGACAACCCTGCCGTACCCGTGACCCCCGAGGAGCAGGTGGCGTCCGCGGTGGACGCCATCGACGCCGGAGCGACCATCGTGCACGTGCACGTACGTGACGACCACCAGCGTCCGAGCTCGGATGTGCACCGGTACCGGACTGTCTATGACGGGATCAAGCGCGAGCGCCCGGACGTGATCGTGCAGCTATCCACTGGAGGCCGCGGTCGCAGCCCGGACGAGCGGTACTCGTGCCTGGAGCTCCGGCCGGAGATGGCTTCGCTGTCCACCGGCTCGGTCAACTTCGCGACGTCGGTATATGAGAACCCGCCGCAGCTTGTCGAGCAGCAGGCCGCGCGGATGCTGGACCTCGGCATCAAGCCGGAGATCGAGATCTTCGACTTCGCGATGCTCTACAGCTGCGTCGACCTGCTCAAGCGCGGGCTGCTCGCGCCGCCGCCGCACGTCCAGCTCGTGATGGGCATCAAGAACACCTTGCCGCCCAAGGAGTCGATTCTCGATTTCTTCCTGTCGGAGCTGCGGGAACTGATCCCGGACGCGACATGGACGTGCGCCGCGACCGGCCGGTTCCAGCTGGAGGCCAACCGGTGGGCATTGCGCCGCGGCGGGCACGTCCGCACCGGTTTGGAAGACAACATCTACTACGAGAAGGGACGGCTGGCCCAGTCCAACGCAGAGCTGGTGGCCCGGCTATCCGATCTCTGCGCGGAGTACGACCGTTACCCGGCCAGTCCCGCGGAAACCCGGCATCTCCTCCACCTCAACCAGACCACCGAATCGGCGACAACCTTCTGAAGCTCGGTATCCCGCCCCGCCGGCGCCTCCAGGCCCTGTCCGGTGGATGTGAGGTTGCACTCAGGCTCCCGAACTCCACAGCAGAGCTGTTCTGCCCGCCGTGGACAGCGCTGCTGTGGAGTTCGGGAGAAAGAGAGCTGACAGGAAGATCCGTAGGACACGGCATAGATGCGCGCACCGCGAAGAATTGGGATGGGTAGAAGGCCAGGATCAGCGGCACACAGGTGTTCCCTGCTTAGCTGGACGTGCCCTTGTGTGCGCCCGGCTGATCGGGACTCTCGGGGTTGTCCGCCTGCTTGGGCTGCTTGGGCTGCTCAGGGTGCTTGGCCTGCTCAGGGTGCTTGGCCTGCTTGGGCTGCTGGGCCTGCTTGGGCTGCTGGGCCTGCTTGGGCTGCTCGGCCTGCTTGGGCTGCTCGGCCAGCTCAGGGTGCTGGGCCTGCTTGGGCTGCTCGGCCTGCTTGGGCTGCTTGGGCTGCTCGGCCTGCTCGGCCAGCTCAGGGCGCTTGGCCTGCTTGGGCTGCTTGGGCTGCTGGGCCTGCTTGGGCTGCTCGGCCTGCTTGGGCTGCTCGGCAAGCTCAGGGTGCTTGGCCTGCTTGGGCTGCTTGGGCTGCTCAACCGGGTCAGGGTGCTTGGGCTGCTCAGCCTGCTTCGGGTGCTCGGCCTGGTCAGGGTGGTTGGGCTGGTCGGGCTGCTTAGGCAAGTCCGGCTGCTTCGGCTCATTCGGCAGTTCACCGCGCCCGGGCTCGTCCGATAACCCACGGACATCTTGCCGCCCCGGCTGACCCGGGTGATCACACCGACCACCATCACCGCGGTACTCACCCTGCGGACAGCTTGCAATCTGCCGGCAGCGATCGCCATCGTAATATTCGTCGTGCGCGCATTGCCGGCCACGTTGGATCACGATGACCCGTTGTGGCTGGAAGTCGGGCCACCGTGTGCCCCGATAAGTTTCCGACCGCTTCAGCCGGATCATGGGAGCCAGTGGGCTACCGCTCACACATCGCACACGGGAAACGCCTCTGGCGTCAACAAAAACAGCAGAACCCTTCTGTAGAATCGATTGTACGGCGACCGCAACACCGTTGACGAATTGATAATCGGTGACTCTGAGATCCTCATCGAGGCGACGCGGCGTAAGTTCATGAATGTAAGCTGGGATCTGCTGAACATCGACCCGGTTGCCGCCGCTCCAGCTTAGCGTTGGGTCGGAATTAAGTGCTTGCACCCAAGCTGTCGCTGCTTGCGGATGGCTGCCCAGGTACGAGATGAGCCGCTCTGGATCGCTGACTGTCCGATCGTCCGTGCCCGCAGTCGTCTGAACTGATCCAGCTTCGCTACTTTGGTTTCCCCCCGCCACTGGGGGTGACAATCTCAGTGGGATAAAGGGATGTGCGCCGGCATTACCACCTGCTTCGAGGTAGACCTGACTCGCCTGGCTCTGCTGCTGGCGAACTACCAGGACGACCAGCATTCCCACCACGAGCATGGCAGCCATCATCGACGCCACTAAGACTCGGTGTGAATGCAACCAGCGAACGTTCATTTGCACGGCTCCCTGCTTAACAAACCCCCCCGGCGAGCCGGGCCAGAGCGGATAACTGAAAGAGGACGTCCGATGACATGGTCCAATCGACAATCAACACAGCCAGCGCATCACGTTCAAGAGCGCGCTGAAGGAGGATAGAACGCGACCTACCCGCGAACTGGGGCGTCACACGTCGCCATGGGCTTGTGCCGATACGATTGATCTCTCTCATGTGCCGATCGGTGCAGGACGACCCCCTCGAATGGGTACGGTCCCCGACCGGGAGTGACACTAGAGTGCGTCTCGAGTGATGTCAAGGAGTGGCATGGCAGCTACTATGCGTTACCCCGGAGGCGTCAGTCCTCGAACGGGCCGAGGGAGAGCACCCAAGGGTGAGCTACCTGTGGTTGTCGTGCAGTCCGGGGTGGACGCCGGTCGGAAGTCCAGTGTGGTCAGCGAGGTGTTGTAGGAGCGCGATGAGGTAGGTGCGGTCGTCCTCGCCGATTCCCGCGAGCAGTTCTGCCTCGTGCTCGTCGGCGACACGTTGGGCACGGCGGAGCAGGTCGTGGGCGGCTGCGGTGAGGTGGATGGCATGGGCGCGCCGATCGGCGGGGTGGCGGCGGCGTTCGATGAGTCCTCGATCCTCGAGTTCGTCGACGAGGCCGACCATGACGTTGCGGTGGATGCCCATGGCGTCGGCGAGCCGCTGCTGGGGGTGTCCCTCGCCTCGCGAGAGGTGCATGAGCAGCCCGAAGTGACTCGGCCGCATGCCCAGCGGCGCCAGACGCTTGGCGAAGCCATGCGCGCTGTGAGCACCGAGCTGGGAAAGCAGGAAGCTGGCTCGGTCGGCCAGTGGGTGACCGGGTGCCCGTGGTGTGACTTCGGTCATCCATTAATGCTAACACCAGTGATTGTCATCTACGATGACAATCACCTGTCGGCGGTGGATGGCAAAGCCTGGTACAGGAGATGACCATGGGTGACGCGGCTGCGAAGCGCATCCGGCCCGCAGAGGCGGGGGGCCCCAGATGAAGTTGACGGTATTCGGAGCGACCGGCGGCATCGGTGGGCATGTCGTGCGACAGGCGCTGGATGCCGGCCACGCGGTGACCGCAGTGGTGCGTGATCCGGCCCGGTTCACCGTGCGGCACCCCGCCCTCAAGGTGGCGACCATACCCGGACTGACCGATCCTGACATGCTGCGTCCGGTACTGGCGGCCAGCGATGCCGCGATCTCGGGAATCGGGCCGCGCGGTCGCCACGACGGCCCGGTCGCCTCCAGCGCCACACGCGGGATTCTGCGCGCCTTGGAGATGAGCGGCGCACGCCGCTTCGTGGCGGTGAGTGCGGCACCGGTCGGTCCGGCGCCGGAAGGCGACAGTTTCATCAACCGCCGGATTGTGCTGCCGTTCGTCAGCGTCCTGTTCCGGGACCTCTACGCGGATCTGGCCGAGATGGAAGACGAGATCCGGCGCAGCACCACGGACTGGACGGTCGTGCGGCCACCCAAGCTCGTGAACAAGCCGCTGACCGGTACCTATCGGACCGTTGTGGGCGGGAACGTGCCACACGGCTACGCGATCTCCCGCGCTGATGCGGCCCACGCCATGCTCGCCGCGCTGAACGATCCGGCGACTCTCAGAAAGGCGATCGGGATCGCTTACTGACCCATCTCAATCATCGTCGCAGGCCTGAGCGTCGCCGCTGACGGCTTCTCCGGCGTAGTCGCCCTCGTCCACCACCTGACGCAATGCCACCGCCAGCCGGGTTGCCCGTGCCCGGTGAGGCGTTGACGAATGACCTGCTCGGGCAGGCAGGGCTGATGCGTCGTCGCGACAGAGCGCGTCGTGACGTAACGCTGTGCCGCGTCAGCCCGACGCCACCTTCCCGGGCATGCGCGCAAGGCCGGCACGATGAGACAGCTGACCTGATCAGCCAGCGCTAGCTTGTTGGTGTCATCGATCGCGAGTGCGGGCAAGGTGAGCCGCGTGAGGTTGCCGGTGCTTGGGGGTCTGCTGCCGATCGGGAGATCCCGGCTGGGCCCGGACGCTGTGGCCGGCGTGACGTTGGCGGCGCTGGCGGTTCCTGAGGTCCTGGGTTATTCCCGCATTGCTGGTATGCCGGTGGTCAGCGGTCTGTACACGATGCTGGTTCCGATGGTGGTGTTCGCGCTGCTGGGGTCTTCCCGGCATCTGGTGGTGGCTGCGGACTCGGCCACCGCGGCGATCCTGGCCGCCGGGCTGGTCGGCGTGGCCGGGGTCGGTTCGTCGCGTTATGTGCAGCTCGCCGGGACGGCTGCGCTGCTCGTGGGAGCGCTTCTGCTGCTTGCCCGGTTGGTGCGGTTGGGTTTCCTGGCGAACTTCCTGTCTCGAACCGTGCTGGTGGGTTTCCTGACTGGAGTCGGCATTCAGGTCGCCTCCGGGCAACTAGCCGACATGCTCGGGGTCCGCGCCGCGGGCAGTCACACCGCGACCAAACTCATCGACACCCTGAAAGCGATTCCGCACACCAACGTGGCTGCTGCGCTGGTCTCCCTCGGGGTGATCATGCTGGTCGTCGGGATCAGGCGGCTGACTCGCCGGGTACCCGGTGCACTGATCGCTGTGGTCGGCGCGATCGCCCTCAGCCGGGTCGTGAACCTGGCCGGATACAGGGTAGATCTGCTGGGCGTGGTCCCATCCGGGCTTCCGCACCTGAGCACCCCGAGCCTCGCTCTAGGCGACCTCAGCCGGCTGCTGCCCACCGCGGTGTCGATGTTCGTGGTGATCGTGG
>DASUII010000353.1:0-3078 GCA_036279835.1 Pseudonocardiaceae bacterium
ATCAGGCTGCGCCAGCCCAGCGACCGGAACAGCTTCGGGTCACGCTGATACCAGGCGGCGGAGGTGCCTTCAGCCGCTGACACCAGGGCGCTATCCAGCTTGGCCAGCACCCACCAGCCTGCGTCCTGGTAGGGCAGTGCCATCTGCGGGCGTTTCCTGGCGCGTTCCGGCGTCGGCCGGAACTGCCGCATGGTGCCGCGTACCGCCTTGGTCATCAGGTTGAGCTTATTGGTGGGTGTGGTGGACTGCTTCAGCTCGTCCGGGGGCTTGCGCCGCGGCGGCGGGAAGCTCTCCAGATCCGCGGCGGCTTTCGCGTCGGTATACGGCGCACGTACCTCGCGCAGCTGCGCGAGCTTGGTCCCGATCTCCCGGTGCATGTGCTCGGGTCCGGTGAGCACGTCCTCGACTGCCAGCAACCGCAGCGCGACGGTCGAATACTGCATGGACAGCAGGCTCTGCAGCTGCCGCTCGAGGCTCTCGGAAATGACGGCGCCACCCTTGGGCGCGGGCGAGTGCAGCAGCGCGGAGACCAGCCGGTTGCGCAGGTGGTAGTAGGCCTGCCAGTTTCTGGCGTCGTCCTTCTCATCCCACGGCACCTGCCAGGCCGCCACGCCGGGCAGCGACACCGTCGGAAAACCGCGATCGCGAGCCCGGATGCCGTACTCAGCGTCGTCCCATTTGATGAAGACCGGCAGCGACAGCCCGATCTCGCGGATCACCCTGGTCGGGATAAGGCACATCCACCAGCCGTTGTAGTCCGAGTCGGCGCGGCGGTGCAGCCACGGGGTATTCCGGAGGTTCCGCCGCCCGAAGTCGTGCCGGGCTTTGGTGTTCGGAGACGGGCCCCACCACCATGTGTGCGGCTCGACGGCCTCGGCGTACGCGTGCAGCAGTGTCCGGTCGTGCATGCTGAACATATGGCCCCCCACGATGGTGGGACGGCGGGCCAGATCAGCAAACGTGGCCGCCCGCAGGATGCCCTCGGGGTCAAGCTTGACGTCGTCGTCCATGAGCAGGACGTAGTCGGCGCGCCCGGCCCGCACCGTCTCGTCCATAGCACGGGCAAATCCGCCTGATCCGCCGATGTTCCCCTGCTCGACGACCGCGAGCAGATCACCTAGCTTCTTCGCGGCATCATCGAAGCCCGGCCGCTGAGTCACCTTGTCAGTGCCCTGGTCGATGACGTACACCCGGTCCAGCACATCCAGGGTCTCGCTCGCCTCGCCGAGCCGGTGTAGCTGCTCGAGCATGAAATCGGGCTGGTTGAACGTGGTGATCCCGATGCTGACCCGGCCCGGCGGCACGCTCGGTGCGGGTCCGAGCCAGTCGGCCTCGATCAGGGTGGTCCCGGCGCGGCCGGCGATGACATCGAACCAGTACCAGCCGCCATCGATGAACGGCGACAGCGGAAGGGTGCGCTGGATGACTTCCGGCTGATCCGACTCAACGTTGATGGTCTCGACCGGATGGCTGAAGCCGCGCGCCGTGGAACGGTACAGCACGATCTTCGACTCTCCGGCCAGCCGGATGCGGAGCGTCACCGATTCCACCGTCGTCCACCGGCGCCAGTAACTGGCCGGGAACGCGTTGAAGTAGGTGGCGAACGAGACCCGGCGGCCTTCGGTGATCAGCGCGCTGCGCCGTGGCCCCGCGTCATCGACCAGGTAGCCAGGCACGTCGCTGCCGAACCGGATGCTCGACTGCGTTTCCGCGACCGGGGCGGTGGCGACTGGGACGTTAACCGTTCCAGCCTTTGCGCCGGTCAGTGCCTCGTTGGCCAGCTCGGCGGCGAGCTCGGCCGCACCTCGGTCGGGGTTGGTCTCAACATAAAGCGGAACGACATCGAGATCGTCACCGGGAAACACCACCCGCTGCAGGACCCGAAGACCCGGCTCAGTCATCGGCCAGCCCCGGGCGGATCAGCGCCTCGCCGTCGGCGAAGAACGGGCGCAGCCGGTTTTCGTACATGCTCAGCGCCGACCCGATGGCCATGTGCATGTCGAGGTACTTGTAGGTGCCCAGGCGGCCGCCGAAAAGCACACCCGGTTCGTGCGCGGCCATCTCGCGGTAGGTCAGCAGCCGGGCCCGATCCTCCGCCGTATTGATCGGGTAATAAGGCTCATCACCGCGATCGGCAAAGCGCGAGAACTCACGCATGATCACTGTCTTGTCCTTTGGATACCAGTCGCGCTCGGGATGGAAATGCCGGAACTCATGGATGCGGGTAAACGGAACGTCCTCGTCCGCGTAATTCATCACCGGCGTGCCCTGGAAGTCCCCGGTGGGAAGCACCTGCATCTCGAAGTCGAGGGTACGCCAACCCAGGCTGCCAGCCTCGTAACCGAAGTACGCGTCGAGTGGCCCGGTGTACACGACCGGCACGTTGCCCAGCAGGTCGGCCCGCAGCTGTGAAAAGTCGGTGTTCAGCCGCACCTCGATGTTCGGGTGGTCGGCCATCCGCTCCAGCCACGCGGTGTAGCCGTCGACCGGCAGCCCTTCGTAGGTGTCGCTGAAGTAGCGGTTATTGAACGTGTAGCGGACCGGCAGCCGGGTGATTATCTCCGGCGGCAGGTTGACCGGGTCGGTCTGCCACTGCTTGTAGGTGTAGCCGCGGATGAACGCCTCGTAGAGTGGCCGGCCGATCAGCGACACGGCCTTTTCTTCCAGGTTGGCGGCCCGGCCCGAGGCCACTTCCGCGGACTGCTCGGCGACCAGCGCGCGCGCCTCGTCAGGGGACATCACCGCGCCGAAGTACTCGCAGATCGTGCCGAGGTTGATCGGCATCGGGTACACCCGGCCCTTGTAGACCGTGAACACCCGGTGCTGGTAGCCGGTGAAGCCAGTGAACTGGTTGGCGTACTCCCAGATGCGGCTGTTCGACGTGTGGAACAGGTGCGCGCCGTACCGGTGGATCTCGATCCCGGTCTGCGGCTCCGGCTCGCTGTAGGCGTTGCCGCCAATGTGGTTGCGCCGATCCAGGATGAGCACCCGCAAGCCGAGGTCACGGGTGCACCGCTCGGCGATGGTCAGGCCGAAGAAGCCGGAGCCGACGATGACGAGGTCGACGTTCACCGCTGC
>DASUII010000354.1:0-4911 GCA_036279835.1 Pseudonocardiaceae bacterium
TGCAAACATATGACGAAACGCGAGGCTCGGCGGCAACAACGGCACGATGTCATCGGCGTATTCATAGCGGACGCTCGCGATGTGCCCGTCGTACGCGGCGGCGAAATCCTCGTTGCCGGGATGCGGCGCGGCATAGGTGAACGCCTTCGCACCAAGGCCGCGCTCGATCAAGAAACGCATCGCCGCGAGGTCCGCGATCGCGCCGCCCTTGCTGTGGCCGGTGACGTAGAGCTGACTGGTCGGTCCGCTTTGCGTGAGGCGCCGTTGGACTTCGGGCAAGAGTTTAGCCCACAGGCTGTCCAGCGATCCCCAGAATCCCGCGTGCACCAGCCCCGGCAGGCCGGCGCCTCGCACCAGCTCGGCGTCCAGATCGTTGATCCAGTCGCGAATCGTCTGTTCCCAATCCGGACTGTCCAGCGGTAAGGTACCGCGAAAGGCGACCACGACGCCGTCGGCAATCGTGCCGACAAGGCATGCATTGATTGCCTCGTTGCCGCCGACGAAGCCGACCGGGTCATCGAGAAATTGTGCTGCGTCGAAATAAGGCTGTTGTGCGGTGATCGGGCCGTCGTTGGTGAGGGAATAAGCCGTCATGCTCGCGCAGAGCAGCCGGCACTCGAGGCTGGTCGACATGATGCGTCCGCTCCGTCGTTGTGGCGCGTCGACGAGCCGGCGGCCCGCCGTGCGGAGGCTACAGTGGCGCGGGTCGGGTCCAGCGCACAGTGCAACGGAGGGAGACGACTCGTGCAAGACAGCTCGCCCGCGGCCGCGCCGGAGCCGGTTCCGACAATCGACACGACGGTGCCGCATTCGGCTCGGTTCTGGGACTACTTGCTGGGCGGCAAGGACAACTACCCGGTCGACCGCGAGGTCGGTGACCAAGTGCTGCGTATCGACCCCGATCTGCGCGATGCCGCTCGGGCCGACCGGGGGTTCCTGGTGCGGGCTGTCAGGTACCTGGTAGGCGAGGCGGGGATTCGCCAGTTGCTCGACATCGGCACCGGGCTACCCACCGCTAACAACACTCACCAGGTCGCCCAGGCGACGGCGCCGGAGTGCCGCATTGTCTATGTCGACAATGACCCGCTGGTGCTGGTCCATGCGCGCGCACTGCTCACCAGCACGCCGGAGGGAACCACCGAGTACCTCAACGCCGATGTGCGCGACCCGGACGCAATCCTGCAAGCAGCTTCGCGGACATTGGACTTCACCCGGCCGATCGCGCTCATGCTGCTCGGAATCATCAACTACATTCCGGATACGATCCAAGCACATGCTGTGGTCGACCGGCTGCTGGATGCGTTGCCTTCGGGCAGTTATCTGGCGCTGTCGCATCCCACCGCGGAAGTACACGGTGCAGCGGTGGAAGCGTCTATGCGGCGCTGGAACGAAAGCGGCGCAGCCCCGATCAGAACCCGCAGCCGCGATGAGCTCCTCCGCTTCTTCGACGGGCTGGAGCTGCTCGAACCCGGTGTTGTCTCGTGTTCACTGTGGCGCCCCGCGCCTAGCGACTTAGGTACCCAGGCCGCAGTGCACCAATACGGCGCGGTGGCCCGAAAGCCTTGATCGACAGCCAGGCTCAGGACTCTTTGAGTGTGCTAGTCAGGAACCTGACAGTCTCGGTGGGAGACTTCGCCTGCACACACAACCGGTCCATGACCACCAGGTAGTGCTGAACATCCTCGCTCTTATCCAGGTACAGGGCGCTGGTCAGCTGTTCAAGGTAGACGAGGTCCGGCAAGTCGGGCTCGGAGAACCGCAGCATTGTGAACGGTCCACCTACTGCGGCGTGTGCACCAGAATAAAATGGCATCACCTGCAAAGTGATATTGGGAAGCTCCGCCATCTCGATCAGGTGCCGGATCTGCTCCTGCATCGCCGAACGCCCATCCAGTCGCCATAAAGCCGCCTCGTCGACCACTGCCCACAGGTTAGGCGCTCCGGGCTGGGTAAGCACTTTCTGACGTTTCATCCGCAGCGCGACCCGACGTTCGATATCGTCGACGGATGCATTGGGGAAGCCCATCTGGATCACTGCACGAGCGCCCTCCGCGGTCTGCAGCAGGCCGGGTATGAGCTGAGGCTCATAGGTACGAATGACAGCAGCGGCTTGCTCCAAGCCCAGGTACATCTCGAACCAGCCCGGCAGGATATCGCCGTAATGGTGCCACCAGCCGGGCACGTTGGCCCGCCGGGCCAGCGCCAGGAACGCTCCTCGCTCCTGTTCGTCGATAATGCCGTAGAGGGTGAGCAAATCTGCCACGTCACGCTCCTTGAAGCTGACCCGTCCGAGCTCCATGCGGCTGATCTTGGCATGGGATGCCCGAATCACGTGGCCAGCCGCTCCGGTGGTAATTCCGCTTGCTTCGCGGAGCTGACGTAGCTGGTTGCCCAACACGATACGCAGCGCGGTCGGCCCCTGCGAGCGTGCCTGAGCGTGACTGCTGATCGAATCGTTACCCGACCGAGCCGTCCTCACCATTCCTCCTACGGGGTGAAGCACTACGGATCGTCTCACCATAGACCGCAGCTGTCCCACCGGAAACCCCGGTCTGCCCGTGCGCACCGCCGGCCGATGCGGTCATCCTGCCCGCCCGTCGAACTCACCGCCACGCACGGCTCGCACGAACATGGCCATCTCAGCACGGGCGCACAACAGGGCGGGGCCAGCCGGTCGCCGCGAGTTGCGGACGGCGATGATGCCGCCGGGCAACTGCGCCAACTCCACACAGTTGCCATTGGGGTTACTGTGGCTACTCTTCGTCCACCTGACTCCCCGCTGTAGCGTGGCCGGTACACCGCTCGTCACCGGCGGCATCTTCCACCTCCCATCGGCTCCGAGCGGCCAGCAGGCCACCCAGAGCGGTCATAACGCCCGAACCGATGCGCCCGACGATAATAGATTGCATCAGTTCTTGCATCGGTACACGACGTTTTCGCCGCGCGCCATACGCGGCATTCCGGTGAATCACTTTCTGTGGCTATTCGCGTACAGCATGCGTCCAGCCGGAATTACGATAAGTGATCGGATGTGCACATTCGCGTGAGGATTGTGAACTCGCGTACTGCCGTCCCGGCAGCTGACGCCGACGGCTGATGCTCGGGTCGAGTCAGATGCCAGTTAGCCGCTTGTGCGGAGCTCCGGCAGGGAAAAATGCGCATAGCCACAGGAATCTGGGTGCACGTTCAGCAACTGCAATCTCCAGCACATTAGCGCTGCGCAAGAATCCGACACAGCTGTCTCTAGCGGGCGAGCGGCGACGGCCTCGCGGCAAGTGGGCGTCGGTGCGCGGACCTCGATAGCATCGCCGGTCTGCGCCTGCTCGTTCTCCGCCTGAGATGGCGGGACTGCGGAGGTGTCTCTCTTAGGTGGTGATCGGGAGTGTCCGCTCCCGATCACCAAACCTGCTCACTCCCTGCGTGCGAGACATCAGTGACGACGTGGTTGGCATGCCACTGGTTCGCCTGTCACTGAATCCGGACAGCGGTCCGAGTATCCCTGCGTCGCAAGGATACCAATGCGGACTAAGAATTTCCTTATAACCGCTGACGTCGCGCCAGTGCGCTCAAGTTCGGGAGCAGGGATGGGGCCCCTCGCGCTAGTCCGCGTGGATGAGGGTGCCTACGTGCTCTCCCTGGAGGGCCTTGGTGATGTTGCCGGGAGTGAGGCCATTGACGATCTGGATCTCCTTCTGGTTTTTGGCATGTGCCATGAGCTGCAGCACCAGCGCATCGACGGGCAGGGTGTCGAGTTTGCGGGCCAACAGCGCAGCGGCGCCGATCCGCGGGATGAGTTCGGCTGGGCCCCCGTTGGTGGTCGCTGGATCGCTGGTGAGCACGCCGTCGACGTCTTTGACGTAGATGAGGCGAGCGGCGCCGTAGGCATCTGCGAGCAAGAACGCCCCAGTGTCGGTGCGGTGCGGGGGGATCTTGCCCACCTCGGGAGGGAACTCGTAGATCCCGTAGGGCGGGTATCCGTTGGACACCGCCGCCCGGCTGGCGGCCAGGTGCACGGCCAGCTGGTGCGCGATCGTCGCGTGCGACAGGTAGGACACGCCCTGCTCGGCGAGCAACGCGGCGATGAGATGCCCGTTCTGCTCGGCCTCCGCGGAGGTCAACGCGGCCAGCACTCCGGTGGGAAG
This sequence comes from Pseudonocardiaceae bacterium, assembly GCA_036279835.1. GTDB lineage: Bacteria > Actinomycetota > Actinomycetes > Mycobacteriales > Pseudonocardiaceae. The sequence goes on from DASUII010000354.1 coordinate 4,143, forward strand.
GCCGAGATCGAGCCCGACCCCCAGCACGTGACGGCCGCGGATGCCCGGGCCGGTGAGGATCAGCAGCCGATGATCTGGCAGTGCGGCACGCAGCTCGTCGACGACCGGCACGACCGCGTCACGGCCCTTGTCCATGATCGAGCGACCGCCGATCACGACCACGTTGAGCCACGGCAGCAACGGGATCACTGGCCGGTCCAGGGGCCGCACGAGTTCGCGGTCGAGCAAGGTCTGGCGCATCAACGGCGAGGGCACGTCCTTGGCCGCGAAGGAGGATTCGGATTGCGAGAGGGTTTTCGTCATGACGTTCTCCAAAGTGGCTGACGGGGCGACGGCGGTCCGATTGCCGGCTCAGGCGGCAACGCAACAGCCCTCAGGCTGCCGAGATGATCGTGCCGACGTGCTCGCCGGCCAGCGCGCGCCTGAGCAAACCAGGGCGCAGCCCGTTGATGATCTGAACCGTCCGTACGTGCCGGGCGCGGCGCATCAACTCCAACACCGGGCGCTCGATAACGAGATCCGGCAGATCGGCGGCGATCAGCTCCTCGACGGTGATCTCCGGAATCAGCTTGGCGCTCGGGTCAGTCTTCGGATTGGCCGTGTACAGCCCATCCTCATCCTTGACGTAAATCATATTGGCGCAGCCGTAAACCTCCGCCACGAGATAGCATCCGGCATCGGTGCGGTAGGGCGGTATCACTCCCTCGTTGGGCACGCGCTGCCACATATCGTAGGGAGGCATTCCCGAGAAGATCGCCGCACCGCACTC
>DASUII010000355.1:0-10422 GCA_036279835.1 Pseudonocardiaceae bacterium
GCGCGATAGTCGTGGGATCGTAAAAATCGTCGCTGCTATGGCCGTCACGGCTGCTCCCCCCAGCTGCCAAAAGACGATCTTTAGTTAACGAGCGCCGTGCCCCCGCAACAGCGTCGGAACGGTTCGCAACAAGATCATGAGGTCAGTCCAGAAACTCCAACTACGCACATAGGCCAGATCGAGTTCAAGCATCTCCAGCGTGCCCATGGTGCTGCGCCCGCTGACCTGCCAGAGCCCGGTGAGGCCAGGTGGGACGTCGAAGCGCTGGGCGAATTTGGCCGGGAACATCTCCGCTTCCCAGTCCAAACAAGGACGCGGCCCGACCAAGGACATCTGCCCCAGCAGGACGTTCAGTAGCTGGGGAAGCTCGTCGAGACTGGTACGTCGCAACATCGAGCCGACCCGGGTCACCCGCGGATCGCTGTCGATCTTCCAGCTACCGCCGACCGAGGTGTCCTCGCCCCGCAGCTCGCGAGCGATGAGCTCGCGGTGCTGCGAGTCCGAGCAGCCCACCCGCATGGTGCGGAACTTGTACATAGTGAACGGCCGGCCCCCCCGGCCGATCCGCCGCTGACGATAGAAAGCTTGCCCCGGGCTCCCGATCCTGATCATCAGCGCGATCAGCAGCATCGGGATCACCAGCACCGTTAACGCGATAACCACCACCACCAGATCGACGGTGCGCCGCGCAACCGGCTCCCATCGGGCGGGCAGACGTGCCTGTTCAATGCCGCTGGACACTAAGCCTCCCCGTGGTCATTCCGATCAGCACGAACAGCAAGTCCCCGGAACCTCGGAACGTCAGATGCGGGTCGAGGACGGTGAGGATGACCATGAACCACCAGGAAACCCAGAGCGCTGAGGCCGCCGCGGACAGCGCACGGGGCTGACCGTCCGACGGATCGTCCGACTGGGCGACGAGCTTGCCGGTTCTGCGCAGCACCACGACCGACAGCCATCCGAACCCGATCAGCAGCGGGATCCCGCCGATCCACAGCAAGTCCAGGTAACCGCTCTCCAGGTAGATGACATCGCGCCACCTCTCCGGCGCCGGCAGTACCGAGTTGGGCGACACCCCCAGCAGGACGTTGATGAAGTGGAATTGCGGTAGGTAGAAGGTGGACAGGTTGCTCCAGCGACCGATCCAGCTGCGTGGCACGCCAAACTCGCCGAAGCCCTGCAACCGACCGATCAACGCCGGCGCGCCGACCGCCATCGCGACCGGGACCAGCCACAGAAACCGAATCGAGTTACGGCGCACGATGCTGAAGCGCCACAGGATTACCCCGGCCGCCACCACTGCGGAGATCCAGGTCGAGAACTGGCCGGTGGCCAGGACACCCGCACCGAGCAGCACCCCTAACGCCAGCCGCTCTCGGCGGTCCAATAGCCCCTTCATCCCGCAGCAGATCACCAAGGTCAGGCAGATAACGAGGTAGTCGCCCGTGGCCAGCGGCGAGCCGAGGGTGGTCGTGCCCCGCTCGGCGAGTGCTGCGGCGTTGCTGTCGGGCGTCCAGACGGCTTGCAGCATCGACACGACCGGACCGAAGTGCAGGGTCTGCAGGATCGCGATCACCGCAACCACTGCTCCCGGCCAGATGATCAACCGGAAACACCGCACCAGCTGGCCCTCAGTACTGACACTGAACCGAACCAGCAGGTAGATGGCGACGAGTTTGCAGACCGGCAGTACTGCCGCCAGATCGGAGGTCAGCGGGATGTGCCCGCGCAGCATCATGGACAGCAGCGGCCACGCCGTTGACATCAACAGGAAAAAGCCGAGCGGGATATCGAGTTGGTTGAGCTGCAATGGCACCCGTTCGCCCCGGCACCATCGAAGATAACCGCCAGCCAGCGCCCCAGCTATCAGCACGACCAGTAGCGCCTCGTTGGGGCGCACCAGCGGGATCAGGTTCCCCCGCTCGATGCCGGCGATCAGGGGCAGCGTGCCCAGATAGGCGTAGGTCGCAAAGACCGGCCGGTAGACCGCCGCGGCGAACAGACCGACCAGAACCAGCACCCCGATGGCAGCCAGCGCGATCAGCGGCCCGACCGCCACCGCGAGGATCCCGCCCGCCACGGCGCACCCGGCGGCTCCCAGCCCCAGCCAGCGGCTGACCACAGGCGTTGGCGGGCTCTGACCGCGCGTCGGAACCGGGCTGGACCCCGACGCGGGAGATTCACTCGAGCCGGGCGGGAGGGTTCGGGTCATGACCCACCACCTATCCGTCGTACCGCGACACGGAGCACCAGGACGTATACCCCGAGCGCCACAACTCCGCCCAGGGCAAGAAGTGCGAAGTCGGCGAGCTGGTCGCCAGCCAGCCGGTCGCCACCAGTGATGTGCGCCAGCCACCACATCGCGGCGGCCACTGGCGCCAACGCGAGCGTGGCAACCAACGCAGCGGCCAACATTCGGGGTTCGAAGAACCGCTCAGGCTGGATCGACCGGCGCAACCGGGTCAACACCGTTCCCGCGGCGGCGAGTTCGCCGGCCAGGATGGCCCCCACCAACCAGATCAGCCGGGAGCCGTCGGCGGGCAGTAGCAGCGACGCAGCCGCGGCCACCAGGATCACGCCGAACGCGACTTCGCTCGCCCGGCGCGGAATGCGGTCGTCCAGCCGGGCGAACAACGCCTGGCGGCCGATGTCGTGCACCCCGCCGACCAACTGGCCCACCGCCACCACCCCCAGGCAGGCGGCGAGGGGGCCGATCAGCGCGGCGTGCCGCAACTCACCGTTGGCGAGGATGTTCGCGGTGGGCACGGAGTTCATCGCGAGCAGTACCAGCAGCGGCAGGCTGGCCATGATGGCGTAGGACAGACCTTGCCGCCACGTCGAACCGAATGTCGCGCCGTCCTCCCGATGGGCGGCATGGGCCAGCCCAGGCAGCGCCGCCATGGAAACCGCGCGGGCACTGACGTAGGACAGCGAGTAGAACACGGAATAGGAAAGCTGCACGACGAACACGCCACCGGGCACCGAGCCGGCCAGGGCAAGCAGCACGTACATCGCCGCCGCCGGCCACGCCGCCACGCCGACCGAACGCACCAGCCGGCGGCTGATCGCGCGGGCCTCGGAGTCGTGCCGCCAACCCATCGACGGCCACGTCAGTAAACCCACCCGCGCGGCGCCGAACAGCTGCAGCGCCATATGTAGCGCGACGGCCGCAGTGCTGCCCACGCCTAGCACAAGCACCATATCGATCGGCACGTGCTCGACGTCGAGACCGGTTCCGTAGTACCAGCCGGCCAAGACGACTGTCGCGATCAAGATGACGTTCTCCGCAGCGGGCGCGCCGGCAGCCAACGCGAAGCGACCGCGGGATTGCTGGGCGGCCATGCCGAGGTGCGCCACGATGTACAGCAGAACTTGAGGTGCGACGAGCAAAACCAGCACGGTGGTGAGCCACAAACCCCGCGCCCGCGCAGCGGGATCCGGGATTCCGAAGGTCAGCGTCCAGGCCACCGCCGGAGACAGGATCATCAGCAGCGCAACCACGGCGCCGGAAACGCCGAGCAGCCACCCGGCCGCCCCACCAAGTACCTCCCGGCCCCGCGCAACGCCGCCGGCACCGATGGCCCGGACCACACCGGGCACCAGCACCATCGCCAGCACTGGGCCGGCAACCATGGTGAACACCAGGTTCGGGACTACGTAACCGGCTTGGAAGGCGTTGGCGAAGTAGGTTGGTCCCAGCACCGCCCCGATCACCACCACACGCAGCAGCCCGGTGGCCCTGCTGACCAGCGTCCAACCTGCAACGGTGGCCGAGTTCCGGGCTGTGGTGGTGGGGGGTGGGTCGTCGATCGCTGTCACCGTTGAGGCGGCCACAACTGGACCCTCACGGCCTGGTCCGGCGCCGGGCACCCATCGCCACGACCCCACCGGCCACGATTAGTCCGACCAGTGCACCGGTGCCGGCCGCGATCAGCGGCTGCGGGAACACGGCGTCGGGCATCGAGTACGGCGGTGTCAGCAGCTGAGCATCTGGCCCGTCCTGACCGGTGAGTTTGATCTGATCGATCCGACCCTGGATCGCCTTTTCCAAATCCTGCGACGCGGTCAGCTGGGCCCGGGCATCGTTGAGGGAGACCTGAGTGGCGGTTCCGGCCGTCACCGCGGTGGTGAGTTGCTGCACCTGCGTCTGGAGCGCGGTGGTGTTCGTGTGGGCGTCCGCCAGCTGGGTGCTGAGATTGCGGGACACCCCGGTGGGCTGACCAATGAGCGTCATGTACCCGTCCATGATGGCCTGCAGCGTCTGCATCGCGGCCAGCTTGGTGGCACCGTGCGCCTCGACCTGGATGACGTCGCTGTTGTCCAGGACCGCCACGCTGACATCTTTGGTGAGATCCTTGAAGTCCCGGCCCTGCTTCTGCGCGACCGGCCCGAGCACGGCCCGGCTCTGTAGATACACCAGCTGGGTGGACAACTGCCGATCCTGCTTCAGCGGGTCGCCGCCACCCTGCTGGCCTTGCCCGTTGGAGTACAGGATCTCCGCGCGAGCACCGTAGGTTTTGGGCAACACCAGCGCGCCGACCAGCCCGGCAGCAGTGCCCAGCAGGATGATCGTCAAGGTCAGTATCACCAGGCGCGTCGTCAGCCAGCCGCCCTCTTCGTCGGGGGGGCTGTCGAACCGACTCTCCGAGCGCTGTGGTGGCACCACGGCGGTCTCGTGAGGGCCAGTCCCCGGGGACTGCTGCAGTTTCTCCTCGTAGCCCATCGAACGTCCATTCGACTCGCTAGCTCCGTATTGGAAGACATGGGAAACATCGCTCACAGCGCACCTCCGAGCACATCGCAGACCCGCGCAACCTGCTCGACAGTCAGCGTCGGGGACATCGGGAGGGACAAGATCCGGCCGGCCGCGCGCTCCGCTACCGCGAAGTTATCGGACACCGGCGCATACCGGCCGGCCAGCGCCGGCTGCTGATGGCAAGGAATCGGATAATGCACGCCCCAGCCGATACCAGCCGCGGTGAGATTGGCGCCGATTTCGCTGCGGTCATCGACCTGGACGACCGCCAAGTGGTACACCGGCGCGGCGCCCGGCGCCACCGTAACTGGAGTGCAGTCCTGCGGCAACATCTCGCGATAGGCCGCCATCGCCGCCGCGCGCCGGGAATTACCGGCGGCCAGCCGCGGTAGTTTCGCGGACAGCAGCGCCGCCTGCAGCGTGTCGAGCCGGCTGTTTCGGCCGGCCAGGTCGTGCAGGTAGCGATCGCTCGATGACCGGCCGTGGTTGGCCATGCTCCGGATCCGGGCGGCCAGGGCTAGATCGCTGGTGACCACCGCACCGCCGTCGCCCAAAGCGCCGAGGTTCTTACCGGGGTAGAAGCTGAACCCGGCGGCGATGCCTACGCTGCCCGCGCTGGTCCCCCGGTGCCGGGCGCCGTGGGCCTGCGCGGCGTCCTCGATGAGGGCCAGCCCGTGTGCGGCGGCGATCGCGGAGATCGGCTCAGGATCCACCATCTGGCCGTACAGGTGCACGGCGATGATCGCGGCGGTCGAGCCGTTGATCGCGGCTTGCGCGGCGGCTGGGTCGATCAGCAGGGTGTCGGGGCACACGTCGACGAACCGGGGCCGCGCACCGGTCGCGCATACCGCCTCGGCCGTCGCGATGAAGGTATTCGTCGGGACGATGACCTCGTCGCCACGGCCGATTCCCAGCCCGGACAGGATGAGTTCCAGCGCATCGGTTCCATTAGCCACCCCGATGCAGGCCTTCGCCTCGCAGTAGGTGGCGAACTCGTTTTCGAAGCGCTCGACCTCGGGGCCGCCGACGAAGTGACCGTGGTCCAGCACGGTCTTCCAGGCGAGATCGAACTCCTCGCGCAGCACGTTGTTGACGCCTTGCAGATCAAGAAAGGGAACACTGCAGGGAACATTGGACGCGACGGTCATGAGGCCACCTCCCGCACCCGCTCCGTACCAGCCGGATCGATGCTGCCAGCGACGAAGGCTGGGCGCCCGGTAGCTTCCGCAACATCGGTCGCGGCCAGGACCCGGACGATATCCAGCCCGCGCTCGCCGGGTGTGTTCGGCTTGGCGCCGGTACGAATACAGTCGATGAAATGACTGTCCTGGACCAGCAGCGGCTCATTGAACTGAATGAATGGTGAAACGATATCGCCGGTTCGATAAGAAACCGGCATCGCGTGCGATTCACCATGGTCGTCGGGATCGGTCGGATCGACGCCGATGTCGTATATCCGGATACGCTCATTGTCCGACATATCGTTGTAGACGACCATCTTGCGTTCACCGACGATAGTGACCCGCCGTTCCTTGCATGGGTCCAACCAGCTGACGTGCACGAATGCGTGGGTGGCCGCCTTCTCGAAGTCCAGTCGCAGGTAGGCCACGTCGGCGTGACGGTGCCCAACATGCCGTTTAGCCCATACCCAGGTGGACCGGGGCACTTCGCCGAGCAGGAACGTCGCGATCGAGATGTCGTGTGGAGCGAGGTCCCAGATGACGTTGCAGTCACGCTGGTACTTGCCCAGGCTCAGCCGAGCGGCGTCGATGTAGAGGACTCTGCCGAGCTCACCCGAATCGATGATCTCCTTCAGTTTCCAGACGGCCGCGTTGTACTCGAAAGTATGCCCCGCCATGAGGTGCACCCCGTTGGCCGCCGCGGCGTCGACCATCTCCTGCGCGTCCTCGACGGTCGTGGCCAGCGGTTTCTCCACCAGAGCGTGCCGCCCTTGGCGCAGCGCTTGCAGCGCGACCTGGGCATGCGCGGCCGGCGGGGTCGCGACGACCACCGCGTCCACCCGTCCCAACACTTCGCCGAGACACAGTGCTGATTCAGCCTGTGGGTAGCTTCGCCTCGCTTCCGCGATCCGCTCGGGATCCTCGTCGACGATGGTCACTCGCACACCCGGCATACTGCTGAGCACTCGCATGTGTTTGGAGCCCCAGTAGCCATAGCCCACCACAGCCACGCGAACATCGGGACCGAAGGTCGTGAAACCTCCAGGTTCGCCGCCAGCTAGGTTTGCGGCCGGTTGGGCGGTACTTGCAACGAACTTCATCGAGACGGGCCCCCTGCCGTGACTCGAGATGTCTTCCGACAACTGAATGTTCTGCAACTCGCACGGAAGTGAGCACGCCTACGGCCCCCAACGGGTCCAGCGTGCCGTACTCACCCTCTCGTACAGTGGGTTCGCCCCTCCCCACACTGCGTATATCCATCGCCCACTGCCAGTCGTTACTCGGTTACTGTAACACCCGCAACGTTCACCCGAATGGCGCAATCAGTGCCACAGCGTGTTGTATGCGTATAGTCACCACGCAATTACGCAGCGGAGTAACCGGTGTTCCGGTAGCCGACTAAACCCTCGCCGCAAGCTTCGCCAGCCGCTGCGGCGTCGGCCAGCGGACGTTCCAGACCCAACCGAGCCTCTCGAACAACCAGATCACTCGGGCCGAGATGTCGATCTGCCCGCGGAGCACGCCGTGCCGCGCTGACGTCGGGTCGGCATGGTGCAGGTTGTGCCAGGACTCCCCGGCGGAAAGGATCGCCATCGGCCAGAAATTCGCGGCCTTGTCCCGGGAGTCGAACGGCCGGTTGCCGATCATGTGACAGACCGAGTTCACCGCCCAGGTGACGTGATGCAGGAACGACACCCGCACCAACCCAGCCCAGAACAACCCGGTCAGCACGGCCCACCAGGACCAGGTCACCAGCCCGCCGACGATTCCCGGCAGCACGAGCCAGATCCCGGTCCACAACCAGAACAGCTTGCTCACCCGGACCATAGTCGGATCGGCCAACAGGTCTGGGACGAACCGGCGCGGGTTGGACAGGTCGCGGTTGAACAGCCAGCCCATGTGGGCATGCCAGAAGCCCTTGGCCACAGCCATCGGGGAAGTACCGAACAGCCACGGCGAATGCGGGTCGCCCTCCTTGTCGGAGTACGCATGATGGCGTCGGTGGTCGGCGACCCAATGCAGCAGCGGACCCTGCATGGCGGTACTACCCATCACCGCCAGGCCCACCCGCAACCACCGCTTCGCCTTGAATGCGCCATGGGTGAAATACCGGTGGTACCCGACAGTCACGCCGAGCAGGCTGATGAAGTAGCTGCCCACAAACATCGCGACGTCGACCCAGCCCAGCCCCCACCCCCAGGCGACCGGCACCGCGACCACCAAAGCCAGCATGGGGGCGAGCACAAAGAGGTACACCAAAATCTGCGGTCCCCACGTTCGCTGCCCCGAAAGATTCGGCTCGGGCCCGGTACGCTGCTGGTCGGCGTCGGCGGTCAACGTCATCGGCCGGTGCTCCTCATGTCGACAGGCGCGGATAGCCGCCACGCCGCAGTACCGTCATGCTTGCACCTGCGGCGAAACCCCGGGTGACCCGCATGACATAAGTAACTGAACCGTAGGTTATCCGTCCGACGCCTGTGGTGGCCAGACGCCGACCCGGCGATACCGCCCCAGTAACGTCGGGGAGGGTTGCACTGAGGTGAGCGCAGCGGCCGTGGCACCATGTGCCAGCGGGTTGCGGCCCGCTCTTCCGCCGTAGTGTAAAGGCAGCACCTCGGATTTTGGTTCCGATGGTCCAGGTTCGAATCCTGGCGGCGGAGCGGCCGGTCAGAGATAGCTTCAAGATCACTATCTCCCCTGACATCCGCGGAAGATCACCCACACGAATGAAGATCGTCTCGCGAAGGGCCAGCGGGCGCGAAATTATACATACATGAAATCACCATCACTGAGTGAGAGACGTCACAGGCCCACCACTACAGCTGCGCTGGATAAACAGCCGGTCACTGTTCGCCAAAGAGGCCGCAGGCTCACGCTCGCCGTCGCTGCGACTGCCCTGACTTTCACGCCGATGGCCTGCGGTCACCAGCAGTCGTCCCAGGCGGCCGCGCAGACACCTGTCAGCCATGCCCGCCCAGACCCCACAGCTCTGTCCGGCAGCGGTACTTTCACCCCACCGGATCCGGCCTCCAAGGCGATCACCTACAACCCATCCCTGGCGCCGCCCGACGCAGCGGTCCTGGCCAGCGTCACTCCCTCGGGCTACTACCCCCGCACCGTAGCGACGTTGGTGGTCGCCGGGCTGCCGCCGAATCGGAGCTATGCCGCTGCCGCGCACACCAATGCCTGTGGCACCACCGGCCAAGACGCCGGGCCGTACTACCAAAATCGCATTGATCCCGCCGCGAGCCCCCAAGCGGGATCGACCAATCCCCGGTACGCCAACCCACGCAACGAGATCTGGCAAGACATTCGCACCGACGAGGCCGGCCAAGGCACCTCGCAGACCACTGTCCCCTTCGGCTTCACCGACCGCAGACCCGGATCGATCGAGTTGCACGAAGCGACGGCCACCCCGACAGCCCCGAGCCAGGCCGGCACGACGGGCGCCCCGATCGCCTGCGTCACCCTCGTGCCCAGTCAGTGAGGGCAGCACCACCTGGGATGACTAGCGGGTGAACAACGAATTGACGTCGAAGCGCTCGCCGAGGCTCCTGCCCCGTAGGATCCGACCTGTCAGGGCCGCACAGGCACACAGCCCACCCGAGGTCGGGAAGGACAGGCGATGCTCCCAGACGGGAGCCTCACGACGGCGATAGTGCTCGCCGCCGGCGAAGGCACCCGGATGCGCTCGGCGATCCCCAAGGTGCTGCACCCGCTGGCCGGGCGGCCCCTGCTGGAGCACTCAGTACGGGCCGCTGCCGGGCTGGCCCCGGAGCACCTGGTCGTGGTCATCGGCCACGGTCGAGACGCGGTGGCGGCCCACCTGCAGGCGGTGGCCGCCGCCCTGGGACGCGAGGTGCGCCCCGCCGTGCAAGCCGAGCAGCGCGGCACCGGCCACGCGGTCGGCATTGCGTTGGACGCCCTGCCCGCCGGGCTGTCCGGGACGGTCCTGGTCAGTTACGGGGACGTGCCGTTGCTGGACACCGCCACGCTGGCCGGGCTGATCGCCGAACACCACCGTGCCGGGCACGCCATGACCGTCCTGTCCGCGGAGGTGGCAGACCCGACCGGCTACGGCCGGGTGCTGCGCGACGACTCAGGTGCGGTCACCGGCATTGTCGAGCACGCCGACGCCACCACAACGCAGCGCACCATCTGTGAGATCAACTCCGGGGTGTACGCCTTCGACGCCGAGGTGCTGCGTGATGCGCTGGGTCAGCTCGCCCCCGCCAACAGCCAGGGCGAGTTGTACCTCACTGATGTGCTGGGCGTGGTGCACGCCGACGGACGGGCGGTCGGTGCGCACCGGTGCATGGACCCGTGGTTAGTGACCGGAGTCAACGATCGGGTACAGCTGGCCGCCCTGGGCGCGGAGTACAACCGGCGGTTGCTGGAGCACTGGATGCGAGCCGGTGTCACCGTCGTCGACCCGGCCACGGTGTGGCTGGACGCCGACATCGCGCTCGCTCCGGACGTCGTGCT
>DASUII010000356.1:0-20333 GCA_036279835.1 Pseudonocardiaceae bacterium
GGCCGACACCTGATAGGCGCCGAGCACGCAGACGTCCAGGTGACCGCCGCGCATCATCGCGAAGGAGTCCGCGTGGTGGAAGTACGACGCACCCGGCAGTTCGGTCACGGGAACCTTGCCCGCGTTGATGAGGTCAAGGTCTGCCGCATCCCCGTGTGCCTCGGGTCCCATGCCTAGCATGCCGTTTTCCGTGTGGAGCATGACACCGCTGTCCGGGGTCAGGTGGTTGCTGATCCGGGTAGGGAGCCCGATGCCGAGGTTGACGAAGGCCCCGCGCGGGATGTCGCGCCCAACACGGGCCGCGAGGTCGTCCTTGCTGAGCCCGCGCAGGGTGGTGCCGGTGGCCCGGGTGCTCACTGGCCCGCTCCCACCGGCTCAGTCGGGCGGGCCGGCACCGGCACCCGGACGACGCGGTCGATGTAGATGCACGGCGTCACGATGATTTCCGGGTCAAGCGCGCCGGCCAGCACCACGTCCTCGACTTGCACGATCGTCGTCGTCGCGGCGGCCGCCATGATCGGCCCGAAGTTGCGGGCGGTCTTGCGGTAGACCAGGTTGCCGAGCTCGTCGGCCCGGTGGGCCTTGACCAGCGCGTAGTCCGCTCGTAGCGGGTACTCCAGCACGTAGTGCCTGCCGTTGATCTCGCGGACCTCCTTGCCTTCGGCCAGCGGTGTCCCGTAGCCGGTGGGCGTGTAGAAGGCTCCGATGCCGGCGGCGGCGGCGCGGATGCGCTCGGCTAGGTTGCCCTGGGGGACGAGCTCGAGCTCGATCTCGCCGTCCCGGTATTTCTGGTCGAAGTGCCAGGAGTCCGGCTGGCGCGGGAAGGAGCACACCATCTTGCGCACCCGGCCCGCACGGATCAGCGCCGCCAGGCCCACGTCCCCGTTTCCGGCGTTATTGCTGACCACGGTGAGGTCGGTGGCGCCCGACCCGACGAGCGCGTCAATGAGCTCGACCGGCTGGCCGGCCGTGCCGAATCCGCCGATCATCACCGTGGCGCCGTCCGGGATCCCCGCTACCGCCTCGGTGAGGTTTTCCAGGATGCTGACCACGGCTCAGGCGCCCAGGTTCTCGAGGACCACGGCGAGTCCCTGCCCGACACCGATGCAGATCGCGGCGACCCCCCACCGCTTGCCGCTGGCCCGGAGAGAGCGTACGAGCGTGCCGAGCACGCGGGTCCCGGATGCGCCCAGCGGGTGGCCGATGGCGATGGCGCCGCCGTGCGCGTTGACGATGCCGGGGTCGACCGCCCAGGCGTTGATGCACGCCACGGTTTGCGCGGCGAACGCCTCGTTCAGCTCGACCGCATCCACGTCACCCCAGCCGATGCCGGCTCGCTTCAGGGCCGTGTTGGCCGCCTCCACCGGCGCGAAACCGAAGTACCGGGGGTCGTTCGCCGCGGCGCCGCGACCTGCGATCCGTGCCAGCGGCGGCATTCCGGTGAGCTGCTGCGCCGCGGGGCTGCCCAGCAGGACCGCGGACGCGCCGTCGTTGAGCGGAGAGGAGTTGCCCGCGGTCACGGTCCCGTTCGCCTTGCGGAACACCGGTTTCAGCGCGGCGAGCTTCTCCGGGCTGGTGTCGGGCCGGATGGACTCGTCGCGATCGAGCGCCACCCCGGGGACCTCGACGACCAGGTTGTCGTAGAATCCGGTGTCCCAGGCCCGGGCAGCCGATTGGTGCGAGCGCAGGGCGAAGGCGTCCTGCGCTTCGCGGCTCACCTGCTCGCGGACGCGGAGCAGTTCGGTGGCCTCACCCAGGGAGACGGTCCATTCCGGGTTCATCCGCGGGTTCACCAGGCGCCAGCCGAGGGTCGTCGACACCAGCGTCGCGTCGCCGGCCGGGTACGGCTTCTCGGGCTTGGGCAGCACCCACGGCGCCCGGCTCATCGACTCCACGCCCCCGGCCACCACCACGTCGGCCTCGCCGAGGGCGATCTGGCGCGAGGCCACGATGGCGGCGTCCAGGCTGGAGCCGCACAGCCGGTTCACCGTCGTGGCCGGTACCGACGTCGGCAGGCCAGCCAGCAGGCCTGCCATCCGGGCGACGTTGCGGTTGTCCTCCCCGGCCCCGTTCGCGTTGCCGAGCACGATCTCGTCGACCCGGGCCGGCTCCAGTGCGGGCGCCCGGTCGACCAGCGTCCGCACCACGTGCGCCGCCAGGTCGTCGGGACGCACACCCGCCAGCGCACCGCCGTACTTCCCGAAGGGGGTCCGTACGGCGTCGTACAGGTAGACGTCGGTGGGCATGGATCAGCCTTTCTGTCCAGGTGCAGGGGCCACGACCGCGGCGTGGGTGCTCACGGGGCCGCAGCGCGCGCCAGGACGATGTCGAAGCTCACGCGTGACCACGCGCGGTCTCCCAGGCCCCGGCCGTCGGGAGGGGGGGTGCCTGGCGGCTGGGGCGTGAAGTCCATCACGAGCGAGTCCCTCACCCCGAAGACGCTGTCGCGGCCCAGAAGCTCATCTCCGCGCACGAAGATGTGCGTCACCAGGGTCCGGAAGCCGTCCGCCTTGACCATGAAGTGCAGGTGCGAGGCTCGCATCGGGGACCGGCCCGTCGCGGCCAGCAGCCGGCCGACCGGGCCGTCGTGCGGAATCGGATACGGCGTGGGGGCGACCGCCCAGAAGCGGTAGCGCCCGCCCGCGTCGCTGAACAGGTGGCCGCGGGCGGCGACCCGGCCGTCGTCGTACTGGACGTCATAGAAACCGTCCTGGTCGGCCTCCCAGACCTCGATCAGCGCATGCGGGATCGGCTTGCCGTCCGTGTCCGTGACCGTGCCCTCGACCCAGCACGGCTCCCCGGATGCCCCGGCGGCGATGTCGCCGCCGGGCTCGATCTCGGGTGAGCCCTCTACGAAGAACGGGCCGAACACCGTCGCCTCGGTGGCGTTCTGGTAGGCCTCGTTGTTGATGGTGATGGTCTGCATCGACGCCCCCAGGACGTCAGAGAGCAGGATGAACTCCTGACGCCGGTCGTCGGTGATGTGCCCGGCGGCGGTCAGGAACTCGATGGCGCGCTGCCACTCCTCCTCGGTCAGCCGCACCTCCCGCAGGAACGCGTGCAGGTGCCGGGTGAGCGCCTGCATCAGGTCCTTGAGCCGCGGGTCCGGCGTGGCGTCGAAGGACGCGACCACGCGCTCGACGAGCCGTGACTCGCGTTCCTCCTGCTCCGGGGAGGCCGTCCCGTGCTGGTCGAGGCTCATCGTGGCGGCCTTCCTTCCCACGCCCGGCGTAGCAGCTCTTCGAGGTTCGTGGCGGTGACCGGCGTCGGGTTGTCCGGGGGCACGGCCGCCAGGATGGCGTCGACGGCAGCCGGGATGCCGGTCTCGCGCAGCCCGTAATCACGCAGGGCGCGAGGCGCCTCCACCTGTTCCCGCAGGCGCTGCAACCCGTCAAGCGCGGACGCCGCGCCGAACGCCGCCGCCATCCGCCGCTCGCTGTCTGGGACCGACGGCGCGTTGAGCGCGAGGACGTACGGCAGCACCACAGCGTGGGTCTGCGCGTGCGGGAGGTTGTACATCCCGCCCAGGACGTGGCAGATCTTGTGGTGCAACCCGGAGCCGGCCGAGGCGAACGCCACCGCGGCCATCCAGGCGCCGTACAGCGTCTGCTCGCGGCCCTCGATGCCCTGCGGATCGCGCACGACCCTGGGAAGCCCGTCGCCAAGGGCGCGGATGCCCTCCAGCGCGAGCGCCTGGTCGACCGGGTCGACGCGGGGCGCCCACATCGAGTCGACGCAGTGCGCCAGCGCGTTCAGCCCAGACGCCACGCTCAGCGGCACGGGCAAGGACAGCATCAGGCTGGCGTCGTAGACGACGGCCCGCGGCAGCACGCGGGCGTCGGTTCCGGTGGTCTTGCGGCCGCCCTCGGTGAGCCCCCAGACGTTCGTGGCCTCCGAGCCCGCGTACGTGGTCGGCACGGCGACGATGGGCAGGCCGGTGGTCAGCGCCACCGCCTTGGCCAGGCCGGTGGCGGACCCGCCGCCGACGCTCACGAGGACGTCGGCATCGTGCTCCCCGGCGGCCTTGCGTGCCCGCTCGGCGACATCGTCGGGCACGTGCATCACCACCTCGGCATGACGCACGGCCACCGGCAGGGCGGCCGCCAGCGGGTCGGCCAGCGCGCTTTCGGCCCCGGCGGCGATCACCATGGCCCGGGAGGCCCCGAGCCGGGCCACCTCCTCCGCCACGTGCTCGGCGGCCTCGAACGAGGCGAACACCACCCGCTGTGGCAGCGTCTCGTGCGCGAACCTGACTATCACGCGGCACCACTCCTGCCCAAGATCGCCGCCATCGCGTCCTGCAGCACCCGCACCGGGTCCGCGGACAGCCGCATCGACCGCCGGCCGATGCGCTTATCGGGGCGCACCAGGGTCAGGCCGGTGATGCCCTGCCGGACGATCTCGTGCCCGACCGCGTACGGGATCAAGTGGGTGAAGCCTTCCAGCGCGACGACAGCGCTGGAATGGACACGGGCGCGGATCGCGCCGGGCAGCGGCTGCGGGTCAGGCATCGGCGTAGCGCGCAGGCAGCTGCGCCCCGTAGTTGATCCACACCGCCTTGGCGTCGGTGTACTCGTGCATGGCCTCGAACCCCATCTCGCGGCCGAAGCCGCTCTGCCCGACGCCGCCGAACGGGGAGCCGGGGTTGACCCGCTTGTACGAGTTGACCCACACCATGCCCGCCCGCAGTTCGTGCGCCACCCGGTGCGCGCGGGACAGGTCGCGGGTCCACAGTCCGGCGCCGAGCCCGTAGTCGGTGCCGTTGGCGATGCGCAGCGCCTCGTCCTCGGTGCGGAAGCGCTGCACCGCCACGACCGGGCCGAATACCTCCTCCCGGGCGAGGCGGTGCTCGGCCTGGGTCGCCACCACGGTCGGCTCGAGGTAGCAGCCGCCGGCAAGCTTGGCGGTCTCCGGCGCCTTGCCGCCGGTGACGATCTCGTCGCCGTCCGCGACCGCGACCTCCATGTAGGAGAGCACGCGGTCGCGGTGCCCGGGCGAGGTGAGCGGGCCCATCTCGGTGGCGGGATCCTTCGGATCGCCGAGGCGCACGCCCTTGCTGAGCCGGACGAACCGGTCGACGAACTCGTCGGCGACATCCTCGTGCACGATCAGCCGGCTGCCGGCGATGCAGGCCTGGCCCTGGTTGTGGTAGATCGCGAACGCCGAGCCCTGCACGGCGGCGTCGAGGTCGGCGTCGGCGAAGACGATGTTCGCGCCCTTGCCGCCGAGCTCGAGTTGCACCTTCTTCAGATTGCCCGCACTCGCCGCCAGGATCGAGCGGCCGACCGCCGTCGAACCGGTGAACGACACCTTGCCGATGCTGGGGTGCTCGGCAATGTGCCGTCCGGCCGTCGCGCCGTAGCCGGTAACGATGTTGACGACCCCGGGAGGGAAGCCGGCCTCGGTCATCAACTCGGCCACGCGCAGCGTGCTCAGCGGGGTGAGTTCGGACGGCTTTAGGACCACCGTGTTGCCGGCTGCCAGTGCGGGACCCATCTTCCAGCTGGTGAACATCAGCGGGAAGTTCCAAGGGACGATCTGCCCGACCACGCCGATCGGCTCGCGCAGCACATAGTCGAGAAAGCCGTGCTCGACCGGGATGACGCTGCCCTGGTGCTTGTCGGCCATCCCGCCGAAGTAGCGGAACGTCGCGGCGGTGCGCGGCACGTCCAGCCCGCGGGTGTCGCGAATCGGATGGCCGGTGTCGCGGGTCTCGAGCAGCGCGAGTTCGTCGGCGTCTGCCTCGATCAGGTCGGCGAGCTTGAGCAGCAGCCGGCCGCGCTCCTCGGCCGTGGTGTGCCGCCACGGCCCGAAGGCTGCCTGTGCCGCCCGCACCGCGCGGTCGACGTCGGCCGCGCGGGCCTCGGCCACCTCGGCGAGCAGCGACCCGTCGTGCGGGTCGCGCACCTCGATGCTCGCGCCGTCGAGGCCGTCGACCCACGTGCCGCCGATGAACAGCTTCGTCTGCACCGTCGTCCCGTCCCGGTGCCTCAGAAGTCGATCGGGTAGGTCGGTGTCTTGCCGCTTGCGATCAGGTCGGGCAGGTCGGCGGATGCGTTCTCCCAGACCAGCAGCATCGACCGCTTCGGCGAGTAGCCCTGGTGGCGGATGTCGGCCGGCATCGCCGAGACGTCGCCCGCCTTCATTACGACGCGGGCCCGGACGGCGCCGGTCTCCCGGTCCTCCACCTCCCAGGTGATCTGGTCGGTCAGCTGGATGAACCACTCGACCCGGTCGTTGCCGTGGATGATCGGCAGGATGTACTCCTCGGTCGTCGGGCAGAACAGCGACTCCTTGCAGACGCTGGCCACCGACGGGTTCCAGGTGACGTCCGAGCGGGACAGGTAGGCGAACAGGCTGAAGGCCGATACCTGGTCCTCGAAGCCGGGCTCGGCGTAGATCTCCGGCTCGTCCTGCGGGACATCGGCGAACATGCGGTTCACCGGGTAGTCGGCCTCGTCGCTGCGCAGCGGCGCGTCGCCGGGCAGGCCGACCATCCGTCCGGCCTGCACCCGCTGGCGGGTGACCGCGCGGTGGTTGTCGCCGTTCTTGATGCCGAACGCCGAGCCGGTCTCGTGCGGCGAGGCGAACGGGTCGAAGGTCTCGTTGGTCCAGTCGTCGAGGATCGACTTGAACGTCTCGCGGATGCGCGGCGTCTGGATATTCTCGGAGTAGTCGAGCTCGGCCTTGCGGTAGGAGTCGTTGTAGCGGCCGGCGAAGATGTCGACGGTGCCGTAGTGATTGACCGTGCCGAAGACGCCGTCGAAGTTGACCGTGCCGTAGAAGAAGTCCCAGGCGATGTCGCGCTGCAGCGCGCGCAGGAACGCGTCCACGCTCATGATGTGGTGCCCGGTCGGCCAGGTGATGTAGACGAAGTACTCGTCACGGCGGAAGCGGAACTCGCCGAGGGAGAACTCGCGGTAGCCCTCCTCGTTCGGCTCGGTCGAGACGACACCGTGTTCAGCGGTAGCGGTCATGTGGCGGCTCCTCGCAAGGCTGTGGTTCAGAGGGTTCACAGAGATTGGCAGATCTCGGACCAGCGGAACATGGTGTCCGGGCCGGCGACGGTTTGCTGCAGGATCACGCCGGGCTGATCGGCGCGGAATCGGTACGCGCTGCCGGACGGCAGCAGGACCATGTGCCCACGCCGGGCGACGATGCGCCCCATCGGCAGGCCCTCGGGCTCGCCGTCCAGGGCGATCGAGCCGCCGGCGTCGGGCGGGAGCGGGCTGTGCGTGAGCTTGACGAGCGAGATCTCGACCTGGCCGTCGAGGACGAGCGCGAACTCGTCGTGCGCGGCGGTGCGCCACGGGCTGGTGCCCTCGGCGCGGATCGCCTCGACAACGTAGTCCATGTTCTTGCCGACCGCGGTCTTCTCGTAGGGTGCGGCGTTGCTGGCGACCTCGAAGATGTTGGAGAAGGCGTAGTGCCGCGGGTCGTCGTTGATGATTTCGACGCCGCCCTTCTCGTAGTTCGCCAGCGAGCCGAAGCGCGTCGTGTAGGACGCCCGTTCCTTGCCGTGCAGGTTGGCCGTCATTGCTATCCTCCGTCCTCAGATGTTCGTATTGCGAACGTACGTGCGCTTGGTGAACAATAGCTTGCGCCTTAGCGCGGCCGGTGTCAAGAGGCTCGCGGCGAACCATGGTTTCCCCGGCCGGGCAGCGCCAGGTGGCTATGCCTCGGTGGCCCTGGCAGCGTCATTTGCGGGCAAGCAACGTGCGCAGTGGCGGTCCGAGGGACAGCGGTCGTCCGCCTACCGACTCGATGCCGGTGGCAAGGAAGTCGTAGAAGCCGATGGCCGAGAACAACAGGATGAACCCGCCCGCGACTTTGGGCAGTACGGTCGACCCGTTGAGGTTGGCGATGATGAGGAGTATGACCGCGACGAGCGCCGAGCTGAGGATCATCGTGAACGACGAGGGGACATACACGCTGACGACGTCCAGCATGAAGATCACGATCGCCCAGGCGATTAGGAATTGGGCCACGCTGTGGGCCACCTGCGTTTGAGGGACCGCGTACCAGTTGTGGGCGAGCCCGAGGACGAACGCGGCGTAGCTGAGCCAGAAGCCGGTGAACGCGCCGAACACCGCGGCCACGAATGTCTGTCCTAGTGCGGCGGCCCAAATGGTGGTGATCAGCACGCCGAGGCCGGTGGCCGTGTAGACGATGGGCATGACGCTGCCGCCCTGCGCCGCGGCCGAGACAAAGCCGAGCAGGGAGATTCCGAGGACCGTACCGCCGACGGAGAACGCGAGCAGGCCGAGGACTGCGGGATTCGGTGGCGGGCTGGCTGCGCTCTCAGCTCCAGCCGAGGGTGCCGAAGGGGTGGATGTCGCGCCTTCAGAGATGTCGTTGGTTCGAAGTTCGGTCACCGGGGGTCTCCTTACGAGTCCTGTAGGGTCCGCCATCCGGCAGACTCGGTACCTGGTGGCCCCGGCGGGGAGCAGTAGTGTCTCCCCGGCCTTGAGCCCTGATGAAGATCGTGCCCCTGCCGGTGACCGGGAGGGCCTGATCGCTGCTGGGATGTCTTTACTGGCCGAAGGCTGCTCCGTTGCTCGGTCGCGGGCTCAGGAGCGGTCCTCCAGCCAGGGGTAGCGTTCGGTGTCCCCGCCTGCGTAGTCGGGATCGAGATAGATGAAGACTCGCTGGATCTTCCAGTCACGGATCTCGAACACGTCGCACCACCGGCCGGCCCCCCACTCCGGCACGCCGGCTCGCCACGCGCCATCTTGGTGCTCCCCGTGGCTGGTACCTTCGCACACGACTATGTCGCCGCCGGAAAACACCCAGTTGAAGTGCGCGTAGTGGTGCTCGATGTGCTTGATAGTGGTGCCGACGTCGGTGAACAACTTGCTGATCTGTTCCTTACCGGTCGCCAGGCCCCATTTGGGCAAGTACACCTGAGCGTCGTCGGCGAACAGGTCAAGAATGCTGCCACCGGTCGGGATCACTCCTGCGTTGTCGAACGCCTTCAGGTAGTCCAGGACCACCGACTTGCGCTGCTCGTCGGTCATCGTCTCTCTGGTGAGGGCCATCGCTTTCGCTCCTCGTGGTGCTTGTGGGCGGGTCGGGCGGCGTCCAGTGCCGGGCACTCCAGCACTCAGCGCGCGGCCTGCACGACCTCCTTCACGGATTCGGCGTGGGCGGCGTGGGCGGCGCGGTACGCGAATGCGACGATCGGTCCGAGCGTTGCTCCCCCGGCCCAGTACGCCTGAGCAGACGCTGAGGCCACGCAGTTGCCGACGCCGTAAAGCCCTGGTATCGGCTGGTCCAAGTCGTCGACGATCTGTCCGTCCGGTCTCGCTTTCGGACCCCCTTTGGTGTCGAGGGTGCCGCCGGTGACGAGCGCCGCGTAGTACGGTCCGGTATCGCTGAGCGGCCACAGCGTGGGGTTGGTGCGTCCGGGTTCCTCCTTGACGGGGCCGTTGAAGAGAAGCTGGACGGCGCGCTCCCCCCGGTGGAAATCGCGGTCGGCGCCCTCGTGCGCCATCGCGTTGAACCGCCGCAGCGTGTCTTTGAGGTTGGCACAAAATTCCGGAGCAAGCCGCAGTCCTCCGGTGCGGCTGGCGTACCGGGCGAGGCGCTCGTCGATCCGTCGGGTCAGTTCTTCAAGGGTCTCGCCTTTGATCACGTGGGAGTCGTCGGTGCCCGGCGGCACGATCAGCCGCCCGTACTCGGTGCTCGCGGAGTGGTCCTGCGACCGCTGGTCCCAGACCTGCGCCAGCACGAGGTTCGGGTACTCGGCCGCGGAGGGGTCCCACTGGAAGAAGGCTTGTGCCAGTTCGTTGTACTGGAGTTTCTCGTTGACGACCCGGCGGCCGTACTTGTTCACGAACACCATGGAGTCGCCGGCCACGGAGAACATGCCGATCATGCCTGGATCGGGGGCGATCGCCTTCTCCAGGGGCACCGGGCACATCCAGGCGTAGTTCATGTTCCGAAGCTGTGCCCCGACCGCCGACGCGATGGCTAGGATGTCGCCTTCGTTTGTGGTCGCGGCGCATCCGCCGTAGACGGGGACGTTCAGGAAATTGCGGCGAAGTTCCGGATTATGCGTGAAGCCGCCGGTGGCGAAGATGACGGCCTTGCGGGCGCGGATTGGATGGGCTACGCCGTCCGGCGTCGATGCCACAACGCCGACGACCGCGTCATTATGGACGACTAGCCTTTGCGCGCGGTGACCGGTGCGGATGTCGACGCCATCACGACGGCCGGCCTCTCCCATGGTACGGATGGCGACCTGCCCGCCGTCGGACATGGTCTCGCAGGCCTCGTCCGGGACGAGGACGCGTCCCCGCGGCGCCTTGTCCTCGGGCAGCTCCGCCCAGTAGTCGGGCACGTCCGCGCAGTGTCGGTAGACGAGGGCGCCGTGCTCGCGCAGCAGTTCGGCCGCGGGGGAAGCCGACTCGTGAATGGCCTTGCAGAGGTCGTACTCCCACTGGCTCAGCCCGAAGGTGGGGCTGTCCGGATCGTATGCCTGCGGGCGGGACAGCCGTGCCATGTAGCGTAGGCAGTCCTCTTCCTCATCTTTGATGCCCAATGCGCGCATCGGCTCGTTGTTCGGCACCCAGTACCAGAACGCGGCCTTGCGCGCGGTGCCACCCAGTTCGGGTGCCTTCTCCAGCAGGATCACCTCGTTGCCGAGCCACCGTGAGAACAAAGCGGAAGGCAGACCGCCACCGCCGCCGCCGACCACGACGATGTCGGCTTCCGCCTCGAAGTCGGTCACCGGCACAGGTGCCGCCGTGTCGCGCGCTGCGACGTCTTGTGCGTTCGCCATAGCAATCCCCTCCTGGGCATCGCGGCAAATGATCAGGTTGATGGCCTCATGATGAGTGACCTGTTGGTGGCGGTCGTGTTTCAAGCTGACACGCCAGTGTTCCAATACAAGCCATCTCGTCGGCCCCGACCACCGCCGTCGGTCGCGCAATCAAAACTGTGACTCGCCGAGTGGTGCATTACGGGCGCGTCAGTCGGTTGACCCATGAGGTGGGTCCCTTGCTTCCGCAGCCAGGACGGTCAAGCTGCGCGGGTTCGGGTCGTCGCACAGCTGCGTGTTGGCGGGCATGGTGCGGACAGCGAGCGGTTTCTCCGCCTGCCGGACGCCGGCGACCGGAAGGCCGGCCGGGTCCAGCGGTCCCACCTGCACGAGCAGCCAGGCCTGGTTCCAGTAGATGTGCCCGTGGGTAAGCTTCCCGTCCCGGAAGCCCGCGATCACGCACACGGCGAGGCGAACCCGGCCGGCCTGTGGGTGGCACGACATCTTCGACTGCGGACCGCTCGGCGACGCCGAGAGGCGGCAAGGCTCGGGGACGGCGGACTGGAACGATGGATGGATACCGATCGGTCAGCTCGCCGAGTACGTCATCTCACGCCCGGCCGCCGTCCCACGTGTGCGTTCGAAGCACGTCGCACGTACGTACCCTCTACCTCGAACACGGCGGGCAAGCCCTTCGAGTCGGTCGCAAATGACGTAAATAAACCGTGCCTAGGATCCCGCGAGCGACGGGACCCCGCTGCGGACGCGCGTCGGATCATTGAGATCGATGTGGAGCTCTCGCAACCTCCGGTAGAGCGTTGAGCGCGAGACACCGAGCTCAGCCGCGGCGAGCTTTATGTTGCTGCCGGACTTGCCCAGCGCCGCCATGATCGCCTCCATCTGCAACCGCTGGAGAGCGGTGAGCCCGTGCTGGGAGGCGCACACCAGGTCGGCGGGCAGGTCCTGCAGCCCCACGGCATCCGGTCCGCGGCTTACCGCCAAACGGCGCACCAACGTCTCAAGCTGGCGAACGTTGGCCGGCCAAGGCGCCTCGATGAGAGCCCGCATCGCCTCGGAGCTAAAGCGCAGCCGATCCTCTCCCTGACGACGTGCCAGGCGCTTCACGAGTTCGGGCACGTCGCCGCGTCGCTCGCGAAGCGGCGGCAGGTCGACGCTGTGGGTGGCCAGCCGATCCAGGTGCGGCCCCGCCGGCGGCGCCTCGCCGGGGTGCCGTGTGGCGGTACCGATGAGACGCGGCCATGAGCCCTCATGATCGTCGAGCAGCGCCGCGAGCGCGAGCGCCTCCGTCCCGGCCAACGTCTCAAGATGAGCGAGTACGAGGGTGCCTGGACGGCCGAGCCGTGCCCGGACTCTGCCTAGCCAGACGGCGAACCCGTCGAGCAATGCCAATGCCGCGTTGAACACGGACAGCGGACCGTTTGTGCAGGACAGATCGTGAAGTGCCTGCGCTACTTCCAGCTTTCCGACCCCGCGCTCGCCCAGCAGGAGGACGGGGTGGCGGCTCAGGACGGCAGGCGCGGTAACGGACATGGCGTGCACCCAAGCGCGGCTCTGGCCACCGAGCATCCGCAGCAGGCACTGTTGCGGATGTACGGAGCTCCCACAGAGGCTGACAGCGGATAGTCCCGTCGAGGTCGCGCTAGACAGGCGGACGAGCGCGCCGACGACCTGGTTCCCGTCAAGGACGGGAGACGCGGTGACACGGAAAGTGCGGTCCCCCTCCCCGCAGAGCGTTTCCTCGCCCTCCCCGCGCGTGCTCCGACGCAAGATGGCCTCCCGCGCGGCCTCCCACAAGGTAGCGTGATCCAATCCCTCCTCCAGCAGCGCCGATGTGGCTGCTGAGGCGATGATCGTCTGCTCGTTGAGCGCGACCACCGCGCTACGGGTGCGGCGTTCCGCGGTGACAAATGCGTCGACCAATAGCCGCTCGCGACGCGAGCCCGTCCTCAGCATCCGTTCCTGGATGCATGCGGCAGTCTCCTCGATGAACGCCAGCATCAAAGGGCTGGCTTCGGTAGCGCGGGAGACGAACGTGAGTACGCCCTCCAACCGGCCCGAGACCGGGTGACGGATCGGCGCGCCATAACAGGCATACTCCTGGAACCTGTCGGCGAAGTGCTCGGGACCCACCACGGAAAACGGGCGACTCACCTCAAGCACCGAGCCGAGACCGTTGGTACCGCACACCTCCTCGCGAAGAGCAAAACCAGGTGCCGAGCCGGTGCGGTCCATCATCCGCAGCAGTCCGGGATCGCCCACCCACCGCATCGTGATCCGAGCGTCCCGGTCGGCGAGCAGCATCGCGGTTGTCGTTCGGTCCAGCCGGTCGGCGAGCCGATCGAGCACTGGCCGAGCCGCGACATGCAGCGCGTCCTCGCTGTCAATCTCGGCGCGGAACGGCAGCGTTGGGATGTCCGGTTGGGCTCCAAGCAGCGCAGACCGGCGCCAAGAGGCGATAATTTCCGGCCGCACTGCAGATGGGCGCTCGTCGCCACTCAAGAACGCGGCACGAGCGCGCAGTACGTCGCTTGTCTGATGCACGAGTCCACTTATCATTGCGACCCCTGTCTGCCAGGCAGGTGGCGGGCAGGCTGGCCCTCATTGCCATCCTCCGCCTCAGATGTTCGTATTGCGAACGTATGTACGCTTGGTGAACATCAGCTTCCGCCTTCGCGCGGCCGGTGTCAAGAGGCTCGGGGCGAAGGAGTCTGTCGCAATCGGGTATCGTCCACATGCCGAGCAGCCCAAGGAGGTCGGCGATGGTCGGGCGCTCCGAGTACGTCCAGTCACCCGACCGCGGGCTGGCAGTTATCCGCTGCTTCGAGGCCGCACGCTCCGCCTGGCGATCGCCAACATCGCCCGCGAGACCGGGCTGACGCGGGCCACAGCGCCACGGCGCTTTCTGCACACGCTCGATAAGCCCAGGCTACGTGGGCTCGGCGTACGGCGCTTCACTTGCGGCCGCGGGTGCTGCAGCTTAGCTACGCGTACCTGTGGAGCGTGACGTTTCCCGAGATCGTGGGCGAGCACCTGATCGAGCTCGCCGACCGGCTGCACGAGTCGTGCCCGGCCTCGGTGCTCGACGGCGAGGGCCGAGATCGGGGCCGACCTCGCGGTACGCCCTGCCCCCGCCGTGCGGCGGTCAGCGGCTCCGGCCGTGTAGCACGTGTGCCGGGCCGACCGCGGCTGCCCGAAGCTGAGCCAGCAGGTCAGCGATGTCCTGCTCGTCGGCCAGGTCGGCCCGGATCCAGTCAACGCCTGCGGCGGCGAGCGCGAGCACTTGCTCCTGTGCCTGCTCGAACGTGCCGAACAGTCCCGCTTCGGGGACGCCGGTGGCGGCCAGGAACGGATCGCGCGCGACCCGTGCCTGCGCCTCGCTCATGGTGCGGCCGATCGAGACGCCAAGCGCCACGCCGACGCGCAGGCCGGAGTTAACGTCCGCACGCACCCGTGCGGCGGCTGCGGCGAGCGCCGCGGTGTGGGCTCGACTCGCGGACGACAGCACCACGCCAGCCGCGGCCGGATCCGGCACCCCCCGGACATAGCCCCGTCGGCTCCATTCGTCCGCCCCGCCCAGGGCCGTCACGCAGTCCGGCCCGGCCTCGTCGGGGACGTCGACGAGCAGTTCGGGATGCGCCGGGCCGACTATGCGCACCCACTCGGGCGCGGCCTCGGACGGCCCAGTGAATACTGCGCCCACGCGGGTCACCCCGGCGGCCAGCAGCGTGTCGATCTCGTCGAGCACGCCCGCGTCGCCCGGCGCGACAGAGAACCACACGCTCTCGTAGCCGAGCCGGCCGGCCAGAGTCGCGATGTGCTGCCGCCGAGCCGCGTCGGCATCAGCCCGCAGTTGCAGGCCCAGCCCCAACAGCGTGGTTGGCAAACCCATGCTCGTCCCCTATTGTTCGCATACCGGCCGATAGTTCGGATAACGTACACCTATAGGAGGTCACGTGTCCACGCCAGCCCGTTCCGTCGGTGAACTCGTGCTGCGGCTGGTCGTGTTCGTCACCGACCACCTGCGCGACCGTGGGCTCGCCGTGTCCTCGTCCGAGGCGATCGACGCGGCGCGCGGGCTGGCCCTGGTCGACCTGACCTCCCAGGCGCAGGTGCGCTCGGCGCTGCGCGCCACCCTCGCGAAGGATGCCGCCGCAGCCGCTGCGCTCGAGCAACTGCTCGACCGGCTGCTGCCTGCGCAGCGCCCGCCGCGATTCGCGCCGACGGCCGCCGGCGCGGACGGCCCGCCACCAGTATCCGACACCCCGGGCGGGGGTGATCTGGCCCGGGCCATCCACGACGCTGACGCCGCGCGCGTGCGCGACCTTGCCGATGAGGCGATCGACACGTTCGCCGGGCTGGCGGACGGGACACGCAGCGTGCGGCACCACACCGCACGGGTGCTGCGCGGCATCGGGCTGGACGGGCTGCTGCGGCAACTGCTCGCGCTGCGGCGCGACGAGGCCGACGGGCGGCGCTCCGAGACCGAGCGCCGCATGGAGGCCGCTGAGGCCGAGGCGGCGGTGCGCGCACTGGCCGACATGATCGAGAAGATGGTCGCCGAGCGGGCACAGGTGGCCGCACCTGTGCCGCATACCGGCGGGGAGATCGATCTCGCCGACATGCCGATCCTGACCGCGGCGGCGGATGAGCTCGCTGCGCTGCGCCGTGCCGTCCGCCCGCTCGCGCGCCGGATCGCGGCCCGGCTGGGCCGGCGCCGCAGGCGCGGCCGTGGCTCGCTCGACATGCGCCGGACCATCCGCGCGAGCATGTCCTCCGGCGGCGTGCCGCTCACCCCTGCCTTGCACCGGCGCCGCCCCACCCGCCCTGACCTCGCGGTGCTGTGTGACGTGTCCGGGTCGGTCGCCCAGTTCGCGCCGTTCATGCTGGCGCTGCTGCACGCGTTGAGCGGCGAGTTCCGGCACGTCCGCTCGTGGGTGTTCATCGACGGCATCGTCGAGGTCACCGATCTGCTGCAGGACTCGCGTGGCATGCTCGACGCGCGTACGCTGCTGGCCCGGCAGGGCCTGGTCCACGACGACGGGCGCAGCGACTACGCCGAAGCGCTGGCTGCCTTCCGGCGGCGCTGGCCGCACGCGGTCACGCCGCGCACCACCGTGCTGATCGTGGGCGATGCGCGCAGCCACCACCGCCGCGCCGCCATCGCCGAACTGACCGAGCTCAAGGCGGCGGCGCGGCACGTCTTCTGGTTCAACCCCGAGCCGGCCGTCGAGTGGGACGAGGACGACTCGCTGGCCTCCGCATACCGGGCGCGGGTGGACGCGATGCACGAGGTCGCCACCATGCGCCAGCTCGGCGACGCGATCACGGCGCTACGCTGAGCTTGCGCATTCTGTACGCTATGCGTACCATTGTTCGCATGCTGAAACCAATTCGCGGATGCTTCAGCTCCGCGGAGGACGTCGAGGCGAAGCTGTCGGCAGCCAGCTACCTATGCACCCCGGACATCGCAACCACCGTCTACCTTGCCGCAGAGATGGGCAAGCCGGTTCTCGTCGAGGGTCCGGCGGGTGTGGGCAAGACCGAGCTGGCCAAGGCCAGCGCGGCCGCCACCGGCGCCGGGCTTATCCGGCTGCAGTGCTACGAGGGCCTGGACGAGGCGCGCGCGATCTACGAGTGGAACTACAAGAAGCAACTCCTGCGGCTGCAGGCGGCGCCCTCCGAGCGGGCGTGGGACGCGCTGCAGGACGACATCTTCAGCGCCGACTTCCTGCTGTCCCGGCCGCTGCTGACCGCGATCCGCCGCTCCGGCCCGACCGTGCTGCTCATCGACGAGATCGACAAGGCCGACGTCGAGATGGAGGCGCTGCTACTCGAGATCCTCAGCGACTTCCAGATCACCGTCCCAGAACTCGGCACGATCGCCGCCACCTCGCAGCCGCTCGTCGTGCTCACCTCCAACGGCACGCGGGACCTGTCCGAGGCCCTCAAACGGCGCTGCCTGTGGCTCCACATCGGCTACCCAGATCCCGAGCGTGAGCGCGAGATCGTGTCCGCGCGGGTGCCGGAACTCGACGCCGCACTGGCCGAGCAGGTGGTGCGCACCGCCCGGGCGCTGCGCGGCCTCGACCTGCGCAAGCCGCCCTCGCTGGCCGAGACCATCGACTGGTCGCGCGCGATCGTCACCCTCGGGCTGTCCGAACTGGACGCGACCGCGATCGCACGCACGCTCGGGGTGCTGCTGAAGAACACCTCCGACCACGCGCGCGCCGTCGAGGCGCTGAGCCTGGGCACAGCGAGATGACGGCATACCTGGTCGGGGGGTCCGCGCCGCTGGGACGCTACGGCGGGGCGCCTGCAAAGGTACGTCCCGACGACCTGGCGGTGTCGGTGGTCAGCGAGGCGGTACGCCGAGCCGGGGCGGATCCGGCTGCGATCGACGAAGTAGTCCTCGGGGCGGCCAACCAGGCCGGCGAGGACAACCGCAATGTAGCCCGAATGGCCGTGCTGCTGGCCGGGCTGCCCACCGAGGTACCCGGCTACACCGTCAACCGGCTATGCGCGTCACGGCTGACCGCGCTCGCCACCGCCGCCAATGCTGTGCACGCCGGAGACGCCGACATCGTCGTGGCCGACGGCGTGGAGTCGATGACCCGCGTGCCCTGGTGATACGGAAGCCGGGCACACCGTGGGCACGTCCCGCCAGTTGTGGGACACCGCGCTCGGCGTGCTGGAGCCACCCGAATAAGCCCAGGCACTGGATCATCGGCCGGTATTTCGGAAAGCTCAGTAAGTTCAGGACCGACCGGCGGGTATCCGGCGATAAAGACACCCGCGCCTGCCTGCCGAAACCGTCCTGGACCGATATCGTGCGGAACACCCTGGTCAAAGGCGGGGCATCACCCGATGACCCCGCCCTGGCCGGGTACTGGGCGCAACGCCGCCAGAAGGTCAAACCCCCGCTGGATTCCTACACGGTGCGCCTGCTGTCCAGGGCAGGACGGGCGGTGCAGCCTATGCGGGGAAAACCTGCTGACCCCCGACCAGCCCCCCAGGGCTGGGAACACTGGTTCCTGCGGGTTACCAAGAAGGCGATCACGGCGGACTACCTGGTCCACCACGACACGCCCAGCGCCGCACGCAGCAACCGGACACACCTCGTACACGCCACCTGCCACCGGACGAAACATCCGTCCCGGCTGGCGGGAAACACCGTGCTGCAGCAGACGACCTGAACCGCCCAAGCGGCTTGCTTGGGCCGCGTGCCGCGATGAGTGGCATGCGCGGTCCTGAGGGGGCCCTGGTGCAGCAATGCGCCGGGGTACCCGGCGGTCGTATCGGTGCGCCGCATTGGAGCTGGAGGGATCCGCAACGCCTTGAGGACCGGCGGATCGTGGACGCGCCGGCCCCGTGACCGAGCTTGAGCAGCTCGCCCTGGATCCGCTGATATCCCCACGAGGCGTTCTGGGTGGCGAGCCGCTCGATCAGCGCGGTGATCTCGGCGCTGACCGGCGGTCGTCCTGTCCGGTTCGGGTCGGTCCGCTTCCGGGTGACCAGGCGGCGGTGCCACCGGAGCGGTGCCGGGGGTGATCAGCCGGTGGGTTCGCAGCTTTCGCGGCAGGAGCCGGATCAGCGCGGCGAGGACCGCGCGGTCGGCCCAGTCCTGCCAGGGCCGCGGATTAGTGCGGTGCAGCATGGCGACCTCATGGCGTAACACGAGCAGCTCCGCGTTCTTGGAGGCCGGCGAACGACGGAGCAGCACGAGCCAGCCGCAGATCCGGATGAAGATCAAATAGAGCAGACGGAGGGACACGGCTGATCATCATGGTCTACCCACGACCCTGGTGCATCGCTGCAGCTCACAGGCCCGGCATACTTCTGGCACCCACAGGCTGGTGTGCACATGTCCCTTTCTTGCGTCGTATGGTATCAAGAGTGATACCATGCGCAGATGGCAATGACATTGCGGCTCGCTGACGATGAGGCGCAGGCGCTGCGCAGGCGAGCCGAGCTGGAGCAGCGGTCGATGCAAGAAGTAGCCCGGCAGGCGATCAGAGAGTACGTCGAGAATCACAGTCGCAGGGAACTGCTGGACCGGGTACTCGATGAAGACCTGCCGCGGTATGCCGAGGCACTTGAGCGGCTCGGTCAGTGATCTACCTGACGCTGCCCGAGCTGCTCCACGTGGCCGAGCGGACTCTCGGGGCCGATTTTATCGTGCGCGATTACGGTCTGCTGGAAGCCGCTCTCGCCCGTCCTCAGGCCACCGCCTTCGGCAAGGAGGCCTACCCCACCGTGGATGGCAAGGCGGCGGCACTGCTGCACTCGCTCGCACGCAACCACGCCCTCATCGATGGCAACAAGCGGCTTGCGCTGGCGGCGCTCATCGCCTTTTACGGCCTCAACGGCCGCCGCCTGACCCTGACCAACGATGCGGCTTACGACTTGGTCATGAACGTCGCCTCCGGACAGCTCGACACGGCAGACGACATCGCCGCCGTCCTTCAGGACGCTACCGAGCCCCGACGCTTCACTGCTGAGTGAGCACCTGGTCGAGGACACGGCCGAACTGCTCCGGCAGTGCCATGAACCCGCCGTGGTCACCGGGAAACCCGACCAGCGGCATGCCGAGCCGGTCCGCGAGCGCCACGGCACTGCGGCGGCGGGCCACCCGGCCGAGGTGGCCCCGGCGGCGACCGCGATGCGCGTCGGTGCCGCCCGCAGCGCCTCGATGTCGGGACCGGGTGGTCGGGCGGATCAGGCGGGCGAGGGACACCTCGGTGGTGGGCGCGCATCCGGGCGATCTACTCCGGCGAGGGTTCCCAGCCCGGCGCGTCGGCGCGCGGCGCCTCGTCCAGGCCGACGTGGGCCATGAACTTGGCCATTGCCCTGTCCGCCCCGTCGGCCCCGTAGGTGTCATTGATGTCCTGGATCTGGGCTCGCAGCTGCGCGCTGTCCGGCAGCAGCTCGATCACCGGGGGCTCGTGGGCGACCAGCGTGCGCACCTGGCCGGGGTGGGCGGTGCGGCTTAGAGCCAGTGACAAGGCAAGCGACAACGCCCCCAGGCAGCTGCCGACGGAGCGCGAGGTGCTCGGACACCGGTATCCCCCTGGCCTGCGGCAATCCGACCCGATGCGATGCCATCAGACGAAACCGGCATGCATGGTAAGGAGAAGGTCTGCGGTTCGATTCCGTAACGGGGCTCCAGATCCAGATAAAGGCCAGGTCAGAAGCTCACCTGACAGCTCTCATCCTACTCGGCGGATGGGAGCTGTCGCCGTATTGGGAGGAATCTGGGAGATCGTGTCCTCCCAGGCAGGCAGCGCAGACGCTGCGGCTCGCGCGAGCGCCAAACGGAGATGGCGAGGCGGTGTTCATCTTGGCGGGTTCAGACCGACGTTGTGTCACCTGATTTGCAGCTCCGGAAGCCTCGCGCTCCGTTACATACGGTGACAACCGGCCGTCACGCGAGATACGGTATCCGCCGTTCGGCGCGGATGTTGGTCGGGCGCTCATTATGGTGCTGGCCACCCAGATGTGGCTGATCTGTATGGAGGCTGGGTACGTACCGCCACGCAGGCTGCGCCTGGGT
>DASUII010000357.1:0-2420 GCA_036279835.1 Pseudonocardiaceae bacterium
AGCACAGGTTCGCAGCCTTCAAGAGCAGCTACCAGGACTAACCGGCGGCGAAGGTGTGCTCGACACCAGCTTCGGTGGCTACGAACCGATACACGGTAGCTTTCCAACCCGCTGATCCGATTCCGGACCGATCAGGAATAACGGACCGACGCCGCGGCGATAGGCCGAACGCCGTACAGCACAGAAGTACAGCAACGCCACCAGGGCTGCGTCCCGCCGCGTGGTGTAAATGGTCTTCACCGTGATCTGGTCAGCGGGCTGGTGCTGACTATGCCGTGAGTAGTGCTGGTGTGGCTACCTCCTTGGGTTCGGTGGGTGGGGTGTTGAGCAGGGCCATGGAGCCTTCGGACAGGTAGCGGCGTTCGGCCACTTGCCATTCGTCGTGGGCCTCGACCAGGACCGCCCCGGCCAGGCGCAGCAGGGCAGGCGGGTTGGGGAAGACACCGACGACGTCGGTGCGGCGCTTGATCTCCTTGTTCAGCCGCTCGAGCGGGTTGGTGCTCCAGATCTTCTTCCAGTGCGCGACCGGGAAGGCCGCGAACGCGGTGACGTCGTCACTTGCGTCGCGGAGCATGGCCTCGACCTTGGGGAACTGGCGGCCGAGCATGGCGGCGATGACCTCGAGCTGGTCGTGGACGTGGACCGGACTGGGCTGGGCGAAGATGGTGCGGACCGCGGCCGCGACCATCTCCGCGTGGCCCTTGGGCACCTGCGCTAGCACGTTGCGCAGGAAGTGCACCCGGCACCGCTGCCAGGCCGCACCTAGCAGCACCGCGGCGATCGCGTTCTTGAGCCCGGCGTGGGCGTCGGAGATGACCAGCTGGACCCCGGCCAGGCCGCGGGTCTTCAAAGAGCGCAGAAAGGCGGTCCAGAACGCGCCGTCCTCGCTGTCACCCACGTCGAAGCCCAGGACCTCGCGGTGCCCGTCCGCTGCCACGCCGGTCGCGACGACCACGGCCTGGGAGACCACCCGGTGATCGACCCGCGCCTTGCAGTAGGTCGCATCCAGAAACACATACCTAAACGGCTGCCCGGCCAGGCTCCGGTCGCGGAACGCGGCCACCTCGGTGTCCAGGTCGGCGCAGATCCGCGACACCTCGGACTTGGAGATGCCGCTGTCGGCGCCGAGCGCCTTGACCAGGTCATCGACCTTGCGGGTCGAGGTGCCATGCAGGTACGCCTCCATGATCACCGCGAACAGCGACTGATCCACCCGCCGCCGCCGCTCCAGCAGCGACGGGAAGAACGACCCGGCGCGCAGCTTGGGGATCCGCAGTTCCAGGTCCCCAGCGGTGCTGGCCAGCACCCGCGGCCGGTGACCATTGCGGTGAGCAGCCCGGGTATCAGTGCGCTGATGCGGCATCGCGCCGATCACCGAGCTGAGCTCGGCCTCAATCAAGGCCTGATAGATCGTCTCGGCCGCCTGCCGGATCCGGTCATCCACCTCGGCGGCCTTCAATGCATCCAGAACCTCAAGCAGTGCAGACTGGTCCAGGGCCATCGTGCGCTGTGTCCTTCCGCGAGAACCATTGGCGTGGAACTCGCTGACCATCACACGGTGGCCCTCCGTCGTGCCTCAGGCACGCCGTCAGGGCCGGCTACTTACACCACCGGAGGGGACGCGGCCCACCCAGCCGGGGCACCTGTCCCGCTACCTGCCTGGGATAACTAAGGCTTAGGAGATCGCTGCGGCCTGCCCTTCAACGACCTGCCAAGTTCAGCTCAGTCATGCGACGCCTTTCCGCGGGTCGCCGTCG
This sequence comes from Pseudonocardiaceae bacterium, assembly GCA_036279835.1. GTDB lineage: Bacteria > Actinomycetota > Actinomycetes > Mycobacteriales > Pseudonocardiaceae. The sequence goes on from DASUII010000357.1 coordinate 1,758, forward strand.
ATGGCTCCAGTCGGATATGTGTCCCGCACGGATTTGGCACGGGGCGCCACCCGGAGGTCCTGTCGTCCCGAAGCCAAGCTCGTGTGGCCGTCTTGCGATCGCCGAACTGCTGCGGGTGTCTGTCATCGACTAACTTGTATCGCCTGAACTGAAGAACGTGGCGAAGCTGCCCGCGACTGCGGCGACAACGAAGATGGCCCACGCTTCGAGGCCGACATCGACAATCTTGCCGACCGGCGTCAGCGGGTTGGTCATGCTCGACGAGACGGTCAGCAATTGCACCGCGCAGAAGTAGGCTGCATCACCGAATCCGTGGATATCCCCGCCTTTCTGCCCGCTCTCGGATACCCATATCAGCACGGTGCCGACGGCGAAGACCACGACGGACAATCCGAACGCAAGCAGCAAACGCGCGAACAGCCGGCGGTGCCGTTCCTCTCGCGTGAAGAGCCTCGACAATTCTTCACGTATCACAGCGGAGTCTCCTTCCGTGGCGCCCTGGCTCAGCTGATGAACAGTGCAATCGCAATAAACTGGCAGGTCGCGGCGGCGCAGACGTAGGCGTGAAAGACCTCGTGGTAGCCGAACACCGACGGGTACGGGTCGGGCCGGCGGCGATGGTAGGAAATCGCCCCGGCCGTATAGAGCAGGCCGCCCGCGAGC
>DASUII010000358.1:0-3226 GCA_036279835.1 Pseudonocardiaceae bacterium
CCAAGAATCCGCATCCTCGTGATGCCGACGCTGGTAGTAGGGATTATCCGCCGACAAGCCGCCGCTGAACCGACCGTAGGCGCCAAGGAACAACAGGAGCATCCCGGCGATGATGCTGAAAACCACGTTCGACAGCCGGAACGCCAGCAGGTTGAACTTGGTGTCCAGCACGGCCAGGTTCACGATGCCGGAGAGCAGGAACAGCAGCCCCACGACCACCGTGATCGTCGAGGAGACCCGACCCCCGCGCAACGCGGCACCGATGAGAACCACGCCGACGACGACCGAGATCGTCGACAGCAAGCCGTTCGAGGCCAGCCCGAGCACGACTTTGCCGGGAAGAGCGAGGAACTTCAGCCGGTCGACGAAACCCAGGATGCCGAATAGGCACAACCCGGCACCCAACACCGCCGCTCCGATACGGTGCACGAGGTCCAGCCGACCCCCAGGCGGGGACTGTAACATTCATCACATCTTACTCCGATCTTTTGCGTTTCATAGTGCGATGTGGGGTTCTGGACCGGGCAAACGGTGGACGCCTTAGCCACTAGTGCGTGACGATTCATGTCACGTTCTGTGACGAATGCGAACCGGTTTAGGTCTCATGCTGTGGTGACACCCACGCCCGCTTTTCGGCCAAAGTTGCCATCTACGGCACGTCGCTAAGGACTCACAGCTTCGTATCGAACTCGGGCAGGCAGGACTATCAGGGAGCGAAGCCTCACCGCCGGGGATTGCCGGGATGTACTCTGGCTCAACTCGCTACGGTCAGGTGTCCCGGGGACGAGCGCCGCGTTCGACGTCGAGCGGCTCGTCGCCCCGCCGGGTTCGACTGTGGTTGTCCGCGCCGTTGGCCGTATGCGGTCGGGTCCGGTCGCTCCCGTTCCTAACCGCGCCGTTCCCAACCGCGCTGTTCGCAACCGCGCCGTTCCCAACCGCGACATGGGCAACTGCCCCGTTCGCGCCTGGAGCGCCATTGGCGGGTGCCGTGGCGGCCAGTCGGCGCGGGACGGGGGTGGCTGGGATCACAGGAGCGGGCCCGGACCGCAGCAGTAGCGCGCCCAGCGCGCCCACGGCGCTGAGTCCAGCGGCGATCAGGAACAGGTCATCCAGCCCTGCGACGAACACCTGCAGCTGGGTCTGCTGGTAGAGGGCGTAAGCACCGACCCAGTCAGGGACAGCCGGGCCGCCCAGGTGCGGGGTGACCGTGTCGGCGGGCAACAGGGCCGCCCGCCCGGCCAACTGCTGAGCCTGTTGGGTGGTCAGGATGGCGGTGAGCACCGCGATACCCAGCGCGCCTGCGGTTCGTTGCGCGACGTTGTTAAACGCGCTCGCGGCGCTGACCTGGGCTGCCGGGATGGCCGCGAGGCCCCCAGCCATGATCGGCATCATGGCCAGACCCAAGCCGACGGCTCGCAGCATCAGCCACAACACCAGTTGCTCCCGGGAGGTGTCGACAGCCAAGTTGTGCATCAGGTAGGTGGCGGCGGCCACGATCGTCAGGCCGATGAAGGCGGGCCAGCGGGGCCCGATGCGGTCATAGAGCCGCCCGGCGATCGGCATCAGCACCCCCATCACCACCGCCTGGGGCAACAGCGTGAGTCCGGCGTCAAACGCCCCCAGACCCTGAACCTCCTGCAGGAACAACGGGATGTAGAACAGCACTCCGAACAAGCCGATCATCAACACCGCGATCAACAGCAGTGAGTTGGTGAATGGCCAGTACCGGAACACCCGGATATCCAGCAGCGGCTCGGCGACCTCCAGCTCGATCACCACGAACAACGCCAAGCTCAGCACGCTGACAGTGAGCAAAACCAAGACCCGGTAGGAATACCACCCCCAGGATGCACCTTCCGACAGCGCCAGCAGCAGCGAAAACAAGCCTCCCGCCACGGTGACAAAACCCAGCACGTCGAAATGGCGCCCCGCCACCCTGGAGAATCGTGGCAACACCAGCGCCGCGGCCACCGCGCCCAGGATCCCGATCGGCACGTTGATGTAGAAGATCAGCCGCCAGTTGATGTACTCGACCAGATACCCCCCGATGGTTGGCCCGATCGCCGGGGCGACCACGACCCCCAGGCCGTACAGACCCATCGCGGCGCCGATCTTCTCCCGCGGCACGATCCGGTACAAGATCGACAGTGCCAGCACCGGGAGGAGCCCGCCCGGGATCGCCTGCACGATCCGGAAGATCACCAGACTGTTCAAATCCCAGGCCAGCCCGCACAGCGCCGACCCAGCGGCGAACGCCAGCATCGCCACCTTGTACATCCGGCTCAACCCGAAGCGATCCCCCAACCACGCGCTGGTCGGCACCACCACGCCCAGCGCCAACGTGTAGCCCGTGACCACCCACTGCACGTCGTCGGTGGTCGCTCCGAACTCGTTCTGAATGGTGAGGATGGCCACGTTGACGATGCTGGTGTCCAGGATCGACATGAACGACCCGACGATCAGCACCAGCAGCGGCAATCCCCAGCCCGCCCCGGCACCCTGCCGGGCAGCCACCGCCCCAGCCGGCCGCGCCGCGGAAGGAATGCTGACCTCGCGCTCCGCGTCGATCGTCATCGAAACGTCAGCCTGGTTGCGCAGTAGATGCCCGCCCACGGCATGAACGTGATTGGTTGCTTCACGCAACTAACATAAGCTTGGCCCCGACGGCACTGCAACCCGGATCCGAGGGGACCTGCGATGCCTGCCCCATTTGCCGTATGCAATACCGCGATCCGGCACCGTTTCGGTGACACGGTCGCGGTGGACGGGGTTGATGATCGGCTATACCCCGCGCGCGGCGGTCCCGGGCGCGAGGTAGTCGGTGCTGATCCCAGCCTCGAATGGTGATGATCAGTATCGCCTCCGCCCTGCTCGGCCGGTTGACCCGCTGACGTCGGTGACATAGCAACCTGCCCAGACCACGAAGTTTAGTTGCGCTATACAAATTATTTCCTTATCTTGGTGTAGACGCCACTCTTAGCGCTCCAGCCACTCCCGCCACGCCACCGCTTCCGAGAGGAGCGCCACCGATGCCGACGATCAAGGCGAGCACAGCCGGACCTGAGGCAACCGGCCTGCGCCGCCCATGGGCCGGCCCGGACTCCTCGCGCTACAAGTGGATCGCGCTGTCGAACACCACCCTCGGCGTGCTGATGGCGACGATGAACTCCTCGATCGTGCTCATCTCGCTGCCGGCGATCTTCCGCGGGATCCACATCGACCCGCT
>DASUII010000359.1:0-8240 GCA_036279835.1 Pseudonocardiaceae bacterium
CGATGAGGGCGGCCAGCGTGTCCGGCGGGTGCAGGCCCAGCACCAGCAGTGCGAGCACCCCGACGACCATGGGCGCCACCATCCACGCGCTCGGTTCGCCCCGTGGCGCTGTCGCGGCGCCCGGGCCGCCTGGGCGAGGTAGGAACAGCATCCGGGTGGTCGCTATGGACAGCCCGAGGAAGGCGAGCGTGACCAGGGCGACCATCGCCGCGGCCGGCACGTAGCGGGCCGAGGCCAGACCGCCGGCGACGATCTGGAACTCGCTGCGGAACAGCCCGAACGGGGGCATCGCCGACAGCGCGAGGATCGTGCAGAGGAACAGCGGGACGGTCCATGGCAGCCGGTCGAGACCGCCGCGGATCCGCCCGATCTCCTTGGTCCCGTAGGCACGCACCAGCACACCGGCACCGAAGAACGCGTTGCTCTTGGCCGCGGCGTGCGCCAACACGTGCAGTAGCACTCCGGCGAACGCGATCGGAGCTCCGAAGGAAACCCCGATGGCTAGGATGCCCATGTGCTCGACGCTGGAGTAGGCCAGCAGCCGTTTGAGGTTGCCCTGCTCGACCAGGTACAGCGCGGCCAGCAGCAGCGAGAGCATGCCGAAGACGAGCAGCACCCCGCGCGGAAAACCGCTGCCCAGTGCAGCGGCGGCGATCTGGTAGTAGCGCAGCACGGCGTAGAAGCTGACCGCGAGAAGCGCTCCGGACAGCATCGCCGAGACCGGGGTGGGGGCCTCGGAGTGCGCGTCGGGTAACCAGGTGTGCACCGGGAACAGCCCCACCTTGGTGCCGAACCCGACGACCGCGAGCACGAACGCCAGCTGCACCGCCGGGTGCGGCAGCGCCGCCCCGGCGCCCAGCAGCGGGGCGAAGGCCAGGTCGTAGGACGGCCCGAGCACCGACGCGCCCGCGTAGTACATGACGATCGTGGCCAACAACGCGATTCCCAGCCCGGCCGAGGCGATCAGCACGTACTTCCACGCGGCTTCGGCGCTGCCCCGGGTGCCGTCCAGCGCGACCAGCAACGCCGAGACCACCGTCGTGATCTCCACCGCGATCCACAGCAGCGCCAGGCCGTTCATCAACGGCGCGCACAGCATGGACCAGGCGAACAGGTTCAGCCCGACCCAGAACAATCGCGAGTAGCGGGAGAAGTCCGCTCTCTCGTGCTCGCCACGCAGGTACCCAACGGAGTACACGGCGGCCGTCCCGTAGAGAAACGCCGTGCCCAGCTCGAAGACGACCGAGATTGCGTCGGCTCGCAGGAATCCCAGCGCGACTGGGCCGTGGGCCGCGGCGGGCACCAGGGCCAAGGCGAGGCCGAAGCACGCCACGCTGGCCATTACCGAGGCAGCAGGCGCAGCGTGGCGTCCCGGCAGCAGCGACACGACGGCGCCGAGCAGTGGCAGGACGGTCAAGGCAACGAGTACGGCTGCCATGTCCTCACCCCTGCAGCTCGGTGAGTGCTTCGGTGGACAGCGACTCCGACTGCTCGTGATGGACCCGGATCAGCACGCCGAACACCACGACGGCGACCAGCAGGTCGAACAGGAACGCGACCTCGAGGATCAGCGGCAGTCCGGCGGCGACCACCAGGCTGGCCAGCGAGACCCCGTTCTCCAGCGCGAAGAACCCGATCGCCTGGGAGGCGACGTCCCGCCGGACGATCATCAGCACGAACGACACCAGGATGATGGCCACGGCCACGGCGAGTGCGGCGGCCGGCAACACGGGGCTTCCCAGCTGAAACCGAGCACTGGCAAAGAACCCGAAGGCCGCGACGACCACCGCGAGCAACACCATGCTGGCCACCCCGAGCGCCCGACTGCCGGCAATCTCCTGGTTGGTCCGGCACAGCAGCCGGAACATCACCAGCGGGACCGCTACGACCTTCAGCAGCACCGAGAACGCCCCCAGCCCGTAGAGCTCGGGCACGTCCCGAGCGAACGCCACCACGATCGCGAGCGCGGAGATCACCACCGATTGCGCTGCATAGAGCCGGATCTGGGCCCGTAGCAGGGTGGCTTGCAGCATGCCGAACTCGATCACCAACATCAGCACGGCCAACGCCGTGGTCAGCCCGGCATAGCTCGACGGTGGTGGCCCGACACCCACGATGAGCGACGCCATCAGCCACCCCCGAAATACAGCGTGAACACCGACAGAACCGCCAGCATGAAGGCCGCGGACACGAACTCGGTGATCTTGAACAGGCGAAGCTTGGCGAACGAGTCGTCGATCACCGCGATACCGACGCCGAGCAGCGCACACTTGCCTACCAGCGCCAGGATCGCCAACGCCACGGCGAGCAGGGAAGCATCAGACGCGAGCCCCCACGGCGCGATGAACACATTGATCAGGATCACGAACAGGATGAGCTGCTTCATGGTCGAACCCCAGCGAAGCAGCGCCAGATAGGGGCCGGAGTGCTCGAACGAGCGGGCCTCCTCGATCATCCCGAACTCGTTGGTGCCGGTATGCGTCTCGACCGGGATCCGGCCTGTCTCGAAGAGGATCACCATGAACAATGCCCCCGCGGCGAGCAGATGCGCCGGGCGGACGATCTGGTCGGCCGAGGCCCGGACTGTCTTCGCCAGCGCGTACGGCAGATCGGTACCGGTGACCAGCGCGACGCTGAAGACTACGAACAGCACCACCGGCTCGGTGATCGCGCCGAAGGTCTTGGCCCGGCTGGCTCCCAGCTGCGCGTAGGGCGATCCGGTACTGGCAGCGGCGACGGCGATGACGAAGCTGGCAAGGGCGAGGATGAACCCACCGCCCAGGATGTCGCCCATGTACCCGAACGGCAGCGGGAACGTCGTCAGCACCGGGATGAGCAGCGGCACCGTGAGATAGCAGGTCATCGCGACCAGCGGCGCGGCCAGGAACACCCAGCCGGTCCCGCACGGCGCCAATGCCTCTTTACCGAACAGCTTGGCGATGTCGTAGTACGGCTGCAACACGCGAGAACCACGCCGGCCTTGCAGCCGGGTCTCCACCCGGGCGATCACGCCGTTGATCCCCGGTGCCGCGACCAGCACCGTGAGCACCTGCAGGGCTTGGACCACCGGAATAGCTAGCGTCATCGCCGGCACCACCGCATGGCAGGCCAACTCGAGCAATGCCCGTCGACCACCCCAGACCTCCTCCACCGTCGACCAGCGCGCAGCACTGGATGATTCGGTAGAGACCGTCAGCGTCCCGGGTGGTCCGCGGTTTCGGCGAGCCTCATCGCCGTAGCGTCAGTGTGGCCGGTGATCGTGAGCTGACGCAAGTGGACGCGGCGGTCGGCGGCTAGAAGCCGTACCGGGACAGGCTCAGGCCGCCGCGCTGCTCGTCATCGGTGATAGCGGTCAAGGCCGGCACCATCTCGCTGGTGACCACGCCGTGCTCGGCGGTGAGCTCGTCGATGATGGCGAAGGAGGCCGCGATCCGGTCAGGTGCGTCGACGATGATCGTCACAACCGGGACGCGGCGGCCCAGTTGCAGCAGGCGATCACCGTGCGGGACGCCCTCGCCGTGGAAACCCCACATTCCCCGCAGCGCGGTCGCGCCCCGGGCGCCGGATGCGCGCAGTCGCTGTACCAGCGCTCGGTGCACCGGTTGACCGTTGTGCAACGCCCGTTCCGAGGTGTAGACCATCAGTTTCTGCCACACTGCCCTCCCGCGCTCGTCGGTAGCCGGCAGGACGTGCGGAACCTCGATGAGCTCGCCATCACGTTTGCACACCCGGACCCGTTCGAGGGTGATCAGCGGCCGGCGCAGCAGCCCACCGAGTTCGGGCAGGACCCGTCCGATGCGCTCACCCGAACCTACCGCGATGATCATCATCGGCACGTCGGCGTTGCGCCCGAAGAACCGGGCACGGGTCCGCTGACCGTGCGCCGTCCCGTCGACGCCGAGCAGCACGGTGGCTCCGGCGATGCCACGGCGGTGCAACAGGTCGCAGACCGCGGCGAAGGCCGGCACCCGGTAGACCCGCTCCTGTCGCCCGACGTACACGGTCAGCTTGGTGGCCTCATTGAAGTCTTCGGGCACGCGCAGCGGGCTGATGTCGCCCCGCAGCATGCGCGCTCGCTCGAGCGTCACCAGCCCCCGGTGCTTGATCGCCTGCAGGTCGTCGAGCAACGTCTCGATCTTGGGCCGACTGTCCACCGCGATGGAGACGATCGGCAGATCTTCGGACAGCGTGAGCAACCGATCTGTTCGCAGGTGGTGCTTCAGGCCGAAACCCTCCACACCACGCAGCAGGACGCTGGTGGCGATCTCTCTGCTGCCGAAGAGGTTTAGCTGGGCATCGGCGAAAAAGGCTCCGCCGACCCGCTGCCGCTCGCCGAAATAAGTGGTCAGCTTCAGGCAGTCGTCGTTCACAGGTGGCTCCCGATCAGCCGACCCAGCGCGGCGGCTGCGATGCCGGCGACCAGACTCACCACGATGTTCGCGGCCAGGTTCTGCACCTGGCGATCCTCGCCAAGGCGTTGGGTCTCGAACATCCACGTCGAGAAGGTCGTGTAGGAGCCCACCGCGGCGGTGCCCGCCAACAGCGTCCTGTCATGGCTTAACGCTAGACCGGTGACCAGGCCGAGCAGGACCGCGCCGGAAAGGTTGACCGCCAACGTCCCGAACGGGAACGCCCGACCCGTTCGGGACGCGATCGCACCATCGACGACGAAACGCAACACTGAACCCGCGCCGCCGATCAGTGCCATCCCGACCCACAACCCTATGATCATGTCCGGACCCGCACCCGGCGCACCATGGCGGTGGCAAGGTGGATCGCGGCGTAGCCACCGACGACGCTGGCGGATGCGTAACCGACGGCGAGCCCGAAATGGCGAGCGTCGATCATCCTGAGTAACTCCACCTGCATCGTCGAGAACGTGGTGAGCCCGCCGCACAGACCGGTACCCAGCAGCGGTCGCCGGTAGCTGGACAGCGGCAATCGCTCCTGCAGGCGGGTGGCGAAGTAGCCCAGCAGGAAGGCGCCGATGAGGTTCACCGCGAAGGTGACCCACGGCCAACTCGATTCAGCCTGAGGATATGCCTCGCTCAACAGTCCGCGACACAGCGCGCCGACGCCTCCGCCGGCGAAGACCGCGGCCAGTTCCCGACGGTCCGGGATAGGCGTCACGGTCGCTGATTCAAACACGGTGGCCCGCCGCGGCTGGCGCCGACACAGGCCGTTCGCTGGCACTGAGCTGTTGATGGTCGCCCGGGGCGGTCGTCCCGACCGCCCCGGGCGACCACACCCCCCGCGGGACCCCCACACGAGCTGATCCCTACGGTGTGTCGCTCACTACGGACGCAGCATCACCCAATGAAACATACCAGTGGGTGTGTTTGCGCCGCCACCTGAAAACTAAATGCAGCCTAGAGCGCGTGAGGCGGGTAGCTTTCACAGCGTCATGTCCAGCACCGGTCCGCAACGACCCGGAGCCGGCGACAGGGATGCCAACGACAGGGATGCTGGCGCCGGCCGGGCCGCGCTGCAGCCGCGGGCCCGGGCGACTCGGCTGGCGATCCTGACCGCTGCCGCCGAGCATTTCGGTCGCAACGGGTACCATGCAACCTCTTTGGACAGCGTGCTGGCCGACAGCGGCGGAACCAAGGGCGCGCTGTACTTCCACTTCGCCTCTAAAGAGGCGCTTGCGCGGGCGGTTATCGCTGAGATGGTGCAGCGATGGGCAGACCTTCGCGGGCAGGTCAGCCACCCCGGGCTGGATCCGCTTGAGGCGCTGTTGGCGCTGGTCGACGAGGTGATCAGGCGTCTGATCGAAGATCCGATCGCTCGCGGTGGAACGCGGTTGCTCAATGATCTGCCGAGGAGCGCTCAAGACGCTGGCGGGCACTACGGCTGCGGCGAACGCGACGCTGCGGCTTTGTTGGCCGAGGCCGCACAAGCCGGCCTGCTCCGGGAAGGGATCGACCCCGCACTGGTCGCCCGGCAGATCGTCGCACTGGTTACCGGCCACCGGCAGATCTGCGATGCCGTGGAGGACCGCCTCAGCCTGCGGCAGCGGATTGATGAGGCTTGGACGTTCCTGCTCCCGTCGATCGCCACCGACGCATGGTTGGCGTCTTGGCGTGCCGCACACCCTTGATTGGCCCGGCGTGGCATTTCCGGGTGTGTCGCGGCGTGTTGTGGAACAGTTTGCGGTAAGAATTGCCCGGAATTACTTACGCTGATTAATGAGGGCCCCGGCGTCACGGGGGCAACGCGACGCCGGGGCCGTAAACCCGATCCGCCCGGGCGCGGTCGGACAGATCGGGGGTTCATTGCGGCAGGGTTGGTCGACCTGGGATCGGCGAAGCCGACCCGTGGGACCGTCGCCGGAAACGGCGATCACCCGGGTGTCGCGAGATCAGTCTGGTGATGTGGAGGGCTGCTCAGCGGCTGACCGTGGAAGGTCGCTGCCACTGAGATACCCCAGGCGATGCGTCGAGGCCATCCCTGCGTTCGTCCCGCTTTCGGTCACCGCAAGGTCCGGCGAACCCTTGGTGCCGCCACCGCCTGAAGCGCTGCCGATCATGCATGACGCGGTGGAGCTGTCCGATGGACTGGTGGGAATCGGCGATGCCGGGTCCCCGCCGAGGGTTAGCACGTCTGAGGCTAACGCTGTAGCAAGGGGATTCGCAGCGGGTGCAGCGGGGGCGCAGGCTGGAACATGAGGTGGGGCGTGGGCCGCCACAGCAGGCGCGGAGGTGGCCGCTGGCGTCGTCGCGGACGCTGGCCGAACGACGGGCGCAGTTCGCGGGACCGCCGCGAGTTCGTGGGCCGGCTGCTGCGACCGGATACTGGCGCTGTGCTGGGTGGGCGCGGACATCGGCCGGGATACCGTGGTGAGGACCTGGGTCAGGGGTCGGGGCACAGCGACAGCGCGCACGACCGGTTTTAGAACATCGACCGGCTGGACGGACAGCCGGGGTACCGAGGCGTGGGACAGCACGCTGTGCATAGCGGACGCGACCATGGGCGGCAGGCCGGCCTGAGTGCCGGACCCACCATCAGATGATGCGGCAATGTCAACCGGGTCGCTGGCCAGCTGACCCAAGCCGGTGGCTGGCTGTCCTAGATCCTCATCGGCGTGGCCGACACCCGAGCCCAGCAGCCATCCGGCGATGACGAGGCCAGCGAGTACGACGAACCGCAATAGCGCGCGCACCACCCCGCGGGGCGCATACCTCGCGCCACCTGCATCGGGGATGGTCGCCACCGGTTCCCCCTCGACCCTTCCGTCCAATCCGGCCTGGCCCGGACAGTAGTGACCTCACACTACACGCTGTGACCGATTAACGTAATCTCTGTAGTCATTGCCATGGGAGTTGTAGGCGAGCAATCGCTTCATCGAGTACCTCGTCGCGTTTGCAGAACGCGAAGCGCACCAGATGCCGCCACTGGGCGGGGTCATCGACGAAGACCTGCACGGGTATCGCCACCACGCCGGTGCGGCCTGGTAGGTCGCGGCAGAACTCGACTCCGTCGCAATAGCCCAGTGGCCGGATGTCAGCGCAGATGAAGTAGGTCCCTTCCGAGCGGAGCACACCGAACCCCGCCGCGCGCAGCCCAGCGGCCAGTCGGCGCTGTTTGTCCTGCAACGCCGCTCTATGCTGCGCCACCCAGCCATGTTCGGCGCGCAGCGCGTGGGCCACGGCCGGCTGCAACGGTGCTCCCCCGACGAAGGTCAGGAACTGCTTGACCGCTCGTACCGCGGCCACCAGATGCACGGGCCCGCACACCCAACCGATCTTCCAGCCGGTGACGCTGAACGTCTTGCCCGCACTGGAGACGGACAGGGTGCGCTGGGCCATCCCGGGGAACGTGGCGATCGGTAGGTGCGGCTCTCCATCGAAGACCAGCTGTTCATACACCTCGTCGGCGATCACCAGCAGATCGTGCTCAACCGCCAGCGCAGCCAGCGCCGCGAGCTCGCAACGGCGCAATACCGTGCCGGTGGGGTTGTGCGGGCTGTTGAGTAGCAGTGCTTTGGTAGCCGGCGTGATTGCGCCGGCCAGCGCGTCGAGGTCAACCGCGAAGCGGTCCCCGTCGGCCACGAGCGGCACGCATCGCCGGGTTGCGCCGGCTAGTGCGACCGCGGCGGGGTAGGAGTCGTAGTAGGGCTCGATGAGCAGCACCTCATCGCCTTGGCCGACCAGGGCGAGCAGCGCAGCGCTGATCGCCTCGGTGGCGCCGACGGTCACCAGCACCTCGGTATCCGGATCGTGCACCAGGCCGTAACAGGC
>DASUII010000360.1:0-4064 GCA_036279835.1 Pseudonocardiaceae bacterium
ACGGGCGCTGATCGCTCGGGCAGTGATGTCACGCGAATACCTCCGCAATGGCCGACGCCAGTGTCCTTCGGGTGGCCCACGTGGGAGGTATGACCAGCACTGGGCAGGTTGCGTGCAGCACGCAGTACCAGGTCACAGATCGGTGCAGCATCTCGATCGACCGGTGGCCGTGGCCGACGACCAGCAGGTCGGTACCAGCGGCCTCAGAGACAAGTCCCGGGCCAGCCGGTCCTCGGACTGCCCTTTGCTGCACCTGCGTCGAATGAGTGGGAACCCGCGCCAAGGCAGCCGTTACGACCTGGGCGAGTTCCCGCTCGGCCCGCGCTTGCTGCTCGACTATGGGTGGCACCGGTCGAGCGGTAACTGCCGCTTCCCATCCCCTGGCCAATACCGGTGTCCAGCAGCGGACCGCACACACCTGAGCGCCGGTGCGCCCGGCGTGCGCCAGCGTCCACCGCAGCGCCGTGTAGCTGGCCGGGGAGCCGTCGACACCGACTACCACTAGCTGCTCGCTCATTTCGGTCTCCCTCGCACTTCTAACAACATGTTACACTAACGTTAGAACTCGGATGACTGCTTCGTCAACAGGAGTTGGTTCTAGAATGGAGTCCCGGGAAGCGCAGATCGCCGCCATCGCCGCGCTGGACGAGCCGACCCGTCGTCGGCTGTACGACTACGTGGTGCGCCAACCCGCACCGGTCAGCCGTGACGATGCCGCCGCAATTCTGGAACTGCCGCGCACCACCGTGGCGTTTCACCTCGACCGGCTGGTCGATGAGGGCCTCCTGGACGTGATCTACGAGCGCCGCACCGGCCGCACCGGCCCCGGCGCGGGGCGGCCGGCGAAGCTCTACCAGCGGTCGCAGCACCACGTAGCCGTCTCACTTCCCCAGCGCCGCTACGACCTCGCCGGCCAGCTGTTGTCCAGTGCACTGGAAGACGCCGAACGCTCCGGAAACTCACCGCGGGCGATCCTCGACCAGCGGGCTTACCAGCTGGGCAAGGAGCTCGGCGAAACGGCGCGCGACGCCGACGCCGACGCCGACCGGAACACTGCACTACGGGTACTCGAGGCATACGGTTTCGAGCCCCGTATCGAAGCCGGGGAGATCGCACTCGCCAACTGCCCCTTCCACACGCTGGCGCAGGCGTACACCGAACTCGTATGCGGAATGAACCTGCGCCTGCTCGAGGGTCTCCTCGATGGCCTGGGGCACACCGGCCTCACCGCCCGTCTGGACCCTGTCCCTCCCCATTGCTGCGTCCGCCTCGCACCCGCGCCATAGCTGGCGGCTATCGCGAAAAGGGTTCCACTTCGCGGGTCACAGCCCGTCCTGGCCGCGAATAGGTTCCATTTGGCAGTCACCTACGCCGGAGACTGAGGCTAGGCGGCGGGTCAGGAATGTGCGTTCGGGATCGTTACCTACTAGGTCCAGGGCTCGGCGATAGGCGGTCGCGGCTTCCATCGGACGACCGAGCTGCCGCAGCAGATCAGCCCGGGTGGCGTGCAGCAAGTGATAGGCGTCCAGACCGGCCAGCTCGTCAAGCAGCGCCAGACCGGCCGCCGGGCCGTCGACCATCGCGACCGCCACCACTCGGTTGAGTGCCACCAGCGGCGACGGAGCCACCGAGCCGAGCACGTCATACAGCGCGACAACCTGCGGCCAGTCGGTGGTCGCGATGCTGGCCGCCTCGTCGTGCAGAGCGGCGATCGCGGCCTGCAACGTGTAAGGCCCTGGTGCGCCGCCGCGCAGCGCGGTCACGACCAGCGCCCGGCCCTCCTCGATCAGGGAGCGGTCCCACAGTGCGCGGTCCTGGTCGGCGAGCAGCACCAGCTCGCCTGCCGGGCTGGTGCGGGCCGCCCGGCGGGCGTCGATCAGCAGTAGCAACGCGAGCAGTCCGGTGACCTCGCGATGCCCGGGTAGCAGCCGGTGCAGGATCCGGGCCAGCCGGATCGCCTCCTCGACCAGGTCGTCGCGGACCAGCTCGGGGCCGGTGCTAGCCGCATAGCTCTCGGTGAAGATCAGATAAATCACCCGCAGCACACCCGGCAGCCGGTGCGGCAGCGCTTCCGCGTCGGGAATCCGGTAGGGGATCCGGGCGTCGCGGATCTTGCGTTTGGCCCGGACGATCCGCTGGGCCATCGTGGCGGGGGGCACCAGGAACGCGCGGGCCACCTCCGGGGTGGTCAGCCCGGCCAGACAGCGCAACGTCAGCGCGATCTGCGCTTCCAGTGGCAGCGCCGGGTGGCAGCAGGTGAAAAGCAGCCGCAACCGCTCGTCTGGTACCTCGCCGTCGTCCGTCTCTAGTTGTGCGCTGTCTAGTTGAGCAGGTTCTGCGCGATCGGCCTCGACCTGGAGTAACGCCAGGCGGGAGGCGTAGGCGCGGTCGCGGCGCAGCAGGTCCACCGCGCGGCGCCGGGCGACGGTCAGCAGCCACGCGGCGGGCCGGGTCGGGACCCCGTCGACGGGCCAGTGCTGCAGCGCCGAGGCGACCGCGTCGGAGGCGACTTCCTCGGCCAGGTCGAGATCACCCCACTGCCGGACGAGCGTGGCGAGCAGCCGGCCCCATTCCTCCCGGAACACGGCCTCGACATATTCGGCTGCTCGCCGCTCGCTCATCGGCGGGTCAGGGGTTGTCGAAGACCATGATCGGGCGTACCTCGATGGAGCCGTACTTGGCGCCGGGGCAGCGGGCCGCCCAGTCCAGCGCGGCGTCCAGGTCGGACACATCGAGCAGGTAGAAACCCCCGATCACCTCTCGGGTCTCGGCGAACGGCCCGTCGGTGATGATCCGCTCGTCATCACGTACCCGGACCGTGGTCGCGGTTTCCAGGCCCTGCAACGCCTCGCCGCCCACCTTCACCCCGGCGTCAGCGACGGCTTTGTCGAAGGCCCAGTACTCCCCCATGATCTGGTCCATCTCGGCCTGCGACACGGGCTCGCTGGGCTGCTCGCCGGTGATCAGCAACAGGTACTGCACGGTGTACCTCCCGGAGTTCGATCGGTGGAGGCGTTGAGTGCCTCCATCATGACGACGAAGCCGACCCCCCAGAATCGACACTGGCACGGAAGGCGTCCAGGGCCTTGTTACTGAACAGCACGAAACGAGCCTCACGGACGCGGGTGGGCGTGTTCTGCACGGTCGTCAGCGCGATGCGGGCAGCGTCGGCCAGCGGCCACCCGTAGACGCCGGCGGACACCGCAGGAAACGCGACGGTCTGGGCGCCGAGCTCATCGGCCACCCGCAGCGACTCCCGATAGCAGGACGCGAGCAGCCCGGAGCGGTCCTCGGACTCGGTGTGCACCGGGCCGACGGTGTGAATCACCCAGCGGGCCGGCAGCTTGCCGGCGGAGGTGGCGACCGCCTGGCCGGTAGGCAGACCGTCCGGATACCGGCTGGCCCGCAGTTCCCGGCACTGCGCGAGAATCGCGGGACCGCCGCGGCGGTGAATCGCACCATCGACCCCGCCGCCGCCGAGCAGCGAGCTGTTGGCGGCATTCACCACTGCGTCGACGTGCTGTTCGGTGATATCGCCCTGCACCAAAGTGATCTGCGCAGCCATTACCTCAAGGTAGCGACCGGCTGGTATGGCAGACTCCCCGCACCTGCGCGCATACCGGGGCTCACGAGGAACACGATGAGGGGATCGCCTTGCGCGGCATCACAGTTGAGCTGAGCCACGAGGAGTACCGCACCGCCTGGCAAGTTCTGGATCTGGGCGCCCGGCACTGGAACCTGGACCTGCCCGGCATCCCGGAACTGACCGACCAGGAACGCCGGGCCCAGGCCGCAAGCACGCTGGAGGATTTGCGGGCCCGTGGGCTGGCCAATCGGCGCGGGATGGTCCCGGAGCTGGAGGATTCACTGCGGCTGGTGGCCAGCCCGGTCTGCGAAATCAACGGCTGGGTCCAGACCGGCGGCACTGCGGTGCGGTTGCTCGCCGGTTCACGCGGTGAATGGACAGTGCTGGCGATGCTCGATGAGCATCGACTGCTGGTGCGCACTGGTCCCGCCAGCGAGCTGTGCACGGCGGTCGCCCGGCAACTACCGGATCGTCCCGC
>DASUII010000361.1:0-3469 GCA_036279835.1 Pseudonocardiaceae bacterium
CTGGTGAACATCGGAACCATCGCGTTGGTCGTCCGAGCCAAAGTCGTCGATCGGCGAGGCCGCAAACCGGTCCTGCTGGCCGGTCTGGTGGGTATGTCGGCCAGCTTGTTCGCCGTCGGTGCGGCAGTGCTGATCCTCCCGGCCAACTCGACCGCACTGTTCGCCATCGCGGCAGCAGCGTTCGTGGTGTTCACCAACACCTTCTCGGCGACCTGGGGCCCGGTGTTGTGGGTGATGCTGGCCGAGATCTTCCCACTTGCCGTCCGGGGCGCGGCCATGGCCATCGCCACCTTGTTCAACTGGCTGGCCGCCTTCGTCATCTCGCTGACGTTTCCGAGTTTCGTCGCATTCGCGGGCATAGGCTCCGCATTTATCGTCTTTGCTGTGATCGGTGTCGTGCTCTTCCCGGTCGTGTGGTGGATGGTCCCGGAGACGAAGGAACGCAGCCTGGAGTCGCTGGAAGAAGCGTTTCGCACCGGCACCCGGTCATGACCGCCAACTACGGTCCGTACGGTTCGAGCCTGCGTGACCTGCCCCGGTTGCGCCGCACCCGCCGGCGCCGCGCGTCAAGCTGGGACCGCACCGGCGGTAACGACGACCGCCTCACCCTCGAGCCTGGGCAGACCGCCACCCTCGCGAACATCGAGGGAGCTGGCAGCATCAACCACATCTGGGTGACCGTCGCTAACGAACGGATGCTTCGCGACCCATGGATGCGTGAGCCTGACTACCTGCGTCGGCTCGTGCTCCGCGCCTACTGGGACGGCGAAGCGGATCCGAGCATCGCCGTCCCGCTGGGTGATTTCTTCGGGGTGGGGCACGGTCGTACCACGAATTTCGTCTCCGCCCCGCTGCAGATGAGTCCCGAGGACGGCAAGGGATTCAACTGCTTTTTCCACATGCCGTTCGCCGCGGGTGCTCGCCTGGAGATCACCAGCGAACTGACCGAAGAGAAAATCTTCTTCTACTACTACATCGACTACGAAGAGCTCGACGAACTCGAAGACGGCATCGGTCGCTTCCACGCGCAGTGGCGGCGCAGCAATCCCTGCCCCGGGTCCGAGCGCTCGTCGCAGAGCAACGCCGAGTTCTTGCTCACCGGCACAAATCTCGACGGGACGGGTAACTACACCATCCTGGACGCGACCGGCCACGGCCATTACGTCGGGTGCATCCTCAACATCCACAACCTTCGCGACACCACCGAGTGGAACTGGTACGGCGAGGGCGACGACATGATCTTTATCGACGGCGAGGCGTGGCCACCCACCCTGCATGGCACCGGCACGGAAGACTATTTCAACACCGCGTGGTGCCCGACCCAGAGCTACCACGCGCCCTATCACGGCATCACCCTGCCCGGCGGGGACAACTGGAGCGGGCAGGTCAGCCTGTACCGCTTCCATATCGAAGATCCCGTGCCGTTCGAACGGTCCATCCGGGTCAGCATCGAACACGGCCACGCGAACAAACGCAGCGATGACTACTCCTCAGTGGCCTACTGGTACCAAGCCGAGCCGCACCGGCCCTTCGACCTCGATCCCGTCGACCAGCGCGCTCCGCGAGCACGATGACTGCGACGCCGCCAGCGGGACCTGGCAAGGCTTGATCACGCCCCCAGTGGTGCCGGAGGTGGCTGTTATGTTCCGGACATGAGCCAACGAGTGCCGCTCACGGGTGGCGAGAAGGAGAGCCTGCAGGCCAGCCTCGATCGGCACCGCGACGTGGTGCTGTGGAAGCTCGACGATCTCGATGACGAGCAGCTGCGACGCCCGATGACCCCGTCAGGCACCAACCTATTGGGCCTCACGAAACACCTGGCAGCCGTCGAGTACGCATGGTTCTGCCAAACGTTCGGCCGCAAGACAGAGCCGCTGCCGTTCGACGAGAACGACGAGAACGCTGACTTACGTGTGATCCCGGAGGAGACCACCGCCGACATCGTGGCGTTTTACGGTAGGGCCCGAGCCGCAGCCGACAAGGTGATTCACGAACTCAATCTCGACGATGTAGGCACCGCCTGGTTCGGAGACACCGTGTCAATGCGATGGGTACTGCTTCACATGATCGAAGAGACCGCCCGCCACGCCGGCCACATGGACATCCTGCGCGAGCTCATCGACGGGGCCACTGGCGACCACAATCGAGGTTGACGGCACCCACGTCCTCGGACAGAGATCGCCATTCGGGGCCGAATAGCGGTTACGGCACCGGTGCCGAGCGCCATTCGAAGCCGAATAGCGGCCAGCCGGTTCGTGGGAGTCGCGATTCGCTTCGAAATGCAGTCGCGACAACCCTGTTGTCGCCGAGTTCGACACCACGGCTGTCCACCGCCGCCAGCGCAGCCCTCCTGTCGAACTCGGCGCACGCAAGGCTGTTCCCCACCTGAGGACGAGGGCCATACCGCGACCCAGGACCCATTTCACCCCTCTGGGCGGCGCGTAGCGCCGACGGAGTTGGCTCCGCATGGCTCTGCGCTACCGCTGCCTTGCGACGGTGAGCTCACGCGCCTGCGCGTAACGGGCCCGAATGGACTCGACGACGTCACTGTCGTAGGTCTCGACCCCCGTCCGCGGCCAGCGCGGCGGCTCGGTGTTTCCACCGAAAGCCCACGCGGCCTGCCGAGCAGCCCCGTCGGCGACGTACTCCCCCGGCGGCGGCACCAGCACTGAGCGGCCCAGCACGGTGGGCGCGATCCGCCGGACCGCACCGGACCGCGCGCCGCCTCCGATCAGGAACACCCGCTCGACCCGGGCGCCGGTCGCGACCAGGGCATCTATGCCGTCCGCCAGGCCGCACAGCAATCCCTCGACCGCGGCGCGGGCCAGGTGCGCCGCGGTCGCCGTCGACAGGCGCAGCCCGTGGACGGCGCCGGTGGCGTCCGGTCGGTCCGGGGTCCGTTCACCTTCCAGATACGGCACGACCACGACACCGCCGGCACCGGGCGGAGCCGACAGCGCGAGCCGGGACAGCTCCTCGTGGTCAACGCGGAGCATCGTGGCGACGGCATCGAGGACTCGAGCCGCGTTGAGCGTGGCCACCAGCGGGAGGAACCGGCCGGTGGCATCGGCGAAGCCCGCTACCGTGCCCGACGGGTCGGTAGCGGGGGCGTCACTCACTGAGCAGGCCACGCCCGAGGTGCCGATCGAGACGACCACGTCGCCGGGGCGGGTGTCGAGTCCGAGGGCCGCTGCGGCGTTGTCGCCGGTGCCCGGGCCTAGCAGGGGGCCTTGGGGAATGGTGCCGGCCGGCTCGGACGGCCCGAGCACCCGCGGGACGGCGACGTCGTGGCCGAGCGCGCGGATGAGCAGGTCACTGCGGTAGGCGCCGCTCGCGGCGGACCAGTAGCCGGTTCCGCTGGCGTCCCCGCGGTCGGTCCGCAATGCCTCCAGAGCCGGGTCGGCGCCGAGGCGCCAGGTCAGCCAGTCGTGCGGCAGGCAGACCGCCGCCGTCTGGGCCGCCGCGTCAG
>DASUII010000362.1:0-6945 GCA_036279835.1 Pseudonocardiaceae bacterium
CCCGACCTCATCCGTCCCTGGGTACCCACCGACTTCGTCACGTTGGGCACCGACGGCTTCGGCTTCTCCGACACCCGCCCGGCGGCGCGACGACACTTCCTCATCGACGCCGAATCGATCACCGTAGCCGCGCTGGCGGCGTTGGCCCGCCGTGGCACGGTCGACCAGTCCGTCGTCGTCCAGGCGGCCCGGCAGTACCGCATCGACGACCCGCAAGCGGCAGGGCCCCAGACCTCCGACCCAGGAGTGGCCTAGCGGCTCGGCTCGTGAATGCCATCAAGTGCTATAGCACTGTTTCCCACTCACGAGGTAGGCGTGGTGAGTCGCGCCGCCATTTCCCAGACCAGGATCTCGGCGCCGCCGGAGGCGGCGGTGATCCGCTGGCCACCGGCCGCGGTCAGGCGCGCCGCGTCGCCGGTGTCTAGTGGGCCGGTGTCCTCCAGATCTACCCCGGACTGGCTCAGCGGATGAGCGCCGGCACCGGGATCAAGCACTCCGAGAAGAACGACTCGTGGCGGCTGGACGGCGAGCCGCACGATCAGGACGTGCACTTCGTCCAGATGTGGCTGCCGGCCGATACCCGCTCTACTGCGCCCAGCTACCAGCAGCTGGACATCAATGCCGAGTTGGGTCCGGTGGATGCGGGATCGGGCGAGTTGGTGGTGGCGGCGTCCGGGATGGACGCCCACCGCGACCGCAGCGCGATCTTCATCGGGCACCAGCACGCGGCGCTGCACGCGGCCCGGCTACAGCCCGGTGCAAGCGTCGACGTGCCGGCCGCAGCGTTCGTGCACCTGTACGTCGCCCGCGGCGCGGTAGACCTGGAGGACACCGGCCCACCAGACACCGGCGACGCGGCACGCCTGACCGCGGCCGGTGGCCAGCGGATCACCGCTGCTGCCGGCGGCGCCGAGATCCTGGTCTGGGAAATGGCGGCGCGACTCACCACGCCTACCTCGTGAGTGGGAAACAGTGTTATAGCACTTAATGGCACTCACGAGGGCCGGCGGACTGCGGGTCGTCGATGCGGTACTGCCGGGCCGCCTGGACGACGACGGACTGGTCGACTGTGCCACGGCGGGCCAACGCAGCCAGCGCGGCTACAGTGATCGATTCGGCGTCGATGAGGAAGTGCCGCCGCGCCGCCGGGCGGGTGTCGGAGAAGCCGAAGCCGTCGGTACCCAGCGTGATGAAGTCGGTGGGTACCCAGGGACGGATGAGGTCGGGCACCGCGCGCATCCAGTCCGACACCGCCACCAACGGGCCGGCTACGTCGTTGAGCACTCGGGTCACGTGCGGCACCCGGGGCTCCGCCTCCGGATGCAGCAGGTTGTGCCGGTCGACCTCGACGGCTTCGCGGCGCAGCTCCGTCCACGACGTCGCCGACCACACGTCGGCGGCCACGCCCCACTCCTGGGTCAGCATCTGCTGGGCCCGCAGCGCCCAGGGCAACGCCACCCCAGAAGCGGCGAGCTGCACCGCAGGCTTGTCCGGGCCCGGTGCCGGCGCGTACCGGTACAGACCGCGCAGCAGGGCCTCGACGTCGAGGTCCGGGGGTTCCGCCGGCTGCCGGTAGGGCTCGTTGTAGATGGTGAGGTAATAGAAGACGTTCGGATCGCGCGCATCGTCGTCGCCGTACATCCGCCGCAGCCCATCGCGGACGATATGTGCGATCTCATAGCCCCACGCCGGGTCGTAGGCCACCACGGCGGGGTTGGACGCGGCGAGCAGCACGGAATGCCCATCGTTGTGCTGCAAACCCTCGCCGACCAGCGTGGTGCGTCCGGCGGTCGCGCCGAGCAGGAACCCGCGGGCCATTTGGTCGCCGGCCGCCCATAGGCCGTCTCCGGTGCGCTGGAAGCCGAACATCGAGTAGAAGACGTAGACCGGGATCAGCGGCTCGTTGTGCGTGGCGTAGGAAGTGCCTGCCGCGGTGAACGACGCAGTGGAGCCGGCCTCGTTGATTCCCTCATGCAGGATTTGGCCCTGCTCACTTTCCCGGTAGGCCAGCATGAGCTCGGCGTCTACCGAGGTGTAGAGCTGCCCGTGCGGGTTGTAGATCTTCTGCGTGGGGAACATCGAGTCCATCCCGAACGTGCGCGCCTCGTCCGGGATGATCGGCACGAACCGCGGCCCGATCTCGGGATCCTTGATCAGTTCTCGGAGCTGCCGGACGAACGCCATCGTGGTGGCGACCTCCTGCTTACCCGACCCGCGGCGCAGCACCTCGTAGACCTTGTCGCCGGGCAACACCAGAGTTTTGGTCTTGGTCCGTCGGTCCGGGAGAAAGCCGCCCAGTGCGCGGCGGCGTTCGCACATGTACTGGATCTCCGGCGCGTCCGGCCCCGGGTGGTAGTACGGCGGCAGCGTGGGGTTCTCCTCGAGCTGCGCGTCGGTGATGGGGATGCGCTGGGCGTCACGGACGTGCTTGAGGTCCTCCAGGGTGAGTTTCTTCATCTGATGGGTGGCGTTGCGGCCCTCGAAATGCCGGCCCAGGCCATAGCCCTTGATGGTCTTGGCCAGGATCACCGTCGGTTGGCCGTGGTGCTGGGTGGCGGCTTGGTAGGCGGCGTAGACCTTGCGGTAGTCGTGTCCACCGCGCTTGAGGTTCCAGATGTCGGCATCAGAGAGGTTTTTGACCAGTTCTTTGGTGCGCGGGTCACGTCCGAAGAAGTGGTCCCGAACGTAGCCGCCGTCGTTTGCCTTGTAGGTCTGGTAATCGCCGTCGGGCGTGACGTTCATCAGGTTCACCAGTGCGCCCTGCCTGTCGGCGAACAGCAAGGCGTCCCATTCGCGGCCCCAGATCACCTTGATGACATTCCAGCCGGCGCCCCGGAAAAACGACTCCAACTCCTGTATGATCTTGCCGTTTCCCCGGACCGGACCGTCGAGACGCTGCAAGTTGCAGTTCACCACGAAGGTGAGGTTGTCCAGCCCCTCGGTGGCCGCGACCTGGATCTGCCCACGGGACTCCGGCTCGTCCATCTCGCCGTCGCCGAGGAAGCCCCACACGTGCTGGTCGGAGGTGTCCTTGATGCCGCGGGCTTGTAGATAGCGATTGAGTCGGGCCTGGAAGATCGCGTTGATCGCGCCGAGCCCCATCGAGACGGTGGGGAACTCCCAGAAGTCCGGCATCAGTCGCGGGTGCGGGTAGGACGGCAGGCCGCCACCTGGGCCGGCGTGGGAGAACTCCTGGCGGAACCCGTCGAGTTGGCCGGTGGACAATCGGCCTTCCAGGAACGCTCGGGCGTAGATACCCGGCGACGCGTGGCCCTGGATGTAGACTTGGTCCCCGCCACCGGGGTGGTCCTTGCCCCGGAAGAAGTGGTTGAAGCCCACCTCGTAGAGCGCGGCCGACGAGGCGTAGGTGGAGATATGACCGCCGACGCCGACGCCGGGGCGCTGCGCCCGGTGCACCATCATCGCCGCGTTCCAACGGATCCAGGCGCGGTAGCGCCGCTCGGTGTCCTCGTCACCCGGGAACCACGGCTCGTTCTCGGTGGGGATGGTGTTGACATAGTCCGTGCTGGTCAATGAGGGCACGCCGACGCCGGTCTCGCGGGCCCGTTCGAGCAGCCGCAACATCAGGTACCGTGCCCGCTGCTTGCCCCCGGACAGCACCGCGGAGTCGAAGGCTTCCAACCACTCTGCGGTCTCTTCCGAGTCGATGTCCGGCAGGTGGGCCGCCACCCCGTCCCGGATGACCCGCACGCGAGCGGGCATGCGGTCATTTTTCATGGCCAAGGGGTCTCCTCGCCTCAATCTCTCGTAGTATGCCCACCATCGTGCCCCATACAGACCCATGCGCGTAGGCCGCGCGATCGTTGTCACTGCTACCCACGAGTAATCTGGCGGGCAAATTCGGTTCGCCGATCCGGCCTCAGACGAGCCCAGATCGGCGTGTCCCGCTGCTGGCAGTTGCGCTTTAGGTGGACCGCAGTGTTCGCTTGGACGCCATCGAGTAAAAGATCGCCGGGCGCAGGTTGCCGGGCTTGACGTTGTGGAGGGGTGAACACCGTGGTCGCCGCTGCGGCGGGAGACACCGGCAAACTCGGCGTTGCCGAGAGGCTCGGGATTGAAACTGACATGGTCGTGCAGGAGCTCGGCTGGGATGAGGACGTCGACGACGACGTGCGTGCCGCGATCGAGGAGGTGATTGGTGGTGACCTGCTCGATGAGGACTCCGACGAGGTCGTCGATGTGGTGCTGCTGTGGTGGCGCGACCAGGACGGCGATCTAGTGGATACTCTCGTCGACGCCCGAACGCCGTTGGCGGATAACGGCGTGATCTGGGTGCTCACGCCCAAGACCGGGCGGGACGGTCATGTCGAGCCTTCAGATCTCGCTGAGGCGGCTCCCACTGTGGGTCTGGCGCAGACGTCGAACCTCAGCGTCAGTGAGGACTGGACAGCCACCAGGTTGGCAACGCCGAAGGCGGCCAAGGCCAAACGCTGAGCCGGTGAGCCGGTGCCGGGACCTCGCGCCATCCGGCGCGAGGGAAAGGATGAGTCGAGGAGGGCTTTCGCACGATGTCACTGCAGGTCGGGGATCAGGCGCCGGATTTCACCCTGAGCGATCAGAACAATCAGGAGCGGACGCTGTCGGAGTTCCGCGGTGACCGCAACGTGCTCGTGGTGTTCTACCCGCTCGCCTTCAGCGGTATCTGCACCGGTGAGCTCGACCAGCTCCGCGATGATCTGGCGGAGTTCACCGA
Source organism: Pseudonocardiaceae bacterium (assembly GCA_036279835.1). GTDB lineage: Bacteria > Actinomycetota > Actinomycetes > Mycobacteriales > Pseudonocardiaceae. The sequence goes on from DASUII010000362.1 coordinate 4,715, forward strand.
TGTGCAGGTGTTGGCCGTGTCGGTGGACTCCGTCTACACGCTCAAGGCGTGGTCGAACCAGCAGGGCTACAACTTTCCCCTGTTGGCCGACTTCTGGCCACACGGCAAGGTCGCGCAGAACTACGGGGTGTTCAACGACCGTGCCGGCATCGCCAACCGAGGTACCTTTCTGGTGGACACTGACGGCGTGATCCGCTTCGCCGAGATGAACGGGCCCGGCGAGCCTCGCGACCAGACCGTGTGGAAGCAAGCTCTGGCGGCGCTGCCAACCTAAACACCGTGCCGCCCGGACTGTTCGGGTGGTGTGGGGCGCATAGCTCAGCGGGAGAGCACTCGCCTTACAAGCGAGCGGTCGCAGGTTCAAATCCTGCTGCGCCCACCAGGAAGAATGACTCAGTACAAGATCGTTAATAGACCTCGATGTAGCAGTGGTGTAGCAACGGCTTCTCACTCTGCATCCCAATCGATCTTGTTGAGGGCCTCGCGCATGGTGTCGAGGTTGGTGTGCGCGTAGATCCGCATGGTCACGTCTAGGTCGGCGTGCCGGGCGATTGCCTGGACCACGTGCGGTGGGGTTCCCAGTTCGAGCAGGAGGCTTACGACCGTATGTCTGAGGTCGTGCAACCGGACTCCCGGCAGCCCTGCCCGTGCCCGGATGCCTTCCCAATGCGTGTTGAGGTTTCGGGGTTCGATGGGCGTGCCGATGCTGGTGGAGAAGACCAGATCATGATCCGTCCATAACTCGCCAGCGTTCTCGCGCACCGTGATTTGGAGCTCTTGGTGTTCGAGCAGCACCGCGCGGGTAATCTTGGGCAGGGGGATCACGGCGTCGGAGGCGTCGGTTTTCGTCTCGTCGATGATCAGTCGGCCGGATACCCGTTGGACCGTCTGGGCGATCTGCAGGGTGTTCTTCGTGAAATCGATATCGCTCCATCTGAGTCCGAGTAGCTCGCCGCGGCGCAGGCCAAGCGTTGCTGCGAGTACATAGACCGGGTAGAAACGGGTTCCCTTGGCCGCCAAGAGGAGTCTTTTGACATCACTGACGGGCAGGCCCTTGCCGACTTTGTAGCGTGGAGTTGGGATCTGGACCAGTTTGGCGGCGTTCCGGTTGATGAGTTCCTCACGTTCGGCGTTGCTGAGCGCATTGCGCAGAACCGCGTGAATGTACTGTATCTGTCGGCGGGAGGGCGTTCGCCCGCAGCAGCCGACCGGCGGAACAGCACCTTGATCCCAACCGGTCGAAGCAATTGATCTTGGTGTAGATCCTCGGCGAAGTGTGATCGCCGAGGAGGAGCCGAGTGGCCCAGCGCAGGATGCTGACCGAACAGGATCGTGAGGAGATATCCCGGGGGATCGTCGAGGACGTGGACGGGCGGGTGATCGCGGCGCGGATCGGCCGGAGTCCCAGCGTGGTGACCCGGGACATCACCCGCCATGGTGGCCGGGGCGGTTATCGAGCCGTGGCTGCCCAGCGGGCGGCCACGGAGCACCGGTCGCGACCCAAGACCCGCAAGATCGACGCTGACCCCGGACTGCGCCAGCGGGTCCTGGACAAGCTGCGCGCCGGTGCCTCCCCGGACCAGATCGCTGGCCGGTTGCGCTACGAACACCCTGGCCAGCAGGCTGCGTGGGTGTCCCATGAGGCCATCTACACCTGGATCTATGCCCTGCCCAAGGGCGAGCTGGCCCGGTTGGGGATCCTGCTGCGGACCGGGCGCACGCAGCGCCGGCCCCGCGGCCGCAGGAGCAGTCCCGGTGCTCGGATCGTCGGTATGACCAGCATCGACGCCCGACCCGCCGAGGTCGCCGACCGCGCCGTTCCTGGTCATTGGGAGGGGGATCTCGTGATCGGGCGAGGTGGCAAGACCGCCATGGCCACCCTGGTCGAGCGGACTTCGCGCTACACCGTGCCGGTCGCGCTGCCCGCCGGCCGACGCGACGCCACCACCACCTGCAACGCGCTGATCACCACCGTGACCGCCATGCCCACCGCGCTGGTCAAGACCCTGACCTGGGACCAGGGCAGCGAAATGGCCGCCCACGCCGCGTTCTCCCTGGCCACCGAGGTTGCGGTGTACTTCGCCCACCCGCACTCACCCTGGGAACGCCCCACCAACGAAAACACCAACGGGCTACTCCGCGAATACTTCCCCAAAGGCACCGAGATCACCGACGACCAAACCTACCTCGACTGCGTGGCCGCCGAACTCAACAACCGACCACGCCGTATC
>DASUII010000363.1:0-7847 GCA_036279835.1 Pseudonocardiaceae bacterium
GTGCGGATTGTCGTCGGTGGAGCGCACCGCTGTGATTCGGTGCGGGCGGCCCTGCACACCGTGCCCGATGCCGAAGTGGTGCTGGTGCACGATGCTGCCCGCTGCCTCGCGCCGGTCAGTGTGATCCAAGCGGTCGTGCAGGCGGTGCTCGCCGGACAACAAGCTGTGGTGCCGGTCCTGACGGTGGTCGACACGATCAAGGAAGTGGACTCCGACGGCTGCGTGGTGGGCACTTTGGACCGGGCCGCCCTGCGGGTGGTGCAGACTCCTCAAGGCTTCGCCGGAGACCTGCTACGCCGGGCCCACCAGCTACCGTCCGGCCCGGTGACCGACGACGCCGGGCTCGTCGAGGCGCTGGGCATGCCGGTAACCACGCTGCCCGGCCATCCGCACGCATTCAAGATCACAACTCCGTTCGATCTCGTCGTCGCCGAGGCCGTAGCCAGGGCAGTCGACGGGGAACGCAGTTGACAAGCCCGCGCTGCTATCGCCGAGTTCGAGACCAGGGCTGTCCGCCGCGCCCTCAACAACCCTCCTGTCGAACTCGGCGCACCGAGGGTTGCCTGGCGGCGGCGCGGAGCACCCACGGGGTTGGTCCGGGATGAGGGTGGGTATCGGCACTGATGTGCACCCGGTGCAACCCGGCCGGGACTGCTGGATCGCCGGGCTGCACTGGCCCGGAATGCCCGGTTGCGCCGGGCATTCCGACGGTGACGTCGCGGCGCACGCGTTGTGCGACGCTGCGCTGTCGGCCGCTGGACTGGGTGACCTGGGTGCGGTGTTCGGCACCGATGAGCAGCGCTGGACCGGGGCGCACGGCGCCGACCTGCTCACCGAGGTGCGCCACAGGTTGGCGGAGCAGGGCTGGACAGTGAGTAACGGCGCCGTACAGGTGATCGGCAACGCGCCGCGGGTGGCCACTCGCCGCGCCGAGGCGCAGCGAGTGCTGTCCGACGCCTTGGGCGGTCCGATCTCGGTGTCCGGCACCACCACCGACGGCCTCGGGTTGACCGGCCGCGGTGAGGGCGTCGCAGCGGTGGCAACAGTGCTGCTCGTACCATTACCCGAGTGACCTTGCAGCTTTACGACACCGCGACCCGCAGCCAGCGGGAGTTCGTCCCGTTGCGACCCTGCACGGCGTCGATCTACGTCTGTGGTGCCACCGTGCAGGGCGTCCCGCACATCGGGCACGTGCGGTCGGCGCTGAACTACGACGTGCTGCGTCGCTGGTTGATCGCCACCGGCCACGACGTGCTTCTGGTGCGCAATGTCACCGACATCGACGACAAGATCCTCACCAAGTCCGCCGAGGCGGGCCGACCCTGGTGGGAGTGGGCGTATCTGCACGAACGGTCCTTCGAGGCCGCCTACTCGGTACTTGGCTGCCTGCCCGCATCGGTCCTGCCGCGGGCCACCGGCCACATCACGCAGATGATCGAGCTGATGGCTCGGTTGATCGACCGGGGGCACGCCTACGCCGTCGACGGCGATGTCTATTTCGCGGTGACCACGATGGCGGACTACGGCTCGCTGTCGGGACAGCGTCTCGACGAGGTCTGCCAGGGTGAATCCGCAGGGTCTGGCAAGCGCGACCCCCGGGACTTCACAATGTGGAAGGGTGCCAAGCCAGGCGAGCCGTCCTGGCCGACGCCGTGGGGTCCAGGCCGCCCTGGATGGCACTTGGAATGCTCGGCGATGGCCACCACTTACCTCGGCCCGGAGTTCGATATCCACGGCGGCGGGTTGGATCTGATCTTTCCGCACCACGAGAACGAACTGGCCCAGTCTCGCGCCGCCGGCGACTCCTTCGCCCGGTACTGGTTGCACAATGGCTGGGTGACGTTGTCCGGCGAGAAGATGTCAAAGTCGCTGGGCAACACCCTGTCCATCCCGGCCACCCTGCGCCGGGTTCGTGCCGCGGAGCTGCGCTATTATCTGATTGCCGCGCATTATCGGTCGGCCATCGAGTATTCAGACGGCGCGCTCAATGAGGCGGCGGCCGCCTACCAACGGATCGAGTCATTCGTGCATCGCGTGCGGGAGCGGTGCGGGGTGCCGGAGCCACGCATCTGGTGCGCGGACTTCGTCGCGGCGATGGACGATGACCTCGGCACGCCGGCTGCAGTGGCCGCGATTCACGCCACCGTGCACGAAGGCAACACGGCGCTGGACGCGGGCGACCACCCGACGGCGGTAGCAGCGGCCGGTTCGGTGCGCGCGATGACCGGTGTGCTGGGTTTGGACCCGCTGGCTGACCAGTGGCGCCCGACGTCGGGGTCTGACGCTGCGTCGGCGGCGCTGGCTTTCTTGGTTGATCGGCTGCTCGCCGAGCGTGCCGAGGCTCGCAACCGCCGTGACTTCGTGACCGCCGACGCGGCGCGTGAGCAGCTGCTGGCGGCCGGTATCACCGTCGAGGACACCCCCGATGGTCCGGTGTGGACGGTCAAGGGGAACTCACGACATGGCTGGTAACTCTCAGCGCAGGGGCGCGATGCGCAAGCCGGGCACTAAGAAGGGCGCTGTCGTCGGCTCCGGCGGGCAGAAACGCAAGGGCCTGCGCGGTCGCGGCGCCACCCCGGCCGCCGAGCTGCGGCCCGGCCACCCGGCCCAGCGCCAAGGCACCCCACGGCAAGAGGGCCAGCATAAGGACGCCCAGCACAGCGCTGGCCAGCGGCGACCGGCTGCACGGCAGGGCGACAACCCGGCCGCTGCGGCCCGCCGTCGCAGCGGTAGCGAACCGGGCGAGACCGTGCTCGGGCGTAACCCGGTGCTGGAATGCCTGCGCGCGGCTGTGCCGGCGACCGCGCTGCAGGTGGCCATCGGGGTGGAGCTGGACGACCGCGTCAGCGAGTCCGTACGGTTGGCTGCCGACGCCGGGCTGTCCATCCTCGAGGTGCCCAAGGCGGACCTCGATCGGCTGGCCAGAGGTGCCCTGCACCAGGGAGTGGCGCTGCAGGTGCCACCGTATGAGTACGCATTCCCCGAGGATGTGTTGGTCGCCGCTCAGCAGTCCGCGACCGCGCCGTTGCTCGTGGCGCTGGACGGGGTGACCGACCCGCGCAACCTCGGAGCGGTGGTCCGTAGCGCCGCCGCGTTCGGCGCGCATGGACTGGTGGTACCGCAGCGCCGCTCGGCGGGGATGACCGCAGTGGCCTGGCGCGCCTCTGCGGGCACTGCCGCGTATCTACCGGTGGCCCGGGCGACGAATCTAGTGCGCACGCTCAAAGACTTCGCTGCGGCCGGTTTGATGATTGTGGGCCTCGACGCCGAGGGCGCAATGCCGTTGGATGCCTTTGCGCTGGCTACTGGACCCTTAGTGCTGGTCCTCGGTTCAGAGGGACGGGGGATGTCCCGGCTGGTCCGGGAAACCTGTGATGCCGCGGTGTCGATACCCATGGTGGGACCGGTTGAGTCGCTCAACGCGTCGGTCGCCGCCGGTGTCGTGCTCGCCGAGGTAGCGCGGCTGCGTCGGGCAGGCTGAAGCGTTCTGCATGCCGCGATGGACACTTTCGGCATGCCGCGGACTAGGGTCCCAGATGCATTGTGTATCTTATCGCGGTCAGCGTTCACGGCACGGCAGTTGTGCCTACGCCGCCTTCCTCCCGACAAGGAGAATCAGTACTCGTGGCTCAGAAGACCATCGTCACCCTCATCGACGACCTCACCGGTGAGGAAGCTGAGGACATTTCAACAGTCGAGTTCGCACTCGAGGGCATCTCGTACGAGATCGATCTGGCGAACGACAACGCCGCCAAGCTTCGTGACAACTTGGCCCGTTACGTCGCGGCTGCCCGCAAGACCAGCGCGCGGCGTCCGGGCGCTCGTGGCGCCGACCGTTCAGCCGCCCGCGGTGCTGGCAACGCTGGCGTTGCGCGCAGCGGCTACAACCGCGACACGCTCCGGTCCATCCGCGAATGGGCCAAGCAGAACGGCCATACGGTCAGCGACCGCGGTCGCCTGCCGCTGACCGTGCTGCACGCCTGGGAAGCAGATCACCAGTCAATGAAGAACGGCAAGATTCCTACGTTCTCGGGGTAGCCCGGTCCTGGGCTCTGAACGAACCTGCGCCGCAAGCCGGTCGGTGAGTGGCTCGCGGCGAAAGTGGAGCTTGAAAATTGGACGAGGCGGCGGCTCGGCACGCGGACGGTGCTCAGGCGAACCGATTGGCTGTGGCGCACGAACGGTCACATGCTCGTCGGCGACTCGCGAGTAGCCCGGTGGGCACGGTTGAGGACCTGACCTCTCCGCGCTCACCGGGTTTCCACGTCCGGAGCCGAGCTGTCAGCTACCGGCGGCCAGCCGGCCTACCTGCGCTGGCCGAACTTGCGGGCCACTGAGAATCCGATCAGGCCGCCGATGACGACCAAAATGACGATGATGAACAGGATGGTCCTCCCGATACCCCGGAGGAAACCTCGGGCCTCAAGTTCGGCGGCGAACAGCCCGACTTGAGTCGCAAAGAGCAACATGGCCCCGATGGTAGGGCCCCGCGCGCCGGCGCGCCGCACAGAATCGCCGGTGTACGTGAACTCGACGGTACCGACGTTCGCGCTGGTCGGGCTATGGCATGGCGCCAACTGGACGTTCCTGTTCTGGGGGCTCTACCACGGCACGGTGCTGGTGATCGAGCGTCGTCGCGGGTGGGGAGTCGCGGCCACTGAGCCGCAGCGTCGGCTGGCGCGCCGGGCGCTGACCCTGCTGATCGTGGTGGTCGGCTGGGTGCTGTTCCGATCGCCAGATCTGGGCACCGCGCTGGTCCTCTGGCAGCACATGGTGATCCCGGATCCCGGCGGGCTGACGGACGCGGTGAGCGCCTCGCTGACTCACCAGAGACTGGTCATCTTGCTGCTGGCCGGCGTGGTCTTCCTGCTGCCGACCAGACCGATCACCGGCCGCTACCTTGAATCGATGCGGTCGCGGCCTGCCGCCGTGCTACGCATTGGCGTGATGACCGCCGGCCTGCTCTACTCCGCGCTCCTGATCGCCACCGGCACTTTCAGTCCCTTCCTCTACTACCGCTTTTGACGGCCGGTCAGCCAGGATCTCGCGGTGAATCAGTCGCACTGTCACTGACCTGCTCGGATAGTGCTCACTGTTTGTCAGCGATAGTCACGCCTCGCCGACGTCTCACGGCATGGACACGGCATGATCTTGGAGCAGTGGACGGTGGTGCGCTGTCCCACACTGAGCATGGACGCTTTTCCGCTGTACCGATCCGGCCTCCTCGGTGGGAGAGGTACGTGGCTCCCCGCGCTGTGTCGCGGGTCGTTAAGCCGCCTGAGCGAAGCCGTAGTCGGCCAGCAGTTTGCTGGTGGTGAGCACTTCGATCCCGCGTCGCGCTTGTCCGGCCAAGCGCTTGTCGTTGGTCACTAGAGCGCACTTCTCGAAGATCGCAGTGGCTGCGATGAGGGCGTCACGGGTGTGATCGATGTTCCCGGACCTCAGCGCCTCCACAGCATCAACGTCCTCCATAAGGCGGGCGAAGTTGAGTCGCGAGACATCGGCCACGCAGGCGCCGGTCGGCACGAGCTGTCCAAGGTCGACCATGGCCAACAGCAGGCGAGAGCGACGTTCGGCGTCGGGCACTACCGCGAGCTCGTCGATGTTGATGTGCGTGAACAGCAGCCGCAGTCGGCCGTCGTCGACTGCCGTACGCAGCGTCTCGTAAGCCCCCGGCAGGTCGATCAGGAGGTCTACGGCGTTGGAGTCCAAGACCGCACGGCGCATGCCGGGAACGGTATTCTCGCGGCCACGATGTTCAGTCTGAGCCACGCTTTTGCGAGCAAGGATGCCTGCGCTGGTCCCCGATTTAAGGCTCGGGACCGAACCGCCAACCCTCCGATTTTCAGAAGTCTGGATAATAGTTGGCCGAATACCGCTCATGTTCGTGACCTGCACCGTCGTATCGATGCGAATGCCGATGAACTTGGACGAACTGTGGATAGGGTCTGACGTGGCGTTTTGCGCCGATTATCGGCAGGCGGACTCACACCTATTTCGCAGTGGCTTCGCGCTTTGCCAGAACGATTGAGTGGAGTCCGGGTGCACCATGCGGCCGGCTCCCAGCGCGGAACAGGACCAAGCAGACGCGTCCCTGCTCCTGTCCGTTCCCTCGTCCTGGCCGCCGCGACGTGGACGATCTCCGGCTGAGGGAGCGGCAACTTAGAACCCAAGGGTTCTCTACGTCCCGTCCGAGACTGCGCTCGGAAGGGATGGCCCCTGACGGGGCAGCGTTGGCTGGCGGTGTGATCGTGGTGCGGTTGGTACCTCGTAGGGTGCCGTGGTGGTTGATGAACTCACCGAACGTTATGGGGATCTGCTGACCGGTTCTTATGACTGTGTGGACCGGATCGTGCTCAACGCGTATTACCCGTTGGGGCATAACCCGGGTGGGTTCCGGGTGTGGTGGCGGCGGTTGCACGATGACAGTGACGAGCAGTTGGACAACACACACCTGATGCGGATGGCCGGGCGGTTCTCCCGCCGGGTGCGGGCCTGGGCCGGGACCCATGGTGTTCCGGTGATCGACTGCAAGCGGGGTGAGCGTAAGCATCAGCTCGCTGAGGAGTATCTGGCCAGCCACCCGGTGGGCACGGGAGTGTTTCTGATCCTGGTGGCCCGGTGCGCGGCGACGGTATGGGATGTGCACCGCTCGAAGGAGGTCATCGGCAACATCGCCAAGAAGACCGCCTTCGTCAATCACTACTCGTTTCACATCATGGATCCGCAGTGGGGACATGTGACGATCAAGATGTCCGGGCATCCCCCGTTCGGTGCGCAGATCATTCTCAACGGACATGAGTATGTGGCCGCCGCGGCGCGGGCGGCCGGGATCGGGTTCACTAAAGCGGGCAACTGCTTCACCCGGGTTGCCGACCCCGCCGGCCTGGCTCAGATCGCAGACACCTTGTCGCAGTCCGCGACCGCAGGGCGTCTGAGCCAGGTCTGCGACCGGTGGATCTATTCGGCGTGCCTGTGTTTCGGGCTCGACCTCGATGACCAGAAGCGCAGCGGGTTTTGCTACGGCTACTCGGTGTTCCAGCTCGAGTACAGCCGCAACCTGATCTTCGCCTATGGCCGGCAGATGGACCGGGTGTTCAACACGGTGCTGGATCGAACTCGCTCCCGGCTGGATGTGCCGACGCTGCGCACGTTGTTCGGCGCCAAACAACGCCCGGGCCGCAACGGCACCCCCGATCCCTCACCCCGGCTGGCAGTCATGATCGAGAAACCTCGGTGGGACCTCACCTTGTTCAAGGTCCATTTCGGGCTCTTGACGTTGAAGGGCTACACCAAAGGCGAACATGTGCTGCGCTTCGAGGCGATCACCCACAACACCAAACAACTCCGCTGCGGGCGTGTCTTGGATCGCTTCGGGGAGATCGTCGGCCGGCTCGCCGGCATGGTCGACCGCTTCACCACCATGCTGGACTGTCTCGATGTCGGCTTCCTGCCCGATGACACCCTCGATCAGCTGCCGCAGCCCTCCCAGATCGGCGCCACCCGCGTCGGCGGGATCGACCTGAACAAACCGCGGATCCGCACCGCCTTGACCGCAGTACTCGCCCTGACCGCCGCACCTGGCGGTTTCACCATCGCTGAGCTGGCCACCCGGGTACACACAATCACCAGAAACACCGACTACACCGTCCGTCACGCCGCGTACGACCTGCGCAAACTCCGCGGTAAGCGACTCGTCATCAAACCCGGCCGATCCCGCCGCTACCAGGTACCCCCACCAGCAGCCCGCACCATCACCGCCCTGCTGGCACTACGCGAGCACGTCATCGCACCCATCCTCGCCGGCGTGAGAAGCCCCCGAATGGGCCGCAAACCCACCCACTGGA
>DASUII010000364.1:0-19825 GCA_036279835.1 Pseudonocardiaceae bacterium
CTTTCGACGACTCCCAACTTGCCGCGGCGATCACCCGCACTACCGTGTTTGCCCGGGTGAGTCCCGAGCACAAGGCCCGGATCGTGCGCACCCAACGGCGCAGCGGCGGCGGGGTGGCGTTTCTTGGCGACGGGGTCAACGACGCGCTGGCCCTGCACGCGGCCGATGTGGGCATCTCAGTCGACTCGGCTACCGACGTCGCCAAGGACGCCGCCGACGTGATCCTGCTGGACAAGGACCTCAACGTGCTCGCTGACGGAGTCGCCGAAGGACGGCGGATCTTCGCCAACACCATTAAATACGTGCTGATGGGCACGTCCAGCAACTTCGGCAACATGGCCTCCGCCGCAGGTGCCTCGCTGTTTTTGACATTTCTGCCGATGCTGCCGTCGCAGATCCTGCTCAACAACCTGCTCTACGACACCAGCCAGCTCGCCATCCCCACCGACACCGTCGATGACGAGCAGCTGCGCCGACCCTCGCACTGGGACATCGGGTTCATCCGCCGCTTCATGATCTACTTCGGGCCGCTGAGTTCGGTGTTCGACTTCGTCACGTTCGGGGTCATGCTGTGGGTCTTTCACTCCGGCCCAGCTCAGTTCCGTACCGGTTGGTTCGTCGAGTCCCTGGCCACCCAGACCCTGGTGATCTTCGCGATCCGCACCCGCCGCATCCCCTTCTTTCGCAGCCACCCCAGCCTGCCGCTAACCCTGGCCGCGCTCGGCGTCGTCGCGGTCGGCGCGCTGCTCCCCGCCACACCACTGGCCCATTCCCTGGGCTTCCAACCGCTGCCGGGTGGGTTCTTCGCGGCGCTGGCCGGCATGGTCATCTGCTACCTCGCCCTGATCGAGATCGGCAAACGGATCTTCTACGGCGCCCTGTCCACCGCGCCACCCACACCACGGCGTCACCATCCAAACCGCCACCTACGTCGCCGCACCGCCTACTTCAGCACCGCCACCCGCCAACTCGGCCCGTCAGCCATCAAACGCTGACGACGGCTCACAATGACGGCGGCGAGTAGGTGTAGGCCATTGTCAGTTGCGCGGGGTCTGTTACATCGGTGGTGGGCAAGATCGGGGCAGGCTGTGATGATGCGTCCCCGTCCTGCTCGAGGGTCAGCATCACGATCCAGCTTTGCTGGATTCCGATTTCCGCAGGATGTCATCATGATCGCGGTGCGCTGGTACCTGCGCTACGGCCTGTCCTACCGCGATGTGGAGGAGCTGCTCGCCGAACGTAGCATCGTGGTTGATCATGTCACCGTCTACCGCTGGGTGCAGCGGTTCACCCCGCTGCTGGTTGATGCGGCACGCCCCTGCCGGCATACCCCCGGGGGATCGATGGTTCGTCGATGAAACGTATGTCAAGGTTGCCGGGCGGTGGGCCTACCTCTACCGCGCGATCGACCAGCTCGGGCAGGTCATTGAGGTGCTGGTGTCGGAGAAACGGGACACCCGCCGGTTCTTCACCCGAGCTCTTCAGCACGGCTCACGCCCCAGCGAGGTGAACACCGACCGGGCACCTACCTACCCGCGGGTACTCGATGAGTTACTGCCTTCCGCGCGCCACGTCGTGGAGCAATACCGGAATAATCCGATCGAGTCCGATCATGGCCGGCTCAAGTCCCGACTCAGGCCCATGCGTGGCCTCAAACGGCTCCGCTCGGCCCGCGTGATCAGCGCCGACACGCATTCGTCCAAAACATCCGCCGCGGCCACTACGAACTCAGCGTGGAACTCCACCCACAGCCTCGGCTCCCAGCGGCCTTCACCGAACTCGCCCTCGCCATCTGACCGGGGCGCCACCCCGCGCAGCCGTACCCGCCTCCCGTCAACGCAACAATGCCCAAGAAGGGACTTTCGGCTCGCTACTTGTGGACTTTGGGGGGGACTCCGAACCTATGGACCAAAGCAAAATCTATGGTGTCGACCAAGAAAGGCGCTGTTATGAGACGACAGCATCTGCCGTTCTACGCGATCGCCACGGCGATCGTCACTGTCGGACTGGTGGCCTTCGGCCTTCCAGTCTCGAGTTCGTTCCTTCTGGCTTTCGTGCTCGTGTGCCCACTGATGATGCTGTTCATGATGCGCGGCATGCACGGCGGAAGCGGCCAGGGCGGCTCAGATCGGCTCAGATCGGCCCGGTCGCCCCACGGAGGATCGCGATCACAGCTTCCGGCTAGGCCGACAGTAGCCCAGTCGGTCAGCGCCGCCCGTTGAGATGAGATAAGGAGTCGAAATGATGTTCTGGTATGGCTACGGGATGAACGGCTGGGGATACGCGCTGATGACGATCAGCATGGTGCTGTTTTGGGGGCTGGTGATTTTCGGTGTGGTCGCCCTGGTTCGCTACCTTGCCCGCGGCGACCTGCCGACCACGACCCGGCTCACGCCCGAGCAGCTCCTGGCCGACCGATTCGCCTCCGGCGAGATCGACGAGCATGAGTATCACCACCGCCTGGACGTGCTGCGAGCTGGATCTCGACCACTGGCCAAATCCTAAGTCGACGGAGTGGGCACGCAGGGCTGCCCGGAACAGGCCCATACCCCTGCGAGTATCTCCGTTCCTGGCGAGTGGCGAGTGGACGGACCGTGTGTGGCTGGTTTGCTGGAATCCACCGGCGTGTGCCGGGCGTGTAGGGGCATCAGCGCTGGGGTAAGGGGTGGTCAGCGTGCCGATAACCATCACCACCGCGCCTCGGCTCTGTCGGTGGGTGGCGGTGCTGGCCCTGGGCCTGGGCCTGGTGGCGATGCACCATCTCGTCGGCACCCACGCCCACTCCGGCAGCTCCCAGGACAGCTCGACCGGCATGGCGATGCTGGCCACGCCGGCCGAGAGCTGCTGCACCACCTCAGCTGATGTCGCCGCGATGCCCGCACAGCCAGGTTCGGACGGCGGCCTGATGCTGCACCTGTGCCTAGCGGTACTCACCGGGCTGGTGCTGCTGACGGGGCTGGGCCTAGCGTGGCGGCCAGCCCAGGCACCCGAACCCGGCCCGCCTAGCGGTGCAGTGGGCGAGAGAGCCGGCCGTCAACGAGCCCCGCCGACACCGCTGCGACTCGCCCAACTCGGGGTCCTTCGGCTGTGACCGGCGGTGCTTCGCGTCCCACCGACGCGATCACCTTAATCCCGCCCGCCACAGCGTTCTCACCCGTGCCCGCAGCACGGGACTCAACGAAGGAGACCGATCCAACATGCGTATCCACCGCGTTGCCGGCGTGCTCGCCGCAGCGGCCGCCGCCGGGGGCCTACTCGCCGGTTGCGGCACCAACACCCGCCCCGCCACCACACCACCGCCGGCCGCGAGCAGCACACCGGCCACCGGCCAGCAGCAACACAACCAGGCCGACGTCGTGTTCCTCCAGAACATGATCCCCCACCATGCCCAGGCCATCACGATGTCGCAGATGGCCCGCAACCGGGCGGCCTCACCCCAGGTGAAGGATCTCGCCGCCCGGATCGAGGCCGAGCAGGGCCCGGAGATCCAGCAGATGCGCGGCCTACTTACCGCCTGGGGCACCCCCGCCCCGGCCACCCCCGGTGGCATGGGCGGCATGGGCAGCATGGGCGGCATGGGACAGGGTCAGATGCCCGGGATGATGAGCGGCACCGGGTTCGACCGGATGTTCCTCCAGATGATGATCGTCCACCACCAGGGCGCGGTGGACATGTCCCAGACCGAGCTGGCCCAGGGCAGCAGCCCGGCCGCCCGCCAGCTCGCCCAACAGATCATCAACGCGCAGCAAGCCGAGACCCGCGAGATGCAGACCCTGCTCCAGCAGATCTGATCGGCACGACCAGCGGGTGGGCCGCGGCTGCCGCCGCGGCCCACCCGCCGACCAACGATGATCGCCACTCCTCAGCGACAGATTCTCCGCCCGGACCGACTCCATTCCCGAGGAAGACTCGACCCGCCCAACGGGGGCCCTGCGGCGTGCCTAACGCGGAACCCTCGGCGTCTCCGCCGCGCCGGTCGTGCAGAACGGTCGGCGCGGCGGATCGGCATCGTCACCGAGGCCAACCTGATGCTGGAACAGCTCCGCCCGGAGGGGTGGCTGCGCCCTGCGCCGCTGGGCAAGCCACTCCCGGGAACGGTGGGGGAGGTCATGACCGACGCCCGCTCGGGATGCCACCGGATGCTGATCTTGCCGATGTGGCGTCGCTGATGCGGGAGGGCGAACGTCCGGCGGTCGATGCCCGTGGTGGACGACGGCGCCCTCGCCGGGATCAGTGCGGATCACCATGACCGGGCAGCCGGCGTGCTGTGCCACGCGCCACGCAGTCGACCCCACAGGTCAGCTACCGGGCCATCGAGGCCGCGGGAGGCCACCACCACCTCGCGGGCGTGCCGGGACTCCCAGATCAACACCGCCGCCGGTTCCCCTACCACCACCCGCTCGACGACCTCGACCCCCGGGGAGCCCGCCCGCGCGGCGTTGCCTGCCTCGCGCACCCAACGTCGCGCCAACTCCAGCATCGCCTGCCGATGACCATCGACCACACCGAGGCATGCAGCACATGCAGCGCACGGTCCTGCGAGCGGGCCTCTTCCCCGGCCCACCGCCGCATCCACGGCGTGCGGTGAACCGTCCACCCCAACAACGACTGGGGAGGAACCATCACGCTCTGCCTCGACGTCGGTCAGCTGCCGGTCTCCGGCAGGTCCTCTGCCACCTGACGCTGCAGCTCAGCCGCGCTGGCGCTGGCCGCGCACGCGGACTCGACCAGCGACGCCGCGAGATCGGACGTCGTGACGATGCCATGGATGTGGCCGTCGTCGAGCACGAGTACGGCGTCGCTGCCCAAGGCCCGCATCACCTGCGCCGCGGTAGCCCGGGTAGTCCACACCGGCACGACCGGGGCGGGTCGACGGCAGACCTCCCCCGCCGTGCACCGTGCCGCGGCCCCTGGCCGTTCCAGACCGTGGGTGACCAGCTGGCGCAGCAGGTCGACCTCGGCGAGCAGGCCCACACAGCGGCTGTTTTCGACAACCGGGAGGTGTCGCACCCCCACCGAGTCCATCACCCGCAGGGCGTCGATCAATGCCATGCTGGGGTCTACAGCCACCACCCGGCCGGTCATCAAGGTACTGATCACCGGGTCCGTGGGAATACGTTGCTGATCTCCCGTTCGGGATCTACTGAGAGTCTCCATGCCTGTCAGGCTCGTGGCCTTCGCTGCCCACCGGAAGTGCCCAAAGACCACGGAAACTGGGACGATGGACTCGGTGCGACGATCGAACGGATTCGCCCCTCGGTGAGCGTCACCGTCGCCGAGGACGTGTTCACCGTCGGAGGGCGTCGTCGTGAACGCCGAGTGCATGGCGATGTCAGGCAGGGATCGAAGACCCTGGTGCGGAGGACCCTCGGCCCTGCTGGCGGCGACCGCGGCATCGTCAGCCTGGAGGCCATGACCGTGTCGCCGCCGCGCCGCCAGCCCGGGCCACCGGCGCCCGAGGGGAACCTGAGGTCGATCCGCGTGAGCCGGTCGTGCTCCTGCAGCGTGATCTGCGGACCGGGCCCAACGGGCTGTCCGCGCGGGAGGCCGCGCGCCGGCTGGAGGTGGTCGGGCCCGACGAGCTGTCGGTACGCCAGCGCCGCCAGTGGCCGGCCGACCTGACCCCAGCTCACCCACCCGTTGGCGCTGCTGCTGTGGGTGGTCGCCGGGCTTGTTTGGGTGATCGACGCCCGCGAGCTGGCGATCGTCATCCTGGCCGTGGTGATGGTCAACGCCGTCGTCGCGATGATCCAGGAGCGGCAGGCCGAACGCGCGGTCGAGGCGCTGGGCACCGTCGAAAGACCTGCTCGCGGGGACCAACGCCTCTGGTCGTGTCACGCCCTGGCGCCGGATGCTGGTCGCACTGGTTGCCCTGACCGGCGCTGGAGAATCGACTCGGAGGCGCAGCATGATCCAGACCACGGACCTGGGCAGAGCGGTCGAGCACGCGCTGCGCGCGCCGTCGGTCCACAACACCCAGCCCTGGCGCTGGCGGATCCGCCCCCAGGTGGTGGAGCTGCACGCTGACTGGAACCGGCACCTACCCGCGACCGACCCGGATCGCCGCGACCTCATCCTGAGCTGCGGTGCCGCCCTGCACCACCTACAGGTCGCCTGCGCCGCCCGGGGGCTGGCCGTGGAGGTGGACCGCCTGCCCGATCCGCAGGACCTCGGCCACCTCGCCACCGTCGCGATCCGGCCGGGTCCAGGCGACCCCACTGACGCCGCCCTGTTCCCGGCGATCCACCGCCGGCGGACCAAGCGGCGCCGGATGAGCCACCACCCGGTGCCGGCGGGCCATCTGCGGACAGTAGCCGAACACGCTCGCCGCGCGGGTGCGCTCCTGGTGCCGGTGACCGCAGCGCACCCGCGCGAGCGGCTCACCGCCGCTCTCACCGCGGCAGCGCACCGCCAGGAGTTCACGCCGGGCTACGGAGCCGAGCTGCAGGCACTGCCGATAGGCGCATCAGCCGTGGCGATCGCTCGTACCCACGTGTTCCCGATGTGGATGGCCTGGTTCGCCGGGCTCGTCGCCCTAGTCAGGGTATTGGCCTCGATTGCCGTGATCAGCGCTGGGGGCGTGTTCGCGCCCGGCAGTGTCCTTGTCAACTACGTGCCCGGTGTGTTGGCGGGGTTGTGGTTGCTGACCGCGAGCGGACTGCTCATCCGCGAGCATCTGCCTGTCATCACCGGGCGAGGGCGAGGACGTGTTCTTCCAGCCGATCCCCCGGAGGGGTCGAGGCCACAGCGCCCGTCATCGGAGTGGTCGACCAGGGCAATCAAGTCCAGCCAGCCTCGGCTGGACGCCTCCGTTCCCCAGGGGGCGGCCATCCTGACCGGCATCGGTGCTCCGCTGTCACAAGCTGCCGTCATCGCGCGCGAACTCGGCATCCCCGCTGTGATCGGCTGCGGAAACGCCACTATTCGCGTGCACAGCGGTGACCACGCACGCGTCGACGGCGAGCAGGGCACGGTCGAGGTGCTCGAAGCGGCGAAAGCGTCAGGTGCCGGTGCGGCGGCAGGGCGCCGACTTCCACCACGGTCACCGCAACATCGCCCCGCTGACGCACCTGCGATCGTTCCATGGATGCGGGAGACTGCCGAAGGGTTGTCGCTGATGGGCGCGTCGGTGTGTGGGAGGCGAGGCGAGGGGCGTGGCGGACCGTGTGGACAGCGTGCGCGACAGTGCCGTGGACCGGCTGATGCGCGGGGCGCAGTTCTTCTTTCCTGGTGAGCAGTCTGCGGATCGGCGGGTGTTGTACCGGGAGGGTGGCCGTGGCGCGGAGGAGTTTTCTCGGGAGCGGTGGCGACATGACCGGGAGGTGCGTTCCACGCACGGGGTGAACTGCACGGGCTCGTGTTCGTGGAAGGTCTTTGTCAAGGACGGGATCATCACCTGGGAAACACAGCAGACCGATTACCCCTCGGTGGGACCGGATTCGCCGGAGTACGAGCCGCGTGGCTGCCCTCGGGGCGCTTCCTTCTCCTGGTACACCTATTCTCCGACCCGGATTCGCTACCCGTATGTGCGTGGTCCGTTGCTGGAGTTGTGGCGAGACGCGCGCGCCCGCTACACCGACCCGGTGCACGCGTGGGCAGCTATTGTGGATGATCGGGATCGCGCGGCGGTGTACAAGCGGGCGCGGGGCAAGGGCGGGTTCGTGCGGTCCTCGTGGCGTGAGGTCACCGAGTTGATCGCGGCCGCTTACGTGCATACGGCCAGTCGGTTCGGTCCGGACCGGATCGTGGGTTTCTCACCGATCCCGGCGATGTCGATGGTGTCCTACGCCGTCGGGACCCGATTCCTGTCGATGATCGGTGGCACGATCTCCTCATTTTATGACTGGTACGCCGACCTGCCCATCGCGTCGCCGCAGGTTTTCGGCGACCAGACCGACGTGCCGGAATCCGGGGACTGGTGGAACGCCGGTTATCTGATCGTGTGGGGCACGAACCTGCCGATCACCCGGACACCGGACGCGCATTTCATGACCGAAGCCCGCTACCGGGGCCAAAAGGTGGTGGTGGTGTCCCCGGATTTCTCCGATCACACCAAGTTCGCCGACGACTGGCTGGCCGCCGCACCGGGTACCGACGGCACGCTGGCGATGGCGATGGGCCACGTGATCCTGAGCGAGTTCTACCGTGACCGGCAGGTGCCGGGCTTTACCGACTACGTCAAGTCCTACACGGACTTACCGTTTCTGGTCACGCTGACCGAGCGCGATGACGCCCGGGTTCCGGGAAAATTTTTGACCGCGGCCGATCTCGGCCGGGACATCGAGCACGCCGAGTTCAAAACGGTGTTGCTCGATGAGGTGACCGGGCAGCCCGTGGTGCCGGACGGGTCGGTGGGTTTCCGCTGGGGCCAACCGGGCCACTGGAACCTCCTGCTGGACGACGTGGACCCGTTGCTGACCCTGCACGGGCACACCGCCGCCGAGGCGGTGCCGGTCGACCTGCCGCGCTTCGATGCCGGACCCGGCGAGGGCGGTGGGGTGCTGCGCCGGGGCGTGCCCGCGGTCCGCATCGGCGATCAGCTGGTGACCACGGTGTTCGACTTGGTGATGGCCCAGTACGGGGTGGCCCGCGACGGGCTGCCAGGTGACTGGCCGACCGGCTACCAGGACGCGGCCCAGCCCTACACGCCCGGCTGGCAGGAGGCGATCACCTCGGTGCCGGCGAAGGCGGCGGCGCGGGTGGCGCGGGAGTTCGCCCGTAACGCCGAGCGGACCGGCGGCCGGTCGATGATCGCGACGGGTGCGGGCACCAATCACTGGTTTCACTCCGACCAGATCTACCGGACGTTCCTGTCCCTGCTGCACCTCTGCGGTTGTCAGGGCGTCAATGGTGGCGGCTGGGCGCACTACGTCGGCCAGGAGAAGGTCCGGCCGCTGACCGGCTGGTTTCACCTGGCGTTCGGGCTGGACTGGCAGCGCCCGACCCGGCACATGGTGGGCACACCGTTGTGGTGGCTGGCCACCGACCAGTGGCGCTACGAGGCGTTCCCGGCCGATACGCTGTCCAGCCCGCTGGGCGCGGGGCAGTTGGCCGGGCGCAGCCTGCCGGACTGCAACGCGCTGGCCGCGCGGCTGGGGTGGATGCCTTCGCATCCGACATTCAACCGCAACCCGCTCGATTTGTGCGACGACGCCGAGCGCGCCGGGATGGACGTGCCGGACTACGTGGTCGAGCAGCTGAAGGCAGGCACGTTACGGTTCGCCGCCGAGGACCCCGACGATCCGGCGAACTTCCCCCGGGTGCTCACGGTATGGCGGGCCAATCTGTTCGCCTCCTCGATGAAGGGCCACGAGTACCTGCTGCGGCACCTGCTGGGCACCGACGACGCGGTCACCGCCACCGAAACCCCACCCGAGCTGCGGCCGACCGAGGTGACCTGGCGGGATCCGGCGCCGGTCGGCAAGCTGGACCTGTCGGTGGCGGTGGATTTCCGGATGACCAGTACCTGCCTGTTCTCCGACGTCGTGCTGCCCGCCGCGACCTGGTATGAGAAGCACGACCTGTCGTCGACGGACATGCATCCGTTCGTGCACGCGTTCAATCCGGCGATCGCCCCACCGTGGGAGGCGCGCACCGACTTCGACGTGTTCCACACGATCGCGGCGGAGTTCTCCCGGTTGGCCGCTACGCACCTGGGAGTGCGCCGCGACGTGATCGCCGCGCCGCTGGCCCACGACACCCCGGACGAACTGGCTCAACCCCACGGCATAGTGCGTGACTGGAAGGCCGGCGAATGCAAGCCGATCCCCGGTGCGACCATGCCGAAGCTGATCGTGGTGGAACGCAACTATGCAGCGGTGGCCGAGAAGATGGCCGCGGTCGGTCCGCTGCTGGACACGCTGGGCACCAGCACCAAGGGCGTGACCTGGGTCCCTGATCGGGAGATTGACTACCTGCGCCGGCACAACGGAACCGTACGCGGCGGCGTCGGCGACGGCCGACCCTCGATCGGCCGTGACGACCAGTTCTGCGAGGCCATCCTGGCCCTGTCGGGCACCACCAACGGGCGGCTCGCGCAGGAGGCGTTCCGGGTGTTGGAAGGCCAGACCGGGGTGGAGCTGGCGGACCTGGCCGCCGAACGGGCGGGTGACCGGATCACCTTCGCCGACACGCAGACCCAACCCCGCGCCGTGATCACCTCTCCGGAGTGGTCGGGCACCGAGACCGGCGGCCGCCGGTATTCGCCGTTCACCGTGAATGTGGAGCGGCGCAAACCCTGGCACACGTTGACCGGCCGGCAGCATTTCTTCCTCGATCACGACTGGATGGCGGAATTCGGCGAGCAGCTGCCGACCTACCGGCCACCGTTGAACATGCTCGCCCAGTTCGGTGATCCGTCCCGCGCGGACGGTCCACCGGAGGTGGTGGTGCGCTATTTGACGCCGCACTCGAAGTGGTCGATTCACTCCGAATTCCAGGAGAATCTGCACATGCTCACGCTGTTCCGCGGCGGACCGGTGATCTGGATGAGCCCGGCTGACGCGGCGAAGATCAGGGTGGCGGACAACGACTGGATCGAGGCGTACAACCGCAACGGCGTGGTGGCCTGCCGCGCGGTGGTCAGCCACCGGATGCCGGAGGGGACGGTGTTCATGTACCACACGATGGATCGACACCTGAACGTGCCGAAAACCGAGATTTCCGGCCGCCACGGGGGCGGGGACAACTCGCTGACCCGGCTGCTGATCAAACCGACTCATCTGATCGGCGGCTACGCGCAGTTCTCCTATGGCTTCAACTACATCGGCCCGACCGGCAACCAGCGCGATGAGATCACGGTGATTCGGCGGCGTAGTCAGGAGGTACGGTTCTGATGCGGGTGATGACGCAAGTGGCGATGGTGATGAACCTCGACAAATGCATCGGCTGCCATACCTGCTCGGTGACGTGCAAGCAGACCTGGACCAACCGGCCGGGCAGCGAATACATGTGGTTCAACAACGTCGAAACTAAACCCGGCGTTGGCTACCCGCGCCGCTACGAGGACCAGCAACACTGGAAAGGTGGCTGGACGCTCAACCGGCGAGGCAAGCTGAAACTGAAAGCCGGCGGCCGGCTGCGGAAACTGCTCACCATCTTCTACAACCCCGACCTGCCCTCGTCGGACGACTTTTACGAGCCCTGGACCTACGACTACGAGCACCTCACCACCGCACCGTTGTCCGACTCCTTTCCCAGCGCCCGCCCGAAATCCCAGTTGACCGGCCGGGACATGGCCCCGGAGTACGGGCCGAACTGGGACGACGACCTCGCCGGCGCTCCCGAGCACGCCACCGCCGACCCGAACTTACAAGGCGTGGCCGAGCATGTGCGGATGGAGTTCGAGCAGGCGTTCCTGTTCTACCTGCCCCGCATCTGCGAGCACTGCCTCAACCCCAGTTGCGTGGCGTCTTGCCCGTCCGGCGCGATGTACAAACGGGCCGAGGATGGCATCGTCCTGGTCGACCAGGACCGATGCCGCGGCTGGCGGTTCTGCGTGTCCGGCTGCCCGTACAAGAAGGTGTATTTCAACCACCGCACCGGCAAAGCGGAGAAGTGCACCTTCTGCTACCCGCGCATCGAAGCCGGCCAGCCCACCATCTGCTCGGAGACCTGCGTCGGCCGGCTGCGCCACCTCGGCGTGATGCTCTACGACGCCGACGCCGTGCTGGCCGCGGCGTCCACCAAGAACGACAAGGACCTCTACGAGGCGCAACTGTCGGTGTTCCTCGACCCCGACGACCCCGCAGTCCAGGCGGAAGCCGAACGTGCCGGCATCGCGCATGACTGGATCCAGGCCGCCCAGCGGTCCCCGGTCTACGCGCTGATCAAACGGCACCGGGTCGCGCTGCCGCTGCACCCGGAATACCGCACCCTGCCGATGGTCTGGTACGTCCCGCCGCTGTCCCCGGTCACCGACGCGGTGCACGCCACCGGCTACCACGACGACGACCCGGACCGCGTATTCGCCGCGATCGAGTCCCTGCGCATCCCCATCGCCTACCTGGCCAACCTGTTCACCGCCGGGGACACCGACGTGGTCGACAGCGTGCTGCGCAAGCTGACCGCACTGCGCACGCACATGCGCGGCCAGCAACTGGGTGACCCGGTCGACGAGCGACTCCTCGCCTCGGTGGGCATGACCGCCGAGGACGTCGAGGACCTCTACCGGATCCTGGCGATCGCCAAGTACGACGAGCGCTACGTCATCCCCCGCGTACACGCCGAGGACACCGGCCGCCTGCAAGCCCAGCACTGCGCCGTCGGCTATCCGGGCGGCGCGGCGGACAACGCCGCCCACACCCAGGACACGCTGGCGATGACCGGTGGTGGTAGCCAGTTCCGGGACAACGACGGACGGATGCGTTTCAACCTGCTGGGCTGGAACGGCTCCGGTACCGCACCTCACCTGTTCGGCGACGGAACAAGCCGATGAGCCGCCGACGCGTACCGGATTCGGTCGACGCCGTCCTGCTGTACAAGATCACCTCGATCCTGTTGCAGTACCCGGATGAACGGGTGCTCGCCTGCCTGGACGACGTGGCCGCGGCGCTGCCGGCGATCGGCAACCCGCCGGTCCGAACACACGTGGCGGAGTTCACCGGCTGGCTGGCGACCGTGACGGCCATCCAGGCCGCCCAGCACTACGCGAACACCTTCGACCACACCCGCAAGCGCAGCCTGTATCTCACCTACTACCGGCACGGCGACACCAGGGCGCGCGGCATGGCGCTGCTCGCCCTGAAACACACCTACCGCAGCGCGGGATATGAACCGCCCGAGCGCGAACTGCCGGACTTCCTGCCGCTGGTGCTGGAATTCGCCGCCCTCGCGCCCGAAGCCGGTGCTCGCATCCTCATCCAGTGCCAAGCTGGCCTGGAACTGCTGCGGCGGGCGCTGCACGACGCCGCCAGCCCCTACGGCCACCTCATCGACGCGGTCTGCGGCCAGCTGCCCGCACTACCCCCACGGCGCCTCGCGGAGCTGAGCCGCCTGGCAGCCGAGGGGCCGCCCACCGAGCAGGTCGGCCTGGAACCGTTCGCACCGCCGGAATACGTCACAGGGGAACGCCGATGAGTTCCTGGGACTTGTGGTGGTGGGTCATCCTGCCCTACCTCGCCCTGGCCATCTTCGTCGTCGGCCACGTCTGGCGCTGGCGTTACGACCAGTTCGGCTGGACCAGTCGCTCCACCGAACTGCAGGAACGCGTGCTGCTGAAATGGGGCAGCCCACTGTTCCACTACGCCACCTTCGCCGCCATCGGCGGGCACGTCATCGGCATCCTCGTCCCCGAGTCGTTCACCCACTGGCTGGGCATCCCGGACACCGCGTACCACTGGTTTTCCTCCATCGCCGGCACGATCGCGGCGCTCGGCGTGATCATCGGTGTGGTCCTGCTGGCTTACCGGCGCACGCTGATCCCGCGGGTGCGGGCGACCACCAGCCCGGTCGACTGGGTCGCGCTGGTCCTGCTGGCGATCGTGATCGTGCTGGGCATCATCCCTACCATGGGTATTAACCTGCTCGGCACCGGCTATGACTACCGGATGAGCGTGGCACTGTGGTTTCGCGGCCTGTTCGTCGGCAACCCTGACGTCGCCGCCATCGCACACGCGCCGCTGATCTACCAGGTCCACGCCACCGCAGCCTGGGCGATCCTTGCCATCTGGCCGTTCACCCGGCTCGTGCACGCCTGGAGCTACCCGCTGTGGTACCTGTGGCGACCCTTCATCATCTACCGCAACCGCATCCCGACCAACCCCACCGAACCCGGAACCAGCGGGCGCCGCTGGCGCCGCATCGGCGTCCGCTACTGAACCGACCGCGCCGAACCGTAGCTGCCTACCAGACTCACGAGGAAGCCATGCAGAAGTTCTCGCTGGACGCCCTGGCCCGGGAACAGCTCAACCGGGCCGCGACCGCTTCCACCGGCCGTAGCGCCGCCACCGTCTACGGCGGCCACGAACACCAGCTCCGCCAAACAGTCATCGCCCTGACCGCCGGCACCCGCCTGGCCGAGCACAACAATCCCGGTGAAGCCACACTGCACGTACTGCGCGGGCGACTACGGCTGCACACCGACGACACCTCCTGGGACGGGCGAACCGGCGACCTCCTCGTCATACCGCAGGCACGTCACAGCTTGGAGGCACTCGAGGACAGCGCAGTCCTCCTGACCGTCGCCACACACACCTCCACGGTGTCTGACCAACGAGGCTGATCAGCTACCCGCACGTCGGGCCACCCGGACGGCCGGGTCCACCGGTCACGTCTTCTGCGTCCCTGCCTCGGGCGCTCCGTGGGGTACCCGCAGCAACGTGACCACGAACGCCACCGCCGCGGTCACGCATAGCAGGACCAGCCCGACGGTGTAGTTGTTGCCGGCCTGGTCATAGGTCGCGCCCATCACCAGCGGCGGGAAGAAACCACCCAGCCCACCGGCCGCACCGACGATGCCGGTCACCGCGCCAACCCGCTCCGCAGGCGCCCGCTGGGCAACCCAGGCGAACACCCCACCGGTGCCGATCCCGAGGACGAATGCCATCGCCAGGAAGGTGAGCCCGGCGTGAATCTCCGGAGCAGGCTGCGCGGCGAGTACCACCGCCATCACCGCGGCACCGGCCAGCGACGCCAACACCACCGGCTTGGGACGCAGCCGGTCGGACAAGATCCCGCCGATCGGGCGGGCGACCACGGCGGCGACAGCGAAACCCGCGGCCCTGGTACCCGCCTCGGTGAGGGTGAACCCGTACACAATCTTTAGGTACGTCGGCAGGTAGGTAGCGAACGCCACGAAGCCACCGAAGGTGATGGCGTACAGGGACGACATCTCCCAGGTCACCCGCAGCCGGGCCGCCGCGGCGAGCTTGGGGATCACCGGGGAGGTGTTGGGCGTCCAGCCGGGCGCATCCCGCGCCAAAGCAAGCACGATCACCGCCGCCACGGCCAACGCGGTAGCGACGATCACGTGGGTGACCACGTAACCGAACCAGGCGACCAGCCGGGGGGTGAAGAACGCCGACAGCGCCGTACCCCCCATGCCCGCGCCGAACACCCCGGTCGCGAACCCGCGCCTATCCGGGCCGTACCACGCGTTCACAAACGGGATCCCCACCGCGAACGTCGTCCCCGCGAGGCCCAGAAAGAACCCGAACACGAGCAGCAGCGGGTAGGAGCCGACCGACCCGGCAAAGGCCACCGCGAGCACCGGCGCCATCGACACCAATGACACCAACGCGAACATCACCCGCCCGCCGTAACGATCGGTCAACACGCCGACCGGGATCCGACCCAGCGAGCCGACCAGCACCAGGGCAGCGACCAGCAACGATGTCTGCGTACTCGACAACGACAGCTGCTGGGCGTACCTCGAGGCCAGCGGCGCAACGAGGTTCCATGCCCAGAAATTGATGGCGAACGTCCAGGTCGCCAGCGCCAGATTGCGCCTGGCCCCCACAGAAACGTCCGCGACCGTGCGCTGAGTCAACTCCCACCCCGCATGAACCACGACCATAGGCCCCTCATGGCACGTGTCAGGGTACGACGATGCGATCATCGGGATCAGCCCTCGACCGTAACGGGAAGCGCTAGCCACTATGGACTGATGAGTCCCTACCCCACCGTCTCCGCCGGCGGAGCCGCCACCACGCTGATCGTCGATACCGCGGAGCTGACGGCCCTGAATGCCTGGTGGCGCGCCGCGAACTACCTGGCTGTCGGACAAATCTTAACGACGTCCCGGTCCCGGTCCAACGATCGATCCGGCATCAGCGTTGGGGTCCTTCCGAGCCACGTCAGCGCACCGCCGCCGAACTCACCCGCGGCACTAATGGACCGAACCGAGCTTCTCGCCGACATCTGTGGCCGTCTACGGCACATCTACCAGGAAGTCATGTCGATCCAACAGCCCCCGCCTCATCACTGGCGGACGCTCCCGGCCACCCCTTGCGACACCTCACACCGAAGGAACTCACCCGGACCACGCCAATGCCGCCCGCAAACGTGGCCTGGCGTGCAGGACTCGCAGCCAGGGTCGGCCTGCACCATTCCGACTCCACGGTACCGCCATCATCGTCGGCCGACAGACGGCCTCGTGACGCGGCAGTGCATCGCCGGACGGCTGTCGACCCCCGCTCAACGTGCTCCAATCGGGCTCCTGCGACGACAGAGGTCCCGGCCAGAGCTGGCTCAACCCCATACCGCCCGCCTATCACCAGCCGCGATGCGGCGTTGGCTACGATCAGCGCGCGGGGCCGTTAGCTCAACTGGCAGAGCAAAGGACTTTTAATCCTTGGGTTCTGGGTTCGACCCCCAGGCGGCCCACAAAACACCAGGTCAGCCAGCTATACACGTAAATTCAAGATCGATGCTGGGGATCTTCGCGGTGGCCTCCGGTGCGATGACAGTCTCGCCCGGCGCGCGTGCCGACGCGTTCAGCGGCACTGTGCCCAGCATCAACCGCGGTCGGCTCATCTCCCTACCTCATCACCCCTGATCGCCACTACCGCTGAGCACGATCAGCCAATCTGCTGAGCATCACGCGCTACGTACTAAGGCGACCACGTCGTGTCCGCGAACTAGGTTCTGTCAAGGGCGCTTCCGGGGAACCCGGCGGCGTCCTTGACAGAACCACTGTCTCGGCTCGCCATCGTGCTGGCGAGTCGAGTGGCCCGGGCATGGGCGCGACCGGGAGAAGGGAGCCGGATCGTCATCGGGCGTTGCTGAGCACGGGGTATGTGCAGCCTCGGCGGTGCGGGGAAGGGACTGGCGGGCGCGTCGGGGTGCGTCGGATGCACCAGGTCCAGCAGTGCGCGCAGCGCCTGCTGCGGCGGGCCCTCGTACGCCCACACCGCGACCTGGGGTGCGAAGAGGTCCACCGGGTACTGCTTGGGCACCCTCGCGGCGGTGACCCGGTCAAAGTCCCGGATGGTGACCAGATCGAGGCAGCATTCCCACTCGTAGGAGGCAACCAGGGCGCTCGGCGCAGCCCGGTCACCGCAGCAGTAGAGCACGAAGCCATCGGCGACCACGTCGATCAGCAGTTCCTCAACGTCGGAGGGTATGCACACCTGACGGTCAGAGCACAGACCTGATGAGGGAGTCGACGGGAGACTGCGCCCGGGGGACCTCATGCGGTGGCCCTAGGGTCGGGGCCGGGCATCGCGGAGATTGCGCGGAGGACACAGGCCATGCACGGTGCCCCGGACGGGCCGCTGGTGATAGTGAGGCCCTCGGCAGGTATCCGGCGAACGCGTACTGCGGCGGCGTGGCCCTGGGTGGTGGCAGCGATGATCTCGGCGGGTTGCAGCAGATGCAGGTGCCCTTTCTGGGTGCAGCGCGCCCACCGTGGCTGTCGACACGGGAGTTCCTGGATCTGGAGGTTGGGGTCCGGCTGGCCGCCAGGAGCTGGGGGCACGGGGTGTCTCGACCGGCGGCCAGCCGGAATCTTGTTGGGGAACTGCGGATCAGGGACCCGCGGGGTCGCCCGCTGTGGCGTGCCGCCCAGCGGCACGTGCTGCACGTGCTGGACGTTGGTGAGGGTGCGCCGCCGCGGTGTTGCGGGGTGGGGGTCGTCGACACTGAGCCGGGCACGGGTGACACCGAATCGGGGGTCGGGCACCAGCAAAGGTGTGTGCCGGTGCTGGCACAGTTGCCGTAATGCCGCAGCCTTCCGCGCCAGCTCGGCGGGATTGACATTTTTCGTCACCTCGGCCATGGCATGCCTCCGGTGATCACTAGCGAGCTGCCAGGGCATGGTGGTTGACCATCGTCGGAGTGCGCCTTGGCTTCGTCGTCGGTGAGGCCCGACCGTCCCGCTCCAGGGAATCTGCGGGGCGAAGGCGTGGGCGGGACGGTCGGGGTCTGCGGTGGATCAGCGACATCGCTCACCGCTGTGGGCAGCACGTCAGTGTCGCGGGGATCGATCAGGGCGGTCATGGTCGGGCTGGATCGGTCGGGTGGAGTGGTCGCAGGAGGTGCGGATGCGTGGTCCAGTCCCAGGTGGTCGGCAAGGTGGGCGAGCAGCATTGCCTTATCGGGTTGACCCAGCAGCCAGTAGTTCGCTCTGAGGTGGATAAGGCAGGATCGGCGTCGGAGCGCGATCCTGGCGCCGGGGCGTCGGCAGGATCGGCAGCGTCCCCGCCGGTCGATGGGGTGATCGAGCAGCAGCAGGTATAACACCGTGCTGACCCGGCACAGCATCGAGTCGACCCTCTCGACGGCACCGGGACTGGCCTGCGCGGCTTGGTGCAGGATTCTGCGCAGTGCGTCACAGACGAGCCGGTGGCTGGTCTGATCGACGGTCCAGCCCGAGCTGGTCACCGATCTCACACCGGCACCGTCGAGTTCCTGACACCGCGTAGACCCGTCGCCGCCGGGATGTTCGGTCGGCCGCAGGGAGCGTCGACTGGTCGGGGACGTTGCCCAACCGGCGGCCGAGTCTCGGTGCGGATCAAAAGTTCGAGCACGGTACCTCGCTTCCTCTGCCAGTTCCGGGCCAGGTGCGCCGCCCGACGTGATGCGGGTGCCCACCTGCGGACGGCGCCCCTGGTCGGACTACCCTGTGGCGGCTTCGCGCGCCCATTTGACGGATAGCCTTGGATATTCTGGGATATTCACAGGCGAAGCGCAAGGGGCCCGAACGGGTGTATGGCTTGACAGCGAAGTGACCTGACCGGAGATGCGGGAGACAGCATGGCGATCAGCCCGACTGTGCGCAGGCGACGACTCGGCTCAGAGATCAAACGACTTCGGGATGGCGCGCGGATGTCCGGAGGCACCCTCGCCAAGAAGATCGGCACGTCACAACCGCAGCTGAGCCGGGTCGAGAACGCCCGCGGTCAGCTCACCGCCGCGCAACTGGACAAGCTGATCAAGGTATTCAACGTGGACGAGCGCAAAGCTGAGGAGATGCGCACGCTTCGCCGCGACGGTGACGTACTCGGCTGGTGGGAGCAGTACTCCGACGTGATGCCCGACAACGTCGAGTTACTGATAGGGCTGGAGGCCGGAGCCGCCTGGGAACAGACCTACCAGGACGCCTTCATCCCGGGACTGCTCCAGACGCCCGAGTATGCCAAGGCCGTGATCAGCTCGGCCGCACCCTATCTGCGCTCAGCCGATCTGCCGAGACTGGTGCAACTTCGCACCGACCGTCAGCAACGGTTAACGGCCACCGACTTCCGGTATACAGCCGTGATCAACGAGGCCGCGCTGCACCGCTGGATCGGCGGACGTGGGGTGATGCACGCGCAACTGCGCCACCTGCTCGACACCCGACACAACGCCGCGGTGGAAGTGCAGGTGCTGCCTTACGAGGCAGGCGAGCATCCCGCCCAGGGACAATCCTTCGTGCTGCTGACCTTCCCGGAACCCGAAGACCCCGCCATCGTGTTCCTCGACTACGCGCACTCCAGCGGCTTCCTGGAGAAAGCACCCGAGATCCGGCAGCACACCAGCGTGTTCGGCGCCGTCACCGCCAAGGCGCTCGACCCTGACGACTCCATGCGCAAGATCGCTGACATCGCGGCCACGTTCACCTAGACCACGATCGGCAACCGAGTGAGATCGTTACGAACCTGGTTGCCAACACTGCGAGGGCACGGCTCACGCTCTCGTAGGCGGCCAGGACGATCATTACCAGCGATCAGGACAGCGATCAGCCGAACCCCTGGTCACAGCAGAACAGGAGAGCAATGAAAGACCAACCAGGCTTCGAGGCATTGCGGGCCGCGCACTATCACAAGTCCAGCCGATCCAGCGGAGCACAGGAGTGCGTCGCCATCGGCCACGCAGCGGGATGGACCGGCGTGCAGGACACCAAAGA
>DASUII010000365.1:0-8764 GCA_036279835.1 Pseudonocardiaceae bacterium
CGCCGCGCCGATGGCGGCGTAGTCCTGCCCGGCATTGCGCCCGTCCTCGCCGGCGTCGGTGGTCTTGGCGAACACGGCGATCGTGAGGATCTTGTTCTTGTCGTGTAACGCGTCGGCCAGGCGGGTCACGAACGTGGTGAAAGCCTGCCGGTCGGTGGCCGGCAGATCCTCGTAGTCGATGTCGATCCCGTCGTAGCGCTCCCGCTGAACCAGCGTGACGATGTCGTTGATGTGCCGGGTCATCGCGGCGGGATTGTGCAGCATGTTAGCGACCGGTTCGTAGGCCCACCGGCCGTTGGTCCGGTTCGCGATCGACGGGACCAGCGGGATTCCCAACGTGCGCAGCTGTGCCATGCCCGCCGTGATTTCGGCGGCCCGTCCGGGCATCGCCTGCGCGACGATCTGACCGTTGCTCGTGATCCCGTAGATCCACGGGGAGACCTCGTTGAAGGTGCCCCGATTCGCTGCCAGGACGGTCTGACCGGCGCTGAGGTTCCAAAACGGCAGGGATGCCACCGCGAGGCTGGCTGGTTTCTCGCTCGGTCCGAGCATCCGCGGCACCGTGACCAGCAATGCCACCGCGCCCAGGAACAGCAGGATGAGGAAACTCGACCCGGTCAGCACGCGTCTCCTGGACCGCTGCGGCTTCCCCGTTCGGGGCGGCCGCGGGTCGATGCTGGTATTGATCATCAGCTCACCGCTGCCGGGGTCAGATTCGGCCGGCTCTGCTCGTCGATCACTGAGCGCAGGATGTCGTCCAGCGTCCGGGTCGGCCGGAAATCAATCAGCTTCCGAGCCCTGGTGCAGTCCGGGACGCGTCGCTGCAGGTCCTCATATCCCGGGCCGATGCCCTGCTCGTAGGTCAGGTGCACGATGTCGCTGGACGACCCGGTCAACGCCCGTACCCGCAACGCCAGGTCGGCGATCGACACCTGTTCGGTGCTGCCGACGTTGACGGCGGTGCCGTACGCGTCGCGCGCCTCCACCAGCGCCACCAACGCCGGTACTACGTCGTGCACATGGCAGAAGCAGCGGATCTGCGCGCCCGTCCCGAAGACGGTCAGCGGCGTCCCGGCCAGGGCTTGGGTGACGAACCGGGGGATGACCATGCCATAGCGCCCGCTTTGCCGGGGCCCCACCGTGTTGAACAGCCGGACGATCACCGCCTGCAGACCGAGCTCAGTGACGTAGGCGTGGGTGAAACTCTCATCCACCGCCTTGGCCTCGGAGTAGGACCACCGGTGCAGCAGTGGCGACCCGATCACCCGGTCGTCGTCCTCGGACAGGCCGATCTTGGTGTTCTTGCCGTAGACCTCGCTGCTGGACGCGATCAGCACCCGGTTGCCGTACCGGTCCGCCGCGGTGAGGACGTTCTCGGTGCCGTGGATGTTGGTGCGCAGGCTCTGCAACGTCCGATCCCGGATAACGAACGACCCGACGGCCGCGGCGAGGTGGAAGATCGTGTCCACTCCCTCAGCGAGCGTGTCGACCAATGCCGCATCGAGCACCGAGCCCAGGACGAAGCGCAACCGCGGGTGCTCGCTGATCGACGACAGGTTGGCCAGTGAGCCGGTGGCCAGGTCGTCGAGTACGACGACGTCATGTCCCGCGGTGAGCAGGTGGTCGGTCAGGTGCGAGCCGATGAAGCCCGCTCCACCGGTGATCAGCGCTTTCATCGGTTGTCTCCGATCGGGTCGGGCAGAATGGGGGAGACGCTCGGCCGGCGCCGGGCCATCAGCCGGTCGTAGAGGTCGTCGATCCGGCGGGCCACCGCCTCGATGCCGTAGCGCTCCCGAATGGCGGGCACGCCCTCCCGCGGGCGGCGCCCGGCGGCCAGCTCAGCGGCGATCTCACGGCGCATCCCCTCGACCTCTCCGGGTACCTGCCGGGCCCGCGCAGTGTCGATGCCATCGAGCGCCGGGCAGGTTGTGTAGAGCGCCGGGATGCCGTTGGCCAGCGCCTCCAGCACCGACAACCCGAAAGTCTCCTGCTCGGAGGAAGCGATGAACAGGTCCAGGGACGACAGCATGGCGGCCACGTCGTGGCGTTCACCGGCGAAGGTCACCAGCTCCGCGACACCTTGGCGAGCCGCCTCGGCCTCCAGCTCTGGTCGCATCTGCCCGTCGCCCACGATCAGCAGTCGGTGCTGGTCATCGAGTAGTGGCGCGGCAGCCTTGATCACCATGTCGAAGCGCTTCATCGGGTCCAGCCGGCCCAGCACGCCGATGACGTAGGCGTCGCCGGGCAGGGCGAACTCGTCGCGGATCCGGTCTCGGGCGGCGACGTCGTAGGCGACCCGGCCGAAGTCCAGACCATTGGGAATGATCTCGATCTTGCGAGCGGCCACGCCCCACTTCGTCAGCCGGTGCGCCACCGCGTCCGACACTGCGATGGTGGCATCGGAGCACAAGTCGGTGCCCAGATACAGGGCGCGCACCCCGAGGCTCATCCGGCGGCGCTCGAGGTGTGTCTCGCCGATGGAGTGCTCGGTGGTCACCACCACCGGCGTGCCCGCCAGCCTGGCCGCGAGCCGTCCGTAGATGCACGAGCGGTACAGGTGGGCGTGCACCACGTCATAACCGTCGGCGCGGATCAGCCGCGCCAACTTCACCAGCGCGGACAGCTCGGTGTTGCGCGTCATGCCCAGATCGCGCACTCGCACGCCGTCCCCGGAGATCATCCCGGCGACCGGGCCCGGGTTGTAGAGCGTCACCACGTCGGACTGGTGACAGGTGTGTTGGAGCAGCGACCGCAGTTGCAGCTCCGCTCCTCCCACCCCGAGCCCGGTGATCACGTGGAGAACTTTCACTTGCTTCCTCCTGAGGACACGGTGCCCGGTTTGTGCAGGGAGCACAGGGTGCGAGCCAAGATCACCAGATCCATCCATGGCGACCAGTACTCGATGTAGAAGTTGTCGAACCGGATCCGTTCGGCGATCGAGGTGTCTCCGTGCAGGCCATTGACCGCGGCCCAGCCGGTCAGCCCGGTGCGCATCCGGTGCCGGTCGCCGTATCGCGGTATCTGCTGCTCGAACTGAGCCGCGAAGTACGGGCGTTCTGGCCGTGGCCCCACCAGCGACATCTGTCCACGCAATACGTTGACCAGTTGCGGTAGCTCATCGAAATGCGTGCTGCGCAACCATCGACCGAGGCCGCTGGTGTGCTCGGAGAGCACCGCCCAGCGGGTATCTGAGTCTGGGTGGTCGATCATGGAGCGAAGCTTGAGCAGCTCCATCGTCTGGCCGGCTCGGGTGACCCGGGTTTGCCGAAACAGCACGGGGCCACCGTCGAGCCGGACCGCGACGGCGAGCGCGAGCAGCACCGGCGTGACCGCGATGAGCAACGCCGTTGCGGCCACGAAGTCGAAGGTGGCTTTCACCCCGGCGCCCAGCCGACCGGCCCCGAGACGGCGTAGCGGGACCAGCGGTATGTCGCCCAGCTCGTCGAGGTAACCGCGGGGCAGCGCGGCGCCGAGCTCGTACATTCGCGGCACGACGCAGACGTCCACCGGCAACGGTCGGCAGGCTCGCAACAGCGGCACCAGGTCCGCGTCTCGGGCGGCCGGGAAGCAGACGATGACGCGTTTGATGCGGTAGCGCGCGATCACGTCGGCCAGTTCGGACAGCTCACCGAGCAACGGCAGCCCGATCCGGGGCCGTGGTGGCTGGCTGTCGAGGAAACCTTGGGGCGCCAACCCGAGCTCGGGATGGTGGCGCAGCAGTTGCCCGACCCGCACCGCGGTGGCGCCGGTGCCGATCACCAGAGTCGGTTCGAGCAGGCGCCCATGCCGGTGCGCGGCCTTGAGTACCGTGCAGGCCCCGGCGCGCACGGCGACCAACGACGCGGCGGAGACCAGTGCGAGGACCAGCTGGTCGGGTCCGACGCCAGGCCCCACCCATGGCAGCACCGCGAGCAGCGGCATCGCCGCCACCGCCACGGTCCGCGGCAGCTGATCGGACACCCGCCGGCAGATCCGCAGCCGGTGCTGCCCGTCGGCCACCAACAGCATCAGCACCGCGCAGGCATAGGCTGCCGTTGCCCACCCCGACGTGCCGACAAGCAGGCTGGCGGTGGCGAGTCCCGCGATGTCCGCCACGGGCAGAACCATCGGGAGCGCAGCTGCCGGCGCGCCGCGACGCAGCTGTCCCGCTGGCGCCGGGGCGAGTGAGGTGGTCACCGGCGGGTTCCTACGGTGGATCGTGGCCTGGCGATGGCGGTGAGTGCGCGGGTCACCGTGCGGGCCGCATAGTCGGCGCCGTAGACGAAGCGCATGACTGGTCCAAAAGTCGGCGCCACGGCGGGTCCGACGAAGTACAGCTCCGGCACCGAGGACTGGAAATCCGGACCGACATCTGGAGTGCCGGCCAGCGTCCGCACGGCTGACCGCAGCTGGGCGTCGAGGAAGGTCAACCGATCCAGTTCGGGGCGGTAGCCGGTGGCGGCCAGCACGTGTTCGGCCGTGATCTCCGTGGTACTTCCGCCGTTGACCGCGCCGTTGACGTGCAGTCCGAGCCGCAGGCCTCCCGGCTCCGGCTCCGCCCACCGCACCGAGTGACCGACCAGGGTGCGGATCTTGCCGTCCACCCGCGGACGCAGCCAGAAGGCGCCGGCCGGTCCCAGCGCTGTCCGTGCCGTCCGGACCCGCCGGGCGGCCGGCAGCCGGCGGTACAGGTCGGGCTGGTTGGAGTAGAACCAGGTGGCCCAGCCCGAACCGAGCCCGGCTTCCGGCTCCCGGAGCCGATGACGGATCGAGCGCCGGGCGGGCAGTGGAGCGCCACTCCACACCAGTTCCGGTGCGCGGGCGACCACGGTAACCCTCGCTCCGGACTCGTGCAGCAGGGCCGCTGATTCCAGCGCGGACTGGCCGGCGCCGAGCACCGCGATCTCGCGGTCGGCGAATACCCCCAGATCGCGATGTGCGCTGGCGTGGGTACACATATCCGCAGGCAGCGTCGCTAGCGAGTCGGGTCGATGAGCGAAGTGCTGAACTCCGGTGGCCACCACGACCCTGCGGGCCAACGCCGTCTCGCCGTCGGACAGGGTCAGCTGGTAGTTCCTGCCCGTCCTGGTCACATCGGTGACCATCAGCTCTTCCAGGTGTGGGATCTCCGCTTGCTGGAACCAGTCTCCGTAGGCGACGAAGGTCTCCAGCGGCACCGGCAGCCCGTAGTCGGCGTAGTCGCGACCGGTCGACGCGCAGAACGCGCGCAACGTGTGCCGGCCCGCCGGGTCGGACAGGTTGGAGGCGAATCCCTGCGACTTGAGGAACATCCCGGCGGGCATCGCGTCGCGCCACAGCTGCATGGGCAACCCGAACTGGCGAAACGGCACGCCGGCGGCGCGCAGATGCGCACCGATTGACAGGCCGTAGGGACCGGCGCCCACGATGGCAACCTCGACCGGATCGTTCATGTTCGGACCTTCCGTGCGGATAGCGGTGTGGTGGCGGGCCGAGGTGCACCGCGCAGCGGGCGGGTCAGCGCCCGCCAGCACATCCACAGGCACATCAGCCCAAACGGTGCGGGATCATCTTTGGTGAACCAGGCGAGCTCGTCGGCCCCGCGGACCGACGTCACCCAAGACCGGAAATCCAGGCCGCAGCGCCGGTAGGCCAGTGCGGCGAAAGGGTCGTAGTTCTCCACCAGGAAGCGGCGACCGTGCTGTGGCGCACCGGGTGGCACCGGGCGGCCGGTCAGGTCCAGGTGCGCCGCGACCACCACGTCGACGCCCGCGGTGTCGCAGAACAGCCGGAACTGCGCCCCCAGGCGCGGGTTGAAGTCCAGCAGCTTGTACTGGCCATCCCTGGGGTCGAAGCGGTAGTCGAGGTCGACGATGCCCCGGAACCCCAGCCGGGTTACGAGCTCGGTGGCCTGGTGGTGCAGCTGCGGGTTGTCCACCCAGCGCCCGAGGCTGGTCAGCCCGGCGTGCGCCGGGTAGGAACGTTCCTTGATGCCGACGAAACCGGGCCGGCAGCGCGACTGGGCGTCGCAGTAGCCGTGAAAGAAGTAGTCCTGGCCGCCGACGTACTCCTGGAGCATCAGTTCCTGATCGCCGCAGGCTTGCCAGGTATCGGCGAGTTCCGCACGGCTGTGCACGACCGAGGTGCTGCGCAGCCCCGTTGCGCTGCTGGACCGCCACGGCGTGGCCAGTTTGGCCACCAGCGGGAACCCCACCCGGTCAGCGAAACCCTGGGCTTCGAGTAAGGATCCGGTCAACGCGGCCGCCGGGCACGGCACACCGAGCTGGCGGCACAGCTGGTACAGCGTGTACTTGCCGGCAAGCTGGCGGGGCAGGTCGCTGGGCGGGTCCGGGAACCGGAACCATTGCCGCAGCTCGGCGCCGTGCTCAGCGAGGAAGATCGCGCCGGCGTCGTCGGTGGGGATCAGGACGGCCGGGCGGCCGATCCGCTGGGCGAGCGTCGCCAGCCCGGCGTGCACCCGTTCGGCATCATCGGCCGGTGGCCGCCAGACCCATCGGTCGTGCAGGTAACGGGATCTGGCCGCGGGTGCCCACGCGTCCTCGTGCACCCCGTAGACCGGCACGCCCAAGCGCCCGAGGCTGCGGATCGCGCCCAGCCCGCCGTGGTGCATGACGTTGCGGTCGAGTTTGAGGATGACTGCCGGTGTCGTGGTGTCCAGCTCGGCGTGCGGTGCGTAGGTCACTGACTTTCGGGTCACCGGGCTCACACCACGCTGCGCTGCACTGGGCTGTCCAACAGGCCCTCGAACAGGTACGTGGCGTCGAGCACCCGCGGGCAGTCCCGTACCCAGGTGTAGTCGGCGTCGGGATGCACCACGTGGATGATCGCCAGGTCCCAGTCGGCTCCGGCGGGGGCTGTGACGCTGTGTAGCGGGCCTTCCGGAGTCGCCACGACCGGTACCAGGGAGTCGTGGTAGCCGACGTCGACGCCGCGCCGCGCGAGGCCGTCGATGATCAGCAACGCCGGTGACTCCCGGACATCGCTGACCCCGGCTTTGTAGCTGACGCCGACTACCATCACCTTGGCACCGCCGAGGGCTCGTCCGTCGGCGGCGAGCACCTCAGCGGCCCGCTCGACCACGCGGGCCGGCCGCGCGTGGATCGACTGCATGGCCTGCTCGATCAGCGGCGTCGGCCGGTTACGCCCGTGCAGCTGCCACAGCAGGTAGTGCGGATCGCACGGGATGCAGTGCCCACCCACCCCTGGTCCGGGAAACGCAGCGAGGAAGCCGTAGGGCTTGGTCGCCGCCGCGAGCGTGACCTCGATGGGGTCCAACCCGAGCGTGCTGCACACGTCGCTGAACTCGTTGGCCAACGCCAGGGTGACCGCGCGGAAGATGTTCTCGTACAGCTTGGTCAGCTCGGCGGCTTCCGGGGAGCTCACCAGGTAGACCGAGTCGGTCAACTGTCCGATCACTCGCGCGGCGTGCAGGGCGCATTGCGTGGTGGCGCCGCCCACCACCCGCGGCGTCTCGCGCTGCAGGTGGTCGGCATTGCCGGGGTCGATGCGCTCCGGGCTGAAGGCGACGTAGACGTCCGTGCCGACGACCAGACCGCGGGTTTGTAGGGGTTCGGCGAGTAGCTCTCGGGTGGTGCCGACGAAGCTCGTCGAGGTCAGGATGACCGTCTGCCCCGGGTGGGCGTGCGCGACGACGGTCTGACAGGCGCTGCGTAGTGCGGACAGGTCCGGTATGTGGTGCTCATCCACCGGGGTGGGCACGCAGACGATCACGGCGTCGGCCTCGGCCAGCGCGGCGCTGTCGCTGGTGAGCCGGAAGCTGTCGTCGCCGCTGGCTTTGGCCAACCGGGCCACATCGAGATCGCTGAGGTCGACGTCACCGGCTTCGATGGCGCGCAGCCGATCCTCGCTCACGTCGAAGCCGGTGATCTGCGCTGCGCTGCCCAACAATGCCAACGCCGTCGGCAGCCCGACGTATCCGAGGCCCACAATTGCGACCGACCCCAACCGGGCCTGCCCGTTACCAGCCGCTGGCAGCTCAGTTGGCATGGAGAACGGCACCAGCCGCTTCTCCAGGAGTCGCTCACGCCCGTTGATCGCGAGCGAAAGCCGGTGCTCGGCCACAATTCCCCCCGACTGTGGATATGTGCTGTGCCGACCGTGGCATCACCCAGACGCCCGGTCCTCCCTCATCCGGACTAGCCCCCCTACGCCACCCGCACGACGCTCGCCGCTTGTGCCGCCATTCGGAGCCGAATCGTGGTCTGGCATGGGCTCAGGAGCGCCATTCGGAGCCGAACCGCGGCCCGAACGGGCGACTTGGGTTGTGATGGCGGCTAGGTGGTTGTGGGTTTGATGGATGTTGTAGGTGTGAGCGGCTAGTGCGGCGGCGTGTCCTTCGGCTTTGCGTAGGTCGGCATCGGTGAGCCGACGCGTGAGCGCGTGGGCCAGCGCGCGGACGTCGCCGGCTGCCACCCGGGCACCCACA
Organism: Pseudonocardiaceae bacterium; assembly: GCA_036279835.1. Taxonomy (GTDB): domain Bacteria; phylum Actinomycetota; class Actinomycetes; order Mycobacteriales; family Pseudonocardiaceae. The sequence goes on from DASUII010000365.1 coordinate 8,426, forward strand.
CCTGGGATGACGGCCTCCGCGAGGCCCGAGATGTCCGCGGCTACCACGGAGCAACCGCTGGCCAGCGCCTCGAGCAGGGTCAGCGACAGGCCCTCCCAACGAGATGGCAGCACCACCACGTCGGCCGCCGCGTACCAAAATCGGGGATCGGTGACCGATGGCACGAATCGCAGGCCAGGCACGGTGGCGCCACGCACGGTGGGCAGCAGGTCGCCGTCGCCGACGATGCACAGCGTGGCTGTCGGGCAGGACTCGCGCACCTGGGGCCATGCCGTGACCAGGATGTCTTGCCCCTTCTGCCGGGTGACCCGACCGAGACAGACCGCCAGCGGCGCATCC
>DASUII010000366.1:0-2461 GCA_036279835.1 Pseudonocardiaceae bacterium
CATGACGTCGAGGGCGAGCTGCAGCGTCGCCAGCGCCGAGCTGTCCTGTTGGTATGCGCGGTTTTTCACCAACTCGACATAGTCATCACAGAAAGACCAGAAGCACGTCTCGGTCACCAGCAGCGCTTTGGTGAAGTCATAGCCCTCAAAGGCCGCGGTAGCCTCGGTGACAGTTTTCTTCAACCGCACGAGCAGGGCGGTGTCAAGAGGATGTGTCGCCCGCGCATCAGGTAACGGCGCACCGAATCCGCCGATGAACCTGGCGACGTTGAGCAGTTTCACCACCAGCTTGCGGCCGATCTTGAACTGGTTGCGGTCGAAGGCCAGGTCGAGGCCGGGCCGACCACCTGCCGCCCAGTACCGCACGGCATCGGCACCGAACGAGGCAATCAGGTTGCTCGGCGTGTCCGGGCTGTTGTCCGAGGATTTGGACAGTTTCTTACGGTCCGGGTCGTAGACGAAGCCCGAGATCGCGACGGTGCCCCAGGGCACCGTGCCGAAGCTGTAGTGGCTGCGCACGATGGTGTAAAAAAGCCAGGTCCGGATGATGTCGTGCGCCTGCGGGCGCAGATCCATCGGGTAGACGCGCTGCCACAGGTCCTCATCATCGATCCAGTGGCCGACGATCTGCGGCGTCAGCGACGACGTCGCCCAGGTGTCCATCACATCCGGATCGGCCGTGAAACCGCCGGGCACCTCGCGCTGATCGGCCGTGAAACCCTTGGGGACATCAACGGACGGATCGATCGGCAAGTCCCCGACGCCGGCCAAGATGGGCCGATCGTGAGCCACGGTGCCGTCGGCCTCAATCGGGTACCACACGGGGAAGGGAACACCGGAAAACCGTTGCCGGGTGATGTTCCAGTCGCCCATGAGCCCGTTGACCCAGTCCTCGTAGCGCGCCTGCATGTATTCCGGCGCCCACCGTAGTTGCTCGCCGCGCTCGATCAGGTCGCTCTTGGGGGGATAACGGATGAACCACTGCCGGTTGGTCACGATCTCCAGCGGCTTGGTGCCATTCTCCCAATGCTTGACCGGATGGATCGTCGGCCGGGGTGTGCCCGCCAGCTCCCCGGACGCGGTGAGCAGCGCGACGATCGTCTCGCGGGCCAGTGCCACCTTCTTGCCGGCAAGCTGGGCATATGCCTGCCGGCCGCGCTCGCTGACGATGCCGTGCGGCATTTCCTGAGTGATTCGCCCGGCTTTGTCGACGATCGCTCGAAGCTCCAGCTTGAGCTCCCGCCACCAGGTGACGTCCGTAGTGTCACCGAAGGTGCAGATCATCGCGATGCCGCTGCCCTTGCCAGGCTCGGCGAGCTCGTGGGCCACGATAGGGACCGCCACGTCGAACAGCGGGGACAACGCCGTGCTGCCGAAAAGGTGCTGGTAGCGCTCGTCGTCGGGGTGAGCGACCAGCGCGACGCACGCTGGCAGCAGTTCCGGGCGGGTGGTCTCGATGAAGATCGGCCTCTCATCGGCCTGCGTGCGGAACCGCAACCGGTGAAAGGCGCCAGGCAGGTCGCGATCTACAAGTTCGGCCTGCGCGACGGCTGTCCGAAAATCCACGTCCCACAGCGTGGGGAACTCAGTCCGGTAGATCAGCCCCTTGGTGAGCAGCTCCAGGAACGCGTACTGAGAAGTGTGGATCGCGTGCTTGCCGATAGTGGTGTAGGTCTGTGTCCAGTCGACCGACAACCCGAGCGCAGACCACAGCTCGAAATACTGCTTTTCCAGCACTTCGGTCACCGCGGCGCAACATTCGACGAAGTTCGGGCGGCTGATCGCCACGGTGGGCTTCAAGCGCTTGTTCGGGATACCGAAATTTGGATCATAGGGCAGGCTCGGGTCACAGGTCACCCCCAGCATCAGCTGCACCCGGCGCTCGGTATTCAGACCGTTGTCGTCCCATCCCATCGGATAGAAGACTTCTTTGCCGCACATGCGCTGGTAACGGGCGATGATGTCGGTGTGAGTGTAGGAGAAACAGTGGCCGGGATGCAGCGTGCCGGAGACGGTCGGCGGTGGGGTGTCGATGGAGAATACTTCACTGCGGGGCTTGGTCCGGTCGAAGCGGTAAGTGCCGCGGTCGGCCCACTCGCGCCGCCATTTGACCTCGATATCGGCGACCGAGTTAGCCGTGTTCTTGCCCTCGCTCATTTCTCCGGTGATCTTCCTCTGCATCTATTGCTGCCTGTTTGGGGTGGTTGCCCGGTGTGCGGCGCGGCTTGCCCTAGGGTAGCTTGCACGGCTTGGCCAAGGTCGCCCCGGGAGGCATACCAGACATGGCGGGATCTCAAGCGGGCGCGGTGCGGACGCTGGACTGGGTCGTGATCGGCGCTGCCCTGCTGGCGTACATCTCCAGTTTCCTGCCCTGGTACAGCGCGAGCATCACGGTGCTGGGAATCGACCGATCCACTGGTGTGGACGCCTGGAACGCAGGCTTCGGCGCATGGTTCGCCGT
>DASUII010000367.1:0-21255 GCA_036279835.1 Pseudonocardiaceae bacterium
GGACGTTCGGCGAGCCGACTTCGACGGCTTCCACGATGCGGCTCATCGTTTCCACTGACTCGATCGGGTAGCGACCGATGCTGGTTTCCCCGGAGAGCATGACCGCGTCGGTGCCGTCGAGCACCGCGTTGGCCACATCGGAGGCCTCTGCCCGCGTCGGCCGCGCGTTACCGATCATGGAGTCGAGCATCTGAGTGGCCACGATGATCGGTTTGGCGTTCTCCCTAGCGACTTGGATGGCCCGCTTCTGCACCAGCGGCACATGCTCCAACGGCAGGTCGACCCCGAGATCCCCCCGGGCCACCATCACCCCGGTCGAAGGCCAGCACGATCCCCTCAAGATTGTCCACCGCCTCAGGTTCCGCCAGCTTGGCGATCACCGGCAGCCGCCCGCCCGACACGTCGTCCATCGTGCGGTGCACTAGGTCGATGTCGGCCGGGGAGCGTACGAACGACAACGCCACCAAATCCACCCGCAGCCGCAGCGCAAACTCCAGATTGGCGATGTCTCCCTCTTAATCGGCTAATCGCGAGGCGCCTCGAATCAGACAAATCGGCCTCGATTAGCCGGTTAAGAGGCGTTATCCGGGGCCGAAGGCCGAACCAATCTTCGATTGGCCGGATAACTTCGCGGACAACGCTGGCACTGAGACATTCATCCCCGGCAGGGACAGGCCCTTATGGTCGCTGACCGGACCACCCTCAACAACCTCACACACCACCTCGGAGTCCTCGATCCTGCGCACCACGAGGGCAACCTTGCCGTCATCGACGAGCAGCGAGTCACCCTCCCGGGCGTCCTCGGCCAACCCCGCATAGGTCGTAGAGACCCGGTCATGGGTACCGACGACATCCTCGAGGGTCACCCGCACCACATCACCGGTGCGCCACTTCACCAGACCTGTCGCGAACCGCCCCAACCGGATCTTCGGTCCCCGCAGATCGGCGAAGATCCCCACCGCCCTACCGGACTTGTCGCTGGCCTCCCGGATCATCGAGTAGACCCGCCCGTGGTCAGCGTGAGTGCCGTGACTGAAGTTCAGGCGAGCAACATCCATCCCGGCTCGGACCAGCTCACGGATCTTCTCCGGGGTCGCGGTGACTGGGCCGATCGTACAGACGATCTTCGCGCGCCGACTCACGGCGCCCAGACTAGCGACGCTCCACCAGGATCGGCAGGAAGCTGCGAAGCCGAGGTCCAGCGAAGCCTTCCCGAGCCTCCGCGACGTCCTGGCAGAGCACCGACGACCAAGATCAGGCCGTTCCCAGGCCGCCAGACGTCGAGCAGGAGTGAGAACCGGCGAGAACTACCGAGAGGTTGTTCCGCTGCTCACCGGTTGCTTCCCGGTAGACGGCCAGGTGAGCGATCACCCAGATCTACGAGGGCACCAACCAGTTCCAACGCATGGTGATGGCGCGCGCCGTGCTCGACGGCTAGATCACTAAAACGCACAAGTACTGCCCTATGGGTCAGACCTCAAGATCGCTCTTGTCCAGCTCACTGGACTCCACCGGCAATGACACAACAGGGACCGACGCATCGGTCTCGTCGAACTTCTCCATGCGTGCCTGGTAGTCGTCGGTCGCCGTTTCTTCTGCTTCCTTCTGGTAGTCGGCGGGCTCTTCCACTGTCCCCTTGTCGCCGTCGACCGCTCCCTCGTCGGTGGAAGACTCGGGATCAAGCTCGGCGTCCTGTACGGTGCCCTCTGGCTCAGTCATCGCCAGCTCCTTTCAGTGTGCCCCCTCCAAGTAGATCTTGAAGCGATACTCTGAGACGTATACCCCTCACGGAAGATCATCAAACACTGGATGCCCCATCCGTGCCATACGGCTCTACGGCTGCCCTTGGCGGCCACCTGATTACGCTATGAACTCCCACCGTCGAGGCTCACCACGACAACCCGGCCGGCGGACAGCTGCTCGCCAACCCTCACAGTTGACTCGAGATTGACGGCCGTGCCGCCTTAGCCCTCTAACCAGTTTCGGGGCGCTGAGCGTATCGACCTTCTGTCTCAGAGACCACGTGCACTATTCGGTGTACTCCAGCGTGATCGGCCGGCGCATCGATGTGGCGGCCGATCTGACGCGGGTTCGGATACTGCGCGAGGGACGGCGAGTCGCTGATCCCGAACGGATCTGGGTAAAGCATCAGGCCATCACCGACCCGGAGCACCTCGCCGCCGCGCAGGCACTGCGGCGGGGGAGTGAAGCTGGTGCGCTCGGAGCTCGAGGCAGACGTTTGAGGTCCAATGCTTGGCCGACTACGACACTGCCCTGGGCCTAGACGATGGCGGAGTGGCGTGATGACCGCAGCGAACGCCTCATCTCGGGAGATGGCCGCCGAGGTGGCGTTCTTTGACCTGGGCGCTCAAGGCACCATCTTGCGCGAATCAGGTCCCGGTTGGCCGAGGACGCCCGCGCCGAGTCGTGAAGCGATTGAAAGCTTCCCGAACTTCCGTGACGTGCTGCCGGAGAGCCGACGACCAAGGTTCCCGCCGTCAGACGTCAAGCTAGGACCAGCGAGAATTACCGAAATGTATTTCAGCGCTGCGCACCGGTGGTTTTCTCGGCGAATCGCAGCTCGGCCCGACGAGGGCAGAGATCACCAGATCTACGAGGGTACCAACCAGATCCAGCGCCTGGTGATGGCCCGCGCCCTGCTCAGCGGGTAAGTGTCGCGGGTAGTCAAGGTGGGCAGACTAATGACCAATCCGTGATCAGCGTCTGCCTTCACCACGGTAGCCAGAACCACCGATGCGCCCTGGCTACCGGCTGGCCTCACTTAGAAGCTGCGTGGCCACCGCCGCCGGCTGAATGGCTAGCGCCACCGCCGCCGGCTGAATGGCTACCGCCACCGCCGCCGGCTGAATAGTTACCGCCACCGCTGCCGGCTGAATAGTTACCGCCACCGCCACTTGACGGGTTGTTGATGCCGCCGCTTGAATGGCTACCGCCACCCGGCGGGTTACCGATGCCGCCACTTGGATTGTCACCACCGGTCCCGCCGGTTGGCGGGTTTGGCGTGCCGCCGGTTGGCGGGTTTGGCGTGCCGCTAGGCGGTGGTCCACCGGGTGTGCCGCCACCTGAGTGGTGACTGGTGCCGGAACTCGGGTAGGGGGTCGGAACGCTGCGGGGCTGGACCTGCGGAAGATCGGCTGGCTGGGGCGATCCTTCGTAGCTACTCCGACTGGGCCCATTGGGTACCGCGACCTGTGGTACCGCGGCCGGCGGCGCCGCGACCGGCACTATGGACGGGTGGTGCACCGCTGTCTGATCGCTGAGCAGGGTCACTCCTCCGCGCGTTGCAGCGTGATCGGGACTTGCTGGCGCACTCGGCTGCATCGCAAGCTGGCCACCGACCGGGCCTGGATCCCCGCTACCGGCGACCGCGGTACCAGCGTGGTCACTCGCTGGTGGAGGTGTCGTCGACCCGGTGGACGTACCCGATGGGAGAAGCGGGAACGCTACGATCCCTACGACAAGTGCAGCAGCCGAAACTAATCCACCGACTATCAAGTCAGTACGGTGTAGCGACGGTGGTCGCCCAGGTTGTCTAACGTTTCGTCGGGTGCGCCCGGGTGCTTGGCGTGGACCGGCGACCTGCCTGTCGACCGCGCGCGAGGGAGGCGGAGTTGGTCCGGGATGTCCGGCGTTTTGCCGGGGCCGCCGAAGTGGTTGGCCTGGACCGATTGCTAAATCCACTGAAGGCGATGGTGGCAGTTCGGGTTGCGCCGTGTTTTGCCGTGGTCGCCGGAAAGGTTGGCCTAGACCAACGTCCTGCCTGTCGGGCAGGGGCACGGGGGCGGGCACAGGCGCGGGTGCTGGGGGAGGTGCGGGTGCGGGGGCAGGCGCAGGTGGAGTTGCGGTCTGCGCGGCGTTTTGCCGGGGCCGACGAAGTGGTTGATTTGCAAAGACTTCTGGCCGCTCGGGTGTGCATTGCAGCTGCGCGGCTGGCCCGGCCTGTTCAGCGTCTTCCCGGGCTCGCCGGCGTGGTCGACCTCGCCAAAATCCGTGTGTCGCCTGCCGGCGGGACCGGCGTCCGTGCGCACTTCTATTTCTCGGAATTGGATCCGGCATGCTCGGCTCCGGCTAGCTCAGTGACGCTCTTGCGAAAGCAGGCCGTGCCGTCGGCGCAACCTGGAAGGCGGCTTGCAAAGGTGCGAGATCAGCGAGCCCGGTAACCCCGGCGGTGCCGCAGGTCGCGCACTCAGGCGAGTAGCGAACAGCTGCTGGGAACGTCCGCTGAGCTTGGGCGTCGTACATGACCAGCTTCGGATTGATAGCCTTCCGTACCGACGCCGCCGTGAAAGTCCGCACGGTTTCCGCAACCTGCATTGACGCCACGACACCATTGAGGAATATAACCGAGGGCCTAGCCTCCTCGGTGCCGTAACCGTGGTCTCGTTCATACTCCTGCAGCTCTGGCGGCGCTAAATCGTATGCCGCCCGTTGCGGGTGAATGAAGCCACGGCACTCGAGGCAGCCGACTCCCGGTGCGACGACCTGGACTTGGCCTCCGAGTTTGGCCGCTACACTGTCGGTCCCGAGCCTGGCACCGGTGCCTGCATCGATGAGCGGTATGAGGTAGCGAATAGATAAGTGGTTCAACGACAGGCGAGCGCCGTGCGTGTCGACGCAGCCGAGCAGCAAGTCTGCTGCTTTGGCGTGGTGCAGAGCTGAGCTGTCTAACAGCGGCGCTGCCACTGCTGTTACCTCGACTTCCGGCGCCACGCGCTCGACGAGATCCCGGAAGACGTGGACCTTGTAGCGTCCGACGTCGTCTGGTCCAGCGCCGATGAGGCGATTAAGATTGCTCAACTCGATACGGTCAGGATCAATGAGAATCAGGTGGCCGACGCCGAGGTAGGCGAGTTCTAAGGCAACGAACGATCCAAGCCCGCCAAGGCCGACGACAGCCACTCGTGCTTTTGAGAGGGCCTCCTGGGTGGCCACCCCGAGCACGGGAAGCTGGCGGTCGTGACGTGCGTCTTGCGGGAGCACCGACGCAGCTGCGGAACTGGAGGCCGGGAAGTAGTGTAGGACGGGTGAATCTTCGGAGAAGCTACCCACGATAGTCACTTGCTGCACCGGTCGAATCGCCGAGATCGTGCGTTGATAGTAGTGGGCGTCTAGGCTGTTCTGTCCCACGACCATCGTGGCGTGATAGAAAGTTTCGGGCAGCATCGAGGCGAGCCGGGGCATCTTCATTCGGTCGTTGGACCAGTCAATGCTGCTAAACGTTGTATGAGGAGCCGAGTCGAAGGGGTGTGAGTGGACCTCGATGAGACTCCAGCCTTCGCGGCGACACCGAGTCAGAGCGGTCGCGACGAACTGGCCGTTGGGACTTATTGCTGAGGGCGACTGGTGATCGAGGTCGGTGGGCTGTGCCCGGAGCAGCTCGTGACCTACCAATCGTATCCTGCTCGCTGACACGTTGGGCGCGGCGAGGATGAACGCCATCTGTTCATTGCCGCCCCGGCTTCCCGGCTTGTCATTGGTAGTCAAAAGATGGCTGCGGAGCTCTGACCACAGGGTGGAACTGAGTACGATATCATCCACCTCGCGCGCCATTATCGTGCTCCGCTCAGAGTGCGCCGGTCGCGGAAAATCGTTGCGATCAGGTCGAGGTACGTTAGTAGACTGTGCCCACGAAGCAAGTCCGCGCCACCAGCTGGCCGCCATCCGATAAGGTGCACGCAGAAGTGTCCCCAGCCGTGGTCGAGGTGTTCCCTATCGGTACTCGGCCCGCGCGTGAAGAAGTGGTTGAGTGACTGTCCTTCGGTCGTCCGGAGATCGTGGTCCGTCCAGAACCATTCTGGCGGTACCGACGGATAGCCGGGGGTGCCGTACGGGATGTCGATCAGGACTTCGATGTGGGACTTGTTCCAGCCTGCCGCGATCGGAAACTGTTCGACATAGAACCAGGTGCCGCTTTCAGTGTCGAAGCGGGCGTCGCCGAACCGTCGCGAGAGCAGGAGCGCCTCGGTTTTGAGTCGGCTGAGCCTGCGCCGTGTTTCGAGATCTTTCATGATTGACGGCATTACCCCGACCTCGCTATCAGCCGTAAGTGAACGGCGTCACCACTGAGTAGTCGACTGCATTGGTCGGCAGCGGTCTGTGATCTTCGAGTTTGACGATCTGACCATTGGGCATACTTGCCATCACCCAATCGGAGAGCACACTGTTGGCTTGGCGCTTGAGGTCGGCGGCAGTGGGCTGCTCCCCGCGCACGTCGATAACCTCGCCGTTAACTATGTAGTTACCCATTTCAGCCTCCGCCTTGTTGTCCGAGCGCGCCCTGTAACTGAGTGACGGAACAGGCACTGATTGTCACTGCACTCGCCGACCGGTGTTTTCTGGTAGGTTCCTGCCGCGGTTCGGCGAAGCAGTGAGGTCGTTCTGCCTTCATGATCCACCTCGGGGCCGCGGTCCTTATTCAAGTTCATCGCGCCGTACCGAGATCGCGTTACGCATCCCGTTATCGAAAACTCTGAGTTATGATGCGTACGCGCACCGGATTCGATTCAACGTTTTTTTGCGTAGTTTGTGCGGTTCGGTGGCCGCGGATCTGCGTCAGGATTACACCGTCAGGAGTGCAGGGCGGACATCGACAGCCAGCTGTCCCACGGCACGGTCCAGTCGTAGATGTCACCGTCAGCCCCGGTGAGAGGGGTCGGGCTGTTGGTGACCTCGACCGGGTCTCCGAAGATCGCGGTGCCGAAGTACTCCTGAGCGTTCGCGGTAGACAGGTTCACGCAGCCGTGGGTGACGTTGGAGGAACCTTGGACGCCGGTGGTCTCCGGGTTGGCGTGGATGAACTCCCCGTTATTGGAAATCCGTACCGCCCAGTGCTCGGGTATGTTGACGTATCCGTAGGCGCGGTTGGACATCAGTACGGTCTGGGCCTTGTTCATCACCACGTGGATACCGCTGGTGGTGTTGCGATTCGGGTCGGAGCTCAGCCCGTAGCTGGCCGGGAAGTTCATCACCTCCTGGCCGTCCCGGATGACCACCATGCGGTGGCTGTTGACGTCGGCCTCGACGATCTGGGCGCGGCCGATCATGAACCTGGTGCTGATGTCTTCCTTGCCGTAGGAGCCGTCGCCGAGAGCGACGCCGTAGAGCTTGGCGGTGACACTGACCTTGGTGCCGGATTGCCAGTAGTCCTTGGGTCGGTAGTGCGCCCGGGAGCCGCCGTTGTCGTCAGGTAGCCAAGCCCACGATCCCTCGGTAGGCACCGAAGCCTGTACCTGCAGCGCACGCTCCGCAGCGGCCTTGTCCGACACGTGGTGGTCGAACTGCAGGATGATCGGGGCGGCGATGCCGACGGTGTCGCCGTCGCCGATGTTGAGGGTGGCGTGGAGTTGCCGCTGCGGCTTGACGGTGGTGAACGTGCCGGCCACCGGCACGGACAGCCGGTCAGGGCCGGCCGCGCTGCCGCTCCAGGTGTAAGTCTTGGCGTAGCCCAGTGCCTCCGAGCTGATCCAGCTGTGCCGGTCTGCGCTCAGCGTGCCGGCGACCGCTCGGCCATCCGCGTTGGTCAGCGCCACCTGATTCAGGACGCCGCCGATGACTCGCACCGAGACGGGCAGCGTCGGGCTGACGTTCGAGGCCTTGTTTCCCGGCAGCGTGCTGACCTGCGCCTGCGGGTGTGGCGCCATCCCGCCGCTGGATGGTCCCGGGGAACTCCCTGAGCACGCGACAAGCAAAAAAGCCACCACAATCAACATCAACACACGCCGCATGATTCCCCGCCGAACCTTCCCGATCGCTGCCCACGCACAGGCTATCGCGGGGAACTGGGTGGATCGCGCCGAACTGCCGGTGGCGCCCCGGGTTAGCGCAGGCTGGTGGTGATTCGCTCGGCGGCGCTGCGATCGGTCAGAGCGGCTGGGTCAGCACCGGTGCACTGCACCAGGGAAGCGTCGGCGGCGAGCACGGCCAGGAGCACCTCACCCGGCACCGTCAGGTCCCAGCTTGTGGTGCACAGCAGGCGGTCACCGGCGCCCAGGCCAAGCACCGTGGCTCGGGACCGGGCAGCGGCGATGAGTGTCTCGACGTCAGGTCCGGGTCCGCCGGAGGAGAACGTGTCGCCGTGTACCCGAACTTCGCTGGCGTAGTCCCGAACCCCGGGCGGTAACACCGAAATACCCATCCCCAGGGCATCGAGCCCGACCGCGGCCAGCTCCTCGGCGCCGGTGGCGTCGCCGATTCGATCAAGCCCGAATAGCGCTACCTGCGCCCCACGCGGTGACGCGGCGACCGTCGCGCCGCACCACCAGGCGCCCAGCAGCACCCCGGCGGTCTGCCAGTGCGGTGGTAGCAATACCGCGACGATGTCGCCGGGTTGGACGTCGAGTTCGTCGCGTAACCAGTTGGCGGTCTTGGCGGCCCAGTTGGCCAGGGTGGCGCCGGACAGTTCGATCCGGCTGCCGGCGGCGTCGTCGTAGTGGGTGATGCGCGGTCTGGCCGGGTCCGCGCGCAACAGCGGGCCGAGCAACTGGTCGGTGATGGTCATCAGTTCTTCTAGCTTAACGTCGCGACCACTGCGCGCCGCGCGGCGGCTCAGGAGACGCAGGGCACCTTGCCACCCACCATCGACGATCCAGGTGGCGGCGCTGGAGCCGGCGGCTGTGACGTGGCGCTGTCGGCGCTTGCGGTGTCGGCGATCGGCCGCGCGACGTCGTTCACGGCCGGGGTCACTCCCTGCCGAGGCAAGGCGCCCGCGACCCGCGATTTGTCCCGCCTCGGGTAGTCCTTGCCGAGGTAGACCTGCACGGTGCCGGTTGCCAGTTGGGTGTCCTCCTCGACCGGCAAGCCGCCTAACGCGTCGGCCACTGTGCGCGCGGCGTCCTGTCCGCCGGTCGGGTAGCGCACCACGCTGGTGCGTCGGACAGCGCTGTTGCCGAGCGTTCCCATCGCGAATCCCTGCCCGGTCAGCTGATCGGACACCGATTTGGCGAGCCCGCGCACGGCCGAGGCATTGAACACGTCGACCGCGAGCGTCGGTTTGACCTGAGGGTCGGGCTGGGGGTCGGGCTTGAGGTCCGGCGTGGAAGGGACGCCGATTGCCTGCCCGACGAAGGCGCGCACGGCATCGGGATCGACGTTGAGCACCGCGCCGTCGGACTCGCTGATGCCGTCCCCCAATACCGGAACGGTCTCGAAAACCACGTTGCCGGCGGCAAGGCCCTGAATCCGAGCGGCGAAGTCGAGCACATCGAAGCCGTCGTCGAGCACCAGCGACTGCTGGGTGGCATTGATCAGCTGATTGATCCGACTCGGGTTGGCCAGCGTGCCCGCAGTGAGCACCTTGTGTGCCAGCGACGCCATATATGCCTGCTGGCGCACGATGCGGTCAAGGTCACCGCGGGGCAATCCGTGCCGTTGCCGAACGAACGCCAACGCGTCCGGTCCCGAGATCAACTGCGGTCCCGCGGGGAAGTTCGCCCCAGAGAACCGGTCGTGAACCGGAGCCTTGAGGCATACCTCGACTCCACCGACAGCATCGGTGAGCAGCGAGAAGCCGAGCAGGTTGATCTCCGCGTAGTGGTCGATACCGACGCCGGTCAGATCCTTGACGGCCTGCAGTAGCAGCTTTCGGCCCGCGGCGACAGATTCGGTGCGCACCGTCGCCGGGTCGGCGCCTTGTGCGACCAGCCGCTGGGCGGTGGCGTTGCGCGCGCGGGCGAACGCGGAGTTGAGCTTGTGCTTGCCGTACCCGTCGGGCAGCTCCACATACAGGTCCCGCGGCAACGAGATCGCTACCGCGTGCTGGCCGTCATTCGGGATTCGCACCAGGATCATGGTGTCGGTGAGCTCACCCTCGTTGTCACCAGCGCGCAACCGGGCCAGTACGTCACGGGGCAGCGGGTTGTCGTGCGCGTCAGTCCGGCTGTCCAGGCCGACCAGCAGGAGGTCGGTGGCTTTGTCCGGGACAGCCCAGCCGATCACGTCCGTGGTGCTCAAGCCCTCGTGGAGGGTCTTGAATGTCGCCCACCCGTATCCGGTGAGGCCGAGTACCAGCACCGAGACCATCGCGAGCGCCAGCTTCGCGAGCTGCAAGCCATAGTTACGGCGTCGCCGGGGCAGCGGCCTGTTTAAGGGCACCGGGCTGCCAGCAGGCCTGCGCCGCCGACCCGACCGGTCGGACCCCCTCGACCGAGCTGGCCTGTCGTCCACGGATGCCCCTTCTGCGTCTCGCGGCTGGTGTGGCGGCAGTACTTCCTAGTCCAGACGTGTGAACCCTGGTCAGGTTGCCGTGGCACACTCGACCGCCGTTGGTCGCCTACTCCCGACCCCAGTGGAGGGAGCCGAGTGGAGGGTGCGCGGATGCGGCTACTGGTCACCGGCGGTGCCGGGTTCATCGGGTCCACGTTCGTGCGTCGGGTGCTTCAGGGTGCTGAACTGACATTGGCCGGCGCTGAGGTGGTGGTGCTGGACAAGCTGACCTACGCCGGTAATGAGACGAACCTCGCGCCGGTCGCGACCGAGCCGGCGCTGCACTTCGTCAAGGGCGACATTACCGATTCGCCGCTGGTCGCCGATCTGATGGTCGGCATCGATGCGGTCGTGCACTTCGCCGCGGAGTCACATGTGGACCGCTCGATCCTGGGTGCTGACCCGTTCGTGGTGACCAATGTGGTGGGCACGCAGATTCTGCTGCAGGCTGCGCTGGAGGCGGGTGTGTCGCGGTTTGTGCAGGTTTCCACCGACGAGGTCTACGGGTCCATCGAGTCGGGCTCGTGGTCCGAGAACCACCCGCTGGAACCGAATTCGCCCTATTCGGCGTCCAAAGCCAGTGGCGATCTGCTCGCCCGGGCCTATGCCCGCACCCACGGCATGGACGTGCGGATCACCCGCTGCTCGAACAACTACGGGCCCTACCAGTACCCGGAGAAGGTTATCCCGCTGTTCGTCACCAACCTGCTTGACGGGCGCCCGGTGCCGCTATACGGCGACGGGCTCAACGTGCGGGACTGGTTGCACGTCGACGACCACTGCCGTGGCATCGCGCTGGTGCTCGAGCGCGGTCGGGCTGGCGAGATCTACAACATCGGCGGTGGCACCGAGCTGACCAACACCGAGCTCACCGGCCTGCTGCTGGATGCTCTGGGCGCGGACTGGTCGCAGGTTGCGCAGGTGGCCGATCGCAAGGCCCATGACCGTCGATACTCGGTGGACTGGACGAAGATCCGCACCCAGCTCGGCTACACCCCTGAGGTCGACTTTACCCAGGGGCTGGCCGAGACGGTGCGCTGGTATGCCGGGCACCGGGACTGGTGGGAGCCGTTGAAGGCATGAACTTGTCGCTGTTGGTGACCGGTGCGCGTGGTCAGCTCGGTTGGGATGTGGCGGCGGCAGCTGCCCGCGTGGGCATCACTCGAATCCACGCCCTGGGCTCGGCCGAGCTCGACATCACCGATCCGGCAGCGGTATGTAGCGCGATTTCATTGGCTGGGCGCGGCGGCCGGCTGGTGGTGATCAACGCGGCGGCCTACACGGCGGTGGACACCGCTGAGGGTGAGGGTGCTCCGCGGGCCCACGCGGTCAATGCGCAGGGTCCCGCGAACCTGGCCCTGGCCTGCGCGGCCCATCAGGCGCATCTGGTGCACCTCTCGACCGACTACGTCTTCGCAGGCGACGGCACGGGGCCCAACCAGGTGAACGACCGCACGGCGCCCCGAACCGTGTATGGCCGAACCAAGCTCGCGGGGGAGCGGGCGGTGCTGGGCTCTGGTGCGTCCGCGCATGTGGTGCGGACCGGGTGGCTCTACGGCGCGCACGGCGCCAACTTCGTCCGCACTATGGCGCGGATGGCCTGCGGGGACGACCCCGTCCGGGTGGTCGACGACCAGCACGGCAACCCCACCTGGACGGCGGATCTAGCCGACGGCCTGATCGCGCTCGCGCTGGCCGCGGACCGGGTGCCGGCCGGCGTGCTGCACTGTGTCAACGGCGGCGCCACGACCTGGTTCGGACTGGCCAGGGCCGTGTTCACCGAGGTCGGTGCCGACCCGGGTCGGGTACGGCCGTGCAGCACCGCCGAGTTCCCGCGGCCCGCCCCGCGCCCAGCGAACTCGACCCTGGACCTCGCCAGCTGGACCGCTACCGCCCTACCTGAGCTGCGCCCCTGGCGGGCGGCGCTGCGCGCCGCCGTCGCCGCCGGAGCGCACGTCAGCTGAGGTGCCCCACGTCGTGAACTCGACGGCACCGACATTTCGTCGCGCGAAAAGGTCCGTCCTGTCGAGTTCACGACACACATCCACGGCGATGACGCGCCGGCTGCGGGGTTATTTCAGGGCGCTGCGTATGGCGCTGGCCGGCAGTTTGGCGTGCATCATCATGACGTTGTAGCTGCCGTACTGGGTCATCGTGAAGTAGATGTCCGCGCCCTTGGAATCCGGATCGAAGAAAGCGCCGTAGAGATCCGGGTACTCGCGCGATGTGGCGACCGGAATCTCGGCGCTCCATGGTCCAGCGGGCTGCGGCGCCAGCCGGACCACGATCTCCTTGCGCGACTCGTCGAGATACATCATCTCCCAACTCTTGAGAGTCTGGTCGTAGCGGACCGACAGCTCACCCACCGGCCCATCGACGATCGGGGTCGCGATCGCGCTACTGCCGTGCTGCCAGCCTTTCCCGGTCCAGTACTCGTAGGCGGATTGGTCGAGTAGTTGCTGCTCGGGGACGCGGGCGACATGGGCGTCACCGAAGCGGCCGTTGGGCGTGCCGTAGGCGTAGACGAAACCGTCCCGCCGGGCAAAGGCGATCATCTGAAACTGATCGTCGAAGCCTGCGGTGTTCGGCCGGCGCGCGCTGGAGGCGTCTTGCCAGGTCTGACCGCCGTCGTCGGAGTAGGCGATACCACTGTGGTTGGTGAGCCATTGGCCCGGCTGGGTGAAGCTGCGGATGGACATGTAAGCCAGGTAGTTGCGCCCGCTGACGTTGATGCCGCCGGTCGGGATCTTGGTCATCTCGACGCCGTCCTTCTTCAGCGACGGCAGCAGCTCCTTGGCATGGCCCGGGCGGTCGGTGACGTAGTCGTTGAACGACATGCCGTTGGACGGATTCCGGTCGGTGCTGCGGGCCAGCGTGTTCGAGCGCCAGTCGATCGTGCCGGGGTTGGCGAATCCGCTGCTGATCCCGGCCCAACCGAGCCCGAAGGTGTCGCCGAAGGCGGCCAGGATCTGCCCTCGCTCGTCGGTCCACATGATCCCGAGGTCGGTGCCCTTGACCTGGTACCGCGTCTCGGTTGAGTTGATCGACTGGGCACCGGTCAACACGGCGACCGGGTTCGCCCCGCCCAGCGGAGCAGTCTGCGCCGCCCCAGGCGCTGCTGCGCTGACCGTGGCTGCTACAGTTGCCGCGCCCAGAGCCGCTAAGATGGCCCCGATCTGAGTTCGGCGAGTGAGCATCGTCCTCCCCCTCCTGTATGAACGCGCGCGCCATCGCGCGGGCGCAGTCATGCGCCAGCGTTTGACGTAGCTGAATGCGATGGCCCCCAGCACTCGAATGGGGGTGACCGGCCTTCCTCGGAGCCTTCGGCGTAGCTGTGTGCGACCTACGCCTATCATAACGGCTTGGTAACGCTGCTCCGCTACTCCCCGTGGGTGAAACCTATCTCGGTGTATCTGTCACTGCTGACTACTGTGTCCGTCACGGGTGAACCGTGAATCTCTCACGGGGCTCCGGCCCAGTCGCGGGCCTTCCGGTAGGCGCGGACCGTTGCGTCAGCACAGGCTCGCCAGCTGTAGCTGGCCGCGTGCGCGCGTCGGGCGGCCGCCCCGGTGGGGTCACGTTCGGCGCCGTCCACGCTGGCCAGGGCGGTAGCCAGGGCGGCAGGGTCGCCCGGCGGGACGAGGGTGGCGAGCCCACCGGCGACCTCTCGCAGTGCCGGCAGGTCGGAGCACACCACCGGTATCCCGGCCGCCATCGCCTCCAGCACCGGCAAGCCGAAGCCTTCATCGCGTGACGGCAGCACCACCGCCATCGCGCCGGCGACCACGCAGCGCAGGTCAGCCTCGTCGAGATAGCCCATGGTGTGCACCCTGGACGAGGTCGTCAGCGCCGGGCCCCAGCCTGCCGGCCCCGCGAGCACCAGCGGCGCGAGCCCAGGTTGTGACCGGTGCGCATCAAGCAGCACGTCAAGGCCCTTTCGCGGTTGCGCTGCCCCGACGAATAGTAGATACCGCAGTGGCAGACCCAGCGTGGCGCGCAGTGCTTCGGTGGGCACCCCAGCGCTTGACCATGCGCGATCCACTCCCAGCGGGGTGACCACGACCCGCTGTTCGGGGACGCCGAGCCGGCTGGTCACCTGCTGCGCCACCGCGTCGCTGGGCGTGCAGACGATCGCCGCGCGGGACACCGAGCGCCCGACCAGCGCGGGGAGATCACGCTGCGGCGGGGACAGGAAGTCTGGTCGGTCCAGAAACGCCAGGTCGTGCACGGTCACGACGCCGCGAGCCCGAGTCGACGGTGGCAGTACAAAGTTAGTGGCGTGCAGTACATCGGCGTCGCCGGCGAGCAGCTCGGTGGGGGGCCAGCCCACGCTTCGCCACAACGCCCGCAGCGCCCTGGCCGGGACCGGGCCACCGCGCACGGCGACCCCGGCGGGTACCGCGCCGCGCAGCTCGATCTGCCCGCGAGCGGTGAACGCGGTCACTGTGACGTCCACGTCGCAGCGGGCCACCAGCTCCCGCAGCAGCGCGGCGGTGTAGCGACCGATCCCGGTGCGCTGCCCGAGCAGTGGCGTGCCGTCGATCAGCACCCGCAGCGGGCGCTCGTCGGGTGGTGAGCAATCAGTGCACATCGATGTGACCGTAAGCCACCGGGCGAAGTGATCAAATTCGGCCGCAGACGTTCAACCGGGACCCAACCCGGGTATGCCTCGACTAACATGGACATCAATCCGCGCTGGCTCACCGAGCCATTCGACGACGTGCGGCCGCCATTGCAGATGCAGATGGTTGCGACCGACCGTAACGTCTCGCTGGCACGGCGCCGGTTGCGCGACTGGCTCACCGCCGACGTTTCTCCCGAACTGGTCGAGGATCTCGTGTTGGCGGTTTACGAAGCGATGACCAACGCGGTAGAGCACGGCTACGCTGACTGCCCGCACGGGCCGGTGCGGCTACAAGCACGCCGGAGCAGTGCCCACCTCCTGATCACCATCTCAGACGACGGTAGCTGGCGGGTTCCCATCAACGACCGTTTTCGCGGCCGTGGTCTGCCGTTGATTCGCCTGCTCGCCGACGATGTCCACGTCGCCGCCGGTCCCAATGGCACCGTCGTGCGCCTGTGGGCCGAGGCGCCCTACGAGGGCTTAGCCCACCTCCGAAGCCGTCCGGCGGCTCGCCGGGCCACCTCGCTGGGGCCACCGGCGGCGAGGTAGGAGCGCGCCAGTGCAGCATCGCGGCGCAGCGCGCCGGTCACCCCGGTCCGCCGGTCGGGTGCGGTCAGCGGGGTGCCGAGCAACCGGTCCGGTGCGGGCCGCGGGTGCCGGCAGAACTCGACCAGCGGCGCCAACACCGTCTCCCAGGTGAAGCGCTGGGCCACCGCCGCGATCCGGTCGCGGCAACCGGCGGCGAAGTCGTCGTCGTAGAGCACCCGCTGCAGCGCCGCGGCCAGCGCCGCCGGATCTTGCGCGGGCACCACCGCACCGAGCTGCTCCGCGGCGACGAGCTCAGCGAAGGCGTCGCCGTCGGTGGTGACGATGGGCAGTGCTGCCCAAAGGTAGTCCAGCACCCGGGTACGAAAGGCGAAGGTGGTCTCGACGTGCTCGAAGTGCGTGGTGACGCCGGTGTCGGCGTCGAGCAGCCAGTTCTGCCGATCGGCGTAGGGCACCCAGGTTTCGTTGAAGAACACCTGCTCACCGGTCAGGCCCAGGGTCTGGGCGAGCCGGCGGGTCTGCCCGGCCATACCCATCTCGGGCACGTCGGGGTTCGGGTGGCGCATCCCGAGGAACACCAGACGTAGGTCGTCGTGCTCGGCGCGCAACGCGTGCACGGCGTGCAGCAGGGTCAGCGGGTCGAACCAGGAGTACACACCGCCCGCCCAGAGCACGACTTTCTCCCGCGACCCGAACCCAAGGGTGTCGCGCAACCCGGGACCGGTGCGCTGCGGTGGTTTCCCGGACAGCCCGAAGGGCGCGACCGCGAGCAGCGAGCGGGTCGTCGGGTCGGCGTCGTAGACGGTGGGGGACAGCCGCCCGATCGCGGCCAGGTGCCCGAGCCAGAAATGCCGCTGCCGCTGCGAGGCGCACAGGAAGAAGTCACCGCGGCGCAGCTGGGTGGACAACACCGCGGTGACCGCGTCGACGACCTTGGCGCGCTGATCATCACCCAGCAGATCACGGCCCTGCTCGAGTTGCTCGAGGTGCATCGGGTCGTAGATGTCGGCGATCACGATGTGGTTGGACGTCTTCAACGCCGGTACGTGCTCGAGTACGTGGCCTTGCAGGACTACCAACTGCGCCCAGTCCAGCTCGGGACCCATCGATCGGGGCGCCACCTGCCGCACGTCGAACTCGGCTGGAGCCGGCAGGCTGTGCGGGTTGAGGCTGATCAGGCGCACGTCGTGCTCACCGGAGAGCACCTCGGCCATGTTCCAGGCCCGGATCGCCGGCCCGGCCATTCGCGGCGACACCGCGTCCGCGGTGATGATCAAGATCCGGCGGCGGGCCCCGTAGACCTGCGCGACGCCGAGTGCCTCGACGATCGCGTCGTGCGCGAGCAGGTAGGGGACCTCGGGGGAGGTGCGCTCCAGGGCATTGCGCATCAGCGGCAGCAGGTCGGCGTCGGTGCGGACCCGGGCGGCCTGCTCGACCCGCCGAGACGCGGCCAGCGCGGGCAACATCTCGACGAAACGGTCGATGGCGTAGATCCCGGCCATGGTCACCCGCGGTACTTCCATCGGGCCGGGAGTTTCCGTTCCGGGGCCGCGGCGGGTCATCTCCAGCTCGGTGGGGTCACACTCGCCGCGGGCGGTGGCTCGCCGCACGGCCAGCGCGAGCGCCGCGGGCAGCACCGTGGCCAACGTCTCGTCGGAGACGTTTTTGTACAGCGCGGCGAGCGCGTTGCGTTCCAGCAGGTAGGTCTCGCGGGCCGGGTCGGCCCCGTGCAGCGAGGCGTGGTGGCGGTGATAAGCGATCGACCGCGGCTCGTAGCGCACCCGGTACCCGCGCAGGTTCAGCCGCCAGCCGAGGTCGACGTCCTCGCAGAACATGAAGAACCGCTCATCGAACCCGCCGAGTCGCTCGAAGACCTCGCGCCGGACCAGCAGCGCGGCGCCGGTGCCGAACAGCACGTCGCGGGCGGTGTCGTGGGCGCCGTCGTCGGGCTTGCCGATGTGCGGCTTGTACCCCATGCCGTACCAGGTCAGGCCGCCGTCGACGTAGTCGATCCGCTCGCCGTCCCAGTCCAGCACCTTGCTGGCCACTGCCGCGACGCCTCGATCTTGGTGAAGCACCGTGACCGCGGCGCGCACCCAGTCGCGGTGCGGCCGGGCGTCGCTGTTGAGGAAACCGACGATCGCGCCGGTGGCGTGGCTGACCCCGAGGTTGCAGCCGCCGGCGAAGCCGGTGTTGGTGGCCGAGCGGATCAACCGGGCCTGCGGCACCGCGGCGGCGATCCGCTGCGCGCTGCCATCGTCCGACGCGTTGTCCACGCAGATCAGCTCGAGCGCCTCAGCGGGCCAGTCCAGCTCGTCGCGCAACGCCCGCAGGCACGCCACGGTGTCGTCCGCCCCCCGATAACTGACCACCACCACCGACACCGTGTCCTCATTCACGCGCCGAAGCGTGCCCCATCCCGCATCAGGTTTTTTCCCCGGCCCACCGTTGTGGTCGCAACGTCAACAGCACTGTGTATCCCGAGCTCCACAGCAGAGCTGCCGGCCGTGGCGTGAACAGCGCTGCGGTGAAGCTCGGGAACTACAGAGCCCTTGGGGGGCGGACGGCTTGCTGATGCGGGATCAGGGGTGGGTGGACCAGGTGGTCCAGACGGCGGCGCGAGGAACCGTCGCGCGTTGGGTGATGCGGTGGCGGGCGAGCAGGGTGGCGGGTAGGCGGGTCGCTAGCTCCGCCAGCACTTGCAGTCGCAGGGCGAGCGCGAAGTTGGGGGTTAGGTGGGGGTGCCGGCGAAACGGTAGGACCAAGGTCAGGACGGCGAAGCGGGCCAGTTCGCGGGTGGCCACCCTGGCAGGGGCGCAGCGCAGCAACACCAGCAGCCGGTTGCGCTCATTCCAGCGGTGGAAGGTCGGCGTGCCGTGCCGCGCGGAGGCGCCCCCGACGTGCTGGACCCGGGCGCCGGACACGGCGACGATCTGATGGCCCGACAGTCGCAGCCGCCACGATGTGTCGGTGTCCTCGTAATAGCAGAACAGCGAGCCTGGGACACCGCCGGCGGCGCGCAGCACGTCGGTCCGCAGCAACGCGGCGCCACCGCAGAAGCCGAACGGCAGCGCCCTGGTGGTGTCGCGGCCGTAGCCGATGCGGGTGAGCGCGACGCCGGTCGAGGTCACGGTGCCGTCTGCGGTGTGCAGCACCGAGGACGCGGCGGCGGCTCTGTCATCGTCATCCAGGGCCTGTTCCAGCGCCGCGAGCCACCCCGGCTCCGGCTGCGCGTCATCGTTGAGCCAGGCCATGAACGGCGTGTCGACCCGCGGTAGCGCGGCTGCCAGGGCGCCGGCGTAGCCGATGTTGCGGGTCATCCGGAGCACTTCGGGACGGTGCGGGGCAATCTCCTGCGCGGTGCCGTCAGTCGAAGCATTGTCGACCACCAGCACCCGGTGCGGGCAGGTTTGAGCGGCTAACGCGTCCAGGCAGCGCCCGATCAGACCGCGGCCTCGCCACGTGACCACGACCACCGTGGTTCGAGCGCGGGACACGGGGCGTGACGGTACCCGTGCCGCCCGGCACGCTCGTGCCACACTTCGGCGCGTGCCCAAGCTGGTGGTTCTGCTGGAGCAGCTGTTCGCACCGGTGCCGGGGGGGACCGGGCGGTACTCCCGCGAGCTGGCCGCGGCACTGGCCGCCACTGCGCCGGCCGGCTGGACGGTGGGTGGCGCGATAGCCCGGCACGCCGACCCCACCCCGGCGATCATCCCCGGAGTCGAGGGGCCACACCGGTTGCCACTGCCCCGCAAAGCGCTCGTCGCGGCCTGGGACTCCGGCGTCGCATTGTGGCCCGGTGGCGACACCGTGCACGCCCCCACGCCGCTGGCGCCACCGGGACCAAGCCACGGCCGGGACCTGGTGGTCACGGTGCACGACACGGTGCCCTGGACCCATCCCGACGGGTTGACCCGGCGCGGGGTCGGCTGGCACCGCCGCAATATCGGGCGCGCGGCTAGCCGGGCGGATGCCCTGGTGGTTCCCACCGCCGCGGTCGCCGACGACTTGCCGCGGCACGTGCCCTGCCAGGCTCGGCTGCACGTGGTCGGCGAGGGGGTCAGCGCGGCCGTGACAAGCCTGCCGCCCGATGCCGCCGCCATCGCCACCCAGCTGCGGCTGCCGCCGTGTTACGTGCTCGCGGTCGGCACCATCGAACCCCGCAAAGGGATCGATTCCCTGCTCGCCGCGCTGGCCGCGCCGGATGCCCCGGATCTGCCGGTGGTACTGGTCGGCCAGCCGGGTTGGGGGCAGGTCGACCCGGCCGCACTGGCGCGGCGATGCGGGCTGGACCCGGCCCGGGTGCAGGTGTTGGGCCGGATCACCGACGCTGAGCTGGCCGTCGTGCTGCATCGTGCAGCGGTGCTCGCTGCGCCGAGCCTGGCTGAGGGTTTCGGCCTGCCGGTGCTGGAAGCGATGGCTGCCGGCGTACCGGTCGTGCATTCCGATGCTCCCGCGCTCATCGAGGTAGCCGGGGACGCCGGTGTGGTGGTCGCCCGCAATGACCCCGCGGCGCTGGCCGCCGCCCTGCGCATGGTGGTGTCGAACCCCGCCACCATGCAGGCCATGCGAGCCGCGGGTCGGCGCCGGGCGGAGCAGTTCAGCTGGGAGCGCACCGCCCACCGGGTGTGGTCGGTGCACCTCGAGCTACGCCAGTCACGAGCACGTACAGTTATCTCTTAGGCTCCCTGCGTGTTCACCGAGCCACGGGTGCTCATCGACGCGACGGCGGTCCCAGCAGACCGTGGTGGCGTCGGTCGCTACGTGGATTGCCTGGTCGCGGCACTGGACGCAGACGGTGCCGCGCCGATGGTGGTGTGCCAGCCGCGGGACGCGCAGCTCTACGCCACGCTGGCCCCGCACGCCGACGTGCTGCCTGCCGTGGAGCGGCTCGTCGCCCGGACCGCGCGGCTGACCTGGGAGCAGACCACCTTGCCCTGGCTGGTCCGGCGCTTGCATGTCGATGTGCTGCACTGCCCGCACTACACAATGCCGCTGACCGCCCCAGCGGCCACGGTGGTCACCTTGCACGACGCGACGTTCTTCACCGACCCGAAAGTGCACTCGCCGGTCAAGGCGCGCTTCTTCCGAGCCTGGACGCGGACCTCGCTGCGCAGGGCCGATGTGTGCGTGGTGCCCAGTGCGTCGACGGCCCGCGAGCTGCAACGCGTCGCCGGAGCCCGGAATGTGGACAGCTTGCACGTGGTGCACCACGGGGTCGATGCCGACCGCTTCCACCCTCCGTCGCCGGAGGAGATCACCGTCGTCCGGCGCCGGCTGAGCCTGGACGCCGACCCCTATGTGGCTTTTCTCGGAGCACTTGAGCCGCGCAAGAACGTGCCGGCGTTGATCCGTGGGTTCGCCTGGGCAAGTCAGATCCGGGCCGGCCGGCCCGACCCGGCCGCTCTGGTACTGGCTGGGCAGCCAGGCTGGGATAGCCAGGTGGAGCGCGAGCTGCAGGCCGTGCCGCACCGCGTTCGGGTGATCCGGGCCGGCTACCTCCCGCTGGCTGAGCTGTCCGGTTTCCTCGGTGGCGCTGCCGTGGTGACCTACCCGTCGTTGGGGGAGGGATTCGGACTGCCGGTGCTGGAGGCGATGGCAGCCGGCGCCGCCGTGCTGACCACCCGGCGGCTGTCCTTGCCCGAGGTCGGCGGGGATGCGGTGGCCTACTGCGGCATCGACGCCAACGACATCGCCGCAGGTCTTGCCGAACTGCTCGATGACCCAGCTCGCCGGGCGGAGTTGTCGGCTGCCGCGCAACGCCGCGCCAAGGACTTCTCCTGGGCGACCAGCGCGACGCTGCACCGGGAGGCTTACAGCCACGCCGTGGCGGCGCGCCGCCGGTCCCGCTAGGCCGCTCGCGC
>DASUII010000368.1:0-5695 GCA_036279835.1 Pseudonocardiaceae bacterium
GGAGACCACGATAGGTAAGGTGACGGCATGGCGCTTCGACAGCAGCAGCAGTTGTCCCCACGCCGCGAAGCTGTCACGTTGACTCGGAAGTCAGTCGCTCAGCGTCACAGTGATCAAGCAGAGAGGTGGCTGGACCGCACCGCGTTCGAGGAGCTGATCCACCCGCCGCTGGCCGAGACCGTCGAGGCCTTGCGATCCGAATCCAAGACCCGAGTCGATCTCAAGGCCACCGTCACGCCAGTCCCGACGACGGTCGAAGCTTCCGAACTCTCCGGCGCCACCATCTCGCCGGGATCCGCCGACGTCCGGGAGCGCCGGCGTGCGCCGCGGCGGTTCACGCGGTTCGCGGCAGCGGGGATTCTCGCTCTCATCGGGGGGGCGGCGTCCGTTCCGCTGATAACGTCTCACAGCGGCTCCATCGCTACGACCGCCGTCAGGAACCCGGCGCCGGTAGCCCCGGTGACGGCCATCCCGGCACCGGACCCCGGCGACAGCCCGCCCAGTGAAAACCTCAACGCAGCGCCCGCCGCCGCACCGAACACACCAGACGAGGGCACCGTCCCGTCAGCCGTTGCCTCGGTGCGCACACCTCAAACCGTTCGGAGCACCAGCCGATCCAGACCTCCGACCACCACGATGGCCTCTCCTGCGCCGCGGACCCCCGCGATCCCGCCTGAGGCCTACGCCGTGTGGTCGCGCATGGCTGAGCTCAGCGCGAATGATCAAGCCAGGACACGCTTTCATCGAGATGCTGCACCGCACCGGTAACGTCCCGGGGTTATCAGTCCGCCCGCAAGTCATCAGGTGCGGCATCGGGGACGAAAGGTGATAACGACCGGCACAGACGCGTGATCGTGGCTGCGGCTTGCGGCCACGTCGTGTGCGTCGGGTAGGTAGTGAAGACCACGACGATGCTGCGCTCGCCCGGACCGATCGTCCCGGTGGTGTGTAGCAGCGGGCTGACGAGGTCCGGCGGCTGGTTAGGTTCTTCCTTCATGGCGTGAACCGGTCCGGCGAACTCGCCCATACCGGCACGGTCTTCGAAGCAGCGCTGGTCGTCCGGCACGGTCGCACCCCAACCCGACCAGCCCTGTTTGACACCCCAGGGCCGGACGAATACCTGCGGGATGCCGAAAGACTGATCCCGGCCGTCCTCGGCGCACCGGGTCGAGGCGTGCAGGTTACCGATGATGAAGTCCCGATACTTGGTAGGCGCCACGTCCAGGATGTAGTGGTAAATCTTCGCGGCGTCCGCGGCGGAAGTCACCGTGTAACCCCAGAATCCGCGCTGTTCGGGGGCTGGGGGCGACGTGTCCGGCAGCCCGATGAGTGTGGTCATCCGGTTGACGATGTCAGTGAACCCGCCCCGCACCCAGAAGACACTAGCCGCGTAATCCCAGCTGCCCCGCAGCATTGTGCGCAGCGCGAGGATGTCCATGCGTTGCTCATCGGTGGTGGCTTGCTCCAGGTCCAGTACCGGATCGTGCTGTATGAGGTAATCCAACGCGATAAGCAGTTTGACCACCGATGCTGTGCGAAACCGGACGTGCGGGTCCCGCACAACGGTGAAGTCCTCTTGCTCCCGGTCATAAACTGCGAAACTGGTTGTGACGCCCGGCGGCACTACCACCAAGGATCCGAGATCCTCGGCGCTCACCGGACCCGCCGCGGCCGGGGACGACCCAATGACGACGGTCGCGACGCAAACGAGCACGCTGGTTAGCCCGGCGCTCAGAAGTCTCACGATGCGGCATGCTAAACCATTGGCATTCGATGCGGAGCCGCGCTCACCGCGCCGCGGGCATGCGTTCAGCTGCCGGGTTGGACCACCTTCAGCTCCGCCGAGGCGGTACGCCCTGATGTCAGCCCGGTGACGGTGACGGTGTAGTCCCCCGCAGGATCGTTGTCCACGATTCGGTTCCACCTACTACCACCCGAGCCGGCGGGGAACACGCCCATCACGCCATTGGCCCGGTTGATGGAGAACGTCAGCTTTTCCTCCGGTGAGAACCCCCATGCAGTGGCGAAGTAAGTATCACCAATCCTCACCTCGGACGTTGACAGCACCAACCGCGCCGCGCCGGAGCCGGTAACGACCTGCAGCCCAGCCGAGGCGGTACGCCCCGATTTCAGTCCCGTGACGGTGATGGTGTAGTTGCCCGGAGGGTGTCGCTCAAAGATCGGACCGGGTGACTTGTTGCCATCCGAGTCGGTAGAGAAGACGCCCATCACGCCGTCGGATGGGCCGGTCCAGGAAAATCGCACGGCCTCCCCGGGAGAGAATCCCGAAGCGGTAACGAAGTAGGTATCACCAATCTTGACCTGGGCGGTCGATAACACCAACCGGGCCGCGCCGGTGCCCGTATGGGCGATGAACGGCTGCTTCAGGAAGGCGAATGCCGAAGCCGCGACCGCGATGACCGATGCAGTCAGCAGAAGCCAGCGTCGAGGTCGGCGGCGATCGGTGCTAGATGCGCGGCCGGGTGAGGTGGCGCGTGGTTGAGTTGACCGTGGGACGGTCGCGGCGGATGGTGAGCGAGGCGGCACCGTCGTATCGCACGCAATGGCGTATTCGGGATTAATATCTATAACCGAGTGACCCAGCTCGTCGGCCGCGACCTCTGTGGCGTAGCGGCGGATCTGGTCATGCATGCGCCACCGCCCCGGCTGGCTGGACTCCAACAAATGCATCCTTGCCAACGCGGCCAGCGCCGGACGGATCTCCGCGACGGGCTGATTGACCAGGGCGGCCGCAGCCTCGGCCGTCACATCGGGCACGGGCGCCGCCGCCAGCAGATGAAACAGCCGAGCGGAGGAGTCGTCGAGGCGGCGATAGGCCAGCCCGACCGCGGCGCGTCCGGGCCATTGCTCGCCGGGCAAGCTCTGCAGTCGGACGGTCTCATCGGCCAGCTCCGTGACCAGTTCAGCGGCCGGGCGGGCGGGGTCATCGGCCATCAGCACAGCGATGATCTGCAACGCCAACGGCACATGCCCGCACAATCGCGCCAACTCTGCGGCCGCCGCCGGATCTGCGCCGAGCCGGGGGTCGCCGGGACGACGGGTGCCCAGTAACTCGATGGCGCGGTCGGGTGTCAGCGCGTCAACCTCCAGTCGCCGTGCGCCGGGTAGCTCCTCCAGGGCACGCCGGGAGGTGATCAGGACCCGATGCGCCGCACCTGTGGGCAACAGCCGGGTTATCTGGTCGGTGTCGTCGGCGTTGTCCACCACCAGCAGCACCGGCCGGGACACCTGGTCGAGATGAGACATCAGACGGTGGTAGGCGCTGGCCTGTTCATCGACGGTGGCCGGCAGGACACCAACCGGCCAGTCCGCATCCAGGGCGCGCAGCAGCGAAACGTACACCCGCTCCGACGCCACCTGGGCGATCGCCTGGGGGTCATAGCCGTGCAGGTCGACGATCACCGCCCCACCGGGAAACCAGCCGCGCTCGACCGCGGTCCGGGCCGCCTGCCAGGCCAGCGCGGACTTACCCACCCCAGCCATCCCCGACACGACTATCCCCGCCGGCGCCGCTGTGCGCCGCGGGTCAAGCAGGGCCAGCAGCGCGGCGAGTTCCTGATCGCGACGCACGAACCCGCACGACGACGGTTGATCATCAACGGTAACCGGCATCACTACCGCCGCCGCCGGCGCCACCTCCCGGACCAAGCTCGCCGCCACCGCTGCTCCCGTTCACCGTCCTGTTGTGAGGGCCGGACCATACCCACCCTGGGTGAGGGCTCATGCACAGCCCGATGCAGCAGGGGATCAGAGCCAGCCGATACGGGCGCTGGTCAACTCCGCATCCCCCGACGCACGCGCCGACTGCCCCGACTTCACCCGGTCAAGCAGCCTCCGCAGCGCGTCGATGATCTCGGGAACGGCCTGTCGGAGCGCGTCGGCGTCACCGCTGCCGACATCGACCGATGCCATCCCAGCGTGTTCAAGGAGGGCGTCGAGGTCCGATAGACGGGCACCCACCCAGTCAAGCGGTCGGGTTGCCAGCCCCTCGACGAAGCAACGCGGGCCCGGTTCCCACCCCCGGAAGGCCGGGTGATGGTGCGCACGGTCCAAGCTGCCTGGGGGGCCCGCCACCGCCTCCAACAGGTCAGCCCGCCACACGGGCCGGTCGACCATGATCGGCCGAGCTGAATAGATCGAGCCCTTCAACTCCCCCGGTTCGACCAGCCGTACCTCAAGGCGGACACCACGCTCGGCGCCCTCCTGGCCCGGCAACGGATCGGGGTCGACGAAGTACAAGTCACCCATCACCACACCGACTCGCTCGAACCCAAAGACGTAAAACATGACGCCCTCCTTGGTCTCGCCGCTGATCACACCACAGCGAAGTATGGGCAAGGTGCCCCCAAACCGATCCTCGATGCTCCATTAGGGCGAAGCTTTCGCCAACTTTCCGCGGTGTCGCGTACCTTAACAAAAGGTTAATCGACAGTGAACTCGGCTAGTTCTGTGACGATTGCATTGGGTACGGGCACAGTGTGTAACCGTGAAGCTCGTACGCACGTCTGAGGTTGTTGGGGAGAGTGACATCGTGGCTCGCCAAATGATCCTTGCCGCGAAGTTTGCTGTTCAGGCCGACTGGACCGCTACTACTCAGGCTGTCGGGACACTTCTCGCCGTCTTGGTCGGCATTGTCGGGTTCATATTCGTGTGGGAGCAGATTCGGAATCTCAGACTGGAACTACAGTGTGAAGCCAACGGCAAGATTTACGCCGAGCACACCGAGATAATGAAAATCTTCGTGGACAAACCGCATCTGAGGAAATACTTCTTCGAGAACACTGAGATTGAGCCAGACAGCGCCGAGTACGACGCGGTCCACGCCATTGCACATATGGTGTGCTGCTACTTCGAGCATGTATTGCTTCAGCTAGACAATGTTCCGGAGTTTGTTCGACAGGGCTGGGTAGATTATGCACGATTCATTTACCACCTCAGTCCGGCCACTCGTGCCTGCTTCGTGGACTATCGAAGATTCAATGTGTACGTGCAGGAAATGGATGAGATGCTGCAAGGCCATGGCACCTTTACAATACCCGCACGCCAACGCCGCAGACGCGCCGCCCCTGCCATGATATTCCCGACGCGATTGGATGGTGCAACGGCGCCGGAGGTTACTGGCACCGCGGCCTTACGCAAGACATCAGCACAGTGACCGGACTCGGATGTGGTTCGACAGGCGTGTGCGGGCGTTGGTGACCGAGGCGGCACTTGATAGCGATAAGGGCACGGCGGGTGTTCGCCGGTGAACGGATTGTGCCCGACGCTGAGACGGTGCTTATCGAGGGCAGTCGTATTGTCGGCGTTGCGCCATCCGGGATGCCAATGCCCGACGGGTGCGACGTGGTCGATTTCCCGGACGCGACGCTGCTACCCGGATTGATCGATACGCATGTGCATCTCTGCGGCGATGGCGGCCACGGCGCACTCGACCGCCTGCCCATCTTCGGTGCTGAGGAGATGACTGCGGTCATCGAGGATTCGCTGCGTGCCCACCTCGCTTCCGGGGTGACGACGGTGCGGGACCTCGGGGACCGAAGCTGGGCGGTGATCGACTGGCGCGACCGCAACCGGGGCGATACCGGAATGCCGACCGCGGGGCCGCCGATCACGAGCCCGGGTGGGCATTGCTGGAACATGGGTGGCCAGGCCCGAGGCGTCGATGAGTTGTGCC
>DASUII010000369.1:0-7320 GCA_036279835.1 Pseudonocardiaceae bacterium
CGAGCCCGCCTGCGGTATCCGCCGGCCGACGGCGAGGTCGGTGCCGTTGGCCGCCTCCGCCACCAGCTGGGGCAGCGCCTGCGGTGGCAGCGATCCGTCGGCGTCGAGCACACCAACCAGATCGGCGGTCGCGGCGAGCAATCCGGCGTGCACCGCGGCGCCGTAGCCACGCCGCGGCTCGGACACCACGGTGGCGCCGCAGGCCACCGCGACGGCGACCGTGTCATCGGTGCTGCCGTTGTCGACGACGAGAACCCGGTAGCCCGCAGGCATCGCGGCCAGGACACCGGGCAGCGCCTCGGCCTCGTCCAGGCACGGCAAAACAATGTCGACCGTGGTAGTCACAGCTGTTGACGTTATCGCTTAGATGGACTAACCGCGCACCGGGCTGGTCACAGCTCGGTCACGGAGGACTGCACAGGGTCAGCGGCGCGGGGCTAGGGTGTCCGTCCAACTAGCGGATTAATGCCAACAACCGGCTACCTGGGGATGACGCGGGGGTGTCATGTCAGGAATGCTTGACCTACACCTCGCCCCCTAGCCGACATGGAGGTCGGTGTGCTCGGTGCCCCGCGCGCGGCGCTACTCGCTGCGTTGCTCGTCGCCGGGCTGATAGCGGGATGCGGCACCGTGGGCGGCTCCGCCGGGCAGCAAGCTGTCCCGCCAGTCGAGCCGGCGTCGGCTCCGCTGGGCGGCCCGGCACCCGCGGGAACCATCAGGCCGCTCGGTGCGCCGGCGACCGCAATAGTGATCGATCCCCACAGCAAGACGGTCGCGGTGGCGCTGGACGACCCGCCCCGGCTCCTGCTGACGGCCTTGGACGGCGCGGCGCCGCCGCGGCAGGTGCCGCTGCCGGGCCCGGCGGCGGATCTCGTGCTCGCAGCCGACGGCGGTCCGCTGCTGGTGCCGATCACCGCGCCGGGGTCGCTGATCCGCGTCCCGCTCGATGGTGGCGCACCGAGCAGGACGGATCTCAGTGGCCCGGCACACGGGGCGGTCACGGTGGGTGGCGTCACGGTGGTTGCGCTGGGTGACCGGCTTGTCGTGCTGGACGGCAACCGGCTCATCCCGGGTTTCATCGACGCAACGCGCTTGATTCCGGCCGCCGGCGGAACCAAGATCTGGGTTCTCGACCGGGGCCGCAGTGCGGTCAGTGTGGTGGATGCGTCTACCGGCGAGATCAGTCCCGCGTTGCGCGCGGGCAACGGGGCCGCCAGTGCGGTGGCCGACAGGTTCGGTCGGCTGCTGGTCACCGACACCCGCGACGGCGAGCTGTTGGCCTTCGCCGGCGATCCACCGGTGCTGCGGCAGCGTTTCCCGCTGCCGGGCGCGCCTTACGCGCTGGCCTATGACGGCCGGCGCGACCTGGTGTGGGTCACCTTGACCGGCCGCGATGAGGTGGTCGGGCTCGGGGTGGCTGGAGGCGAGCCGGTGATCGTGCACCGGGTGCCTACCGTGCATCAACCCGATGCAGTGGCAGTAGACCCGGTCAGCGGCCGGGTCTACGTCGTTTCCGCATCAGGGGCAGGACTGCAGGTGATCGATCCCGAACGGGTGGTGCAGTAATGATCGAGACAATTGACGGTGATAGCCCCGACTGGGAGTACCAGCCGCTGCGGTTACCGCCGGAGGTATCCCGGCGAACCGCAGCGACTCAGCTCGCGGTGCAGGCCGAATTCGCGGGCTGGGAATTGTCCCAGGTGCGGGTGTATCCCGGCGGTACCCGCACCGTATTGTTGCGCCGGCAGCGGACCCCGGTCGCTCAGCCCAAGCTGTCGTTGTAAGCCTTCGCGCCGCAGCAATAAGCGTCGCAGCACGAAGTGGGGCCCGCGCCATCCGGTGCGGACCCCGCTGATGAGTCTGGTGGTCAATCCAGGTCGGGAGGCCCCGACCCTGCGAGGCAGCCGTCAGCTTTGCAGCGCGCGGATCTGATCGGCCTGCGGACCCTTGGGCCCCTGAGTGATCTCGAACTCCACCCGCTGGTTCTCCTCCAGGGAGCGGTAGCCGGTCGCCTGGATCGCCGAGAAGTGGGCGAAGACGTCGGGGCCGCCACCATCTTGGGTGATGAAGCCGTACCCCTTCTCCGCGTTGAACCACTTGACCGTGCCGGTTGCCATCTTCCATCTCCTTGCTCGGGCCGCCTGTTCGGCCCGCAATGCGGGTGTCCCGGCTCGCTGTCGTGCCCATCCGATTTGCGCCGTGCAGGCACGCACCACGCTCGCCGGACACAACGAAACGCCTGTGGCGCTTGCTCCACAGGCGTCCCTTGGAACCAAGACTGCTACGCGCGCGACGTTAGCAGAATCAACAGCTCCGGAGGAACCGGTCGAGGACCCGAGTGCCGAAGGTCAGCCCGTCGATCGGCACCCGTTCGTCGACACCGTGGAACATCGCGGCGAAATCGAGATCGGGCGGCAGCCGCAACGGCGCGAACCCGAAGCATCGCATGCCCAGCTGGCTGAACGCTTTGGCGTCAGTGCCGCCGAAGAGCATGTAGGGGACCGTGCGTGCGTCGGGATCCTCGCGCCGGATCGCGGCGTCCATCGCGGCGACCAGGTCGCCGTCGAAAGCCGTCTCCACCGGCGGCAGGTTCAGCACCCATTCCCGGGTGACGTCGGGGCCGAGCAGCTCGTCGACCTCGCGTTCGAACGCTGCCTGCCGCCCGGGCAAGACCCGGCAGTCCACCACGGCCTCCGCGGTCGACGGAATGACATTCGCCTTGTACCCGGCGTCGAGCATCGTCGGGTTGGCGGTGTCGCGAAGGGTCGCACCGATGAGCCGGGCGAGCGCACCGAGTTTGGCGACCGCACCTTCGAGGTTGTCGCCGGAGAAGTCCAGTCCGGTCTCCTCGCCGACGGCGGTCAGGAACTCCTGCACCGAGTCGGTCATCACCAGCGGGAACCGGTGCTTGCCCAGCCGGGTTACCGCCGCGCACAGCGCGGTCACCGCGTTGTCCTCATGCACGACCGCGCCGTGCCCGGGCCGGGCCCGGGCCCTCAGTCGCATCCAGGCGATGCCCTTCTCCGCGGTCTGGATCAGGTACAGCCGGCGCCCTTCGCGCACGGTCAACGAGAACCCGCCGACCTCACTGATCGCCTCGGTGCACCCCTCGAACAGATCACGACGGTGCTCGACCAACCAGTGCGCGCCCTGCATCCCGCCGGCCTCCTCGTCGGCCACGAAGGCGAAGACGAGATCTCGCGGGGGGACCACACCGTCGCGCCGAAACCGCCGGGCGACGGCGATGATCATCGCGACCATGTCCTTCATGTCGACCGCACCACGGCCCCACAGGTAACCGTCCTGCACCGCGCCGGAAAACGGGTGCACCGACCATTCGCTGGCGTCGGCGGGCACCACGTCGAGGTGGCCGTGTACGAGCAGCGCGCCCCGCGTGGCATCGGCACCCGGCAGCCGGGCTACCACATTGCCCCGTCCCCGCGCCCCGGACTCGAGATAGGTGACCTCGAAACCCACCTCCCCGAGCTTCTCGGCGACGTACTCCGCGGCAGCCCGCTCGCCGACGAGGGTGTCCGGGTCGCCGGTGTTGGTGCTGTCGATCCGGATCAGGTCGCTGGCCAGGCCGACGACCTCGTCCTCCGCCGTGCTGGTGTCCGCCGGTCGCTCCATCTAGCCTTCCTACCACCGCGGATGTGCGCGATCTACGATATCCGCGCCGGGTTGGGACGCCGGGTGGCGATCGGCTACCCTCGTGGCGCACCGCACGGTGGTATAGGTGCGGGCGAATGTTGCCCTGGTGGTAAGTCCGAGTGGCGGAATGGCAGACGCGCTAGCTTGAGGTGCTAGTCCCCTACAAAGGGGGTGGGGGTTCAAGTCCCCCCTCGGACACGTGCACTACCCCTACCGGCTGGTCGGATGGTCACGTTGACAGTCTTTGCACTGGCGTCGTAGACCATCTCCAGCTTGAGGGCGGAGTACAAGTCTTCTAAGCCGGCGGGGTCTGCCCGGTCGAGGGCTTGCCCTACGTCGCCTAGTTGATTGATCATCGTGGCGATGTCCGCGTAACTCAGCACATGTCTTGCCGGTATCCGATCGAGATCAGCGTGGGCTGCCTGTCGTTCCTGTTCGGCCCTGTTGAGCGCATCGACGAGAGCCGCTGGATTCGCGCCAGCCTCGATCGCCTGCTGTAGGCGGCGTAGGCGCTTCTCGGTGTCGAGCAGCTTATTCCGGGCTTGCTCCATTCGAGCGTTGTCGCTGGTCGAGGAATCCGCAGCGGCCAGCTGCTGCACTGTTGCTGCCCGATGCTCGTTGTCGAACAGATCGCCGATCCACGCGTTGACCAGAGCAAGCACCGCTCGTTCTGGCAGGTACACGTTCTTTGGATGATCATCGAGGACCGGTGAGCCGGGTGCGAGGCTCCGGGCCGTGCACCGGTAGTAGGTGCGCCCTTGTCGCGGCGTGCCCTCCATCCGTCTGCTGCAGTAGCCGCACCGGATGCGCCCCCTCAGGGGGTAGGGGCGCTTAGTCGCCTTCGGGCCGCGCTCAAGCTTTCGACGGGCTTCCAATCCGCCAGCAGCCCGAGATCGTCGAAGCATCTGGACCTCGGTGAACTGCTCGACAGACACCACGGCTGGATGGGCGGGTGTCCTCGACCGCACGATTCGGTCGGTACCGGATCGGCGGAATCTCACGACGTGGCCGGCGGCGACGTCATCCGGGTTGAGCAACGTCTCGTGCTTGGTCCATCGACCGAAGAACGCATAACCGGTGTACCGGGGGTTCTCCAAGATCGCGCGGACGGTGCTGCCCTGCCAACCGTCGGCCAACCGGTGGCGGTTCTGATCGGGTCGGCGGGCCGAGGGGCACGGGATGTTGTCACGGTTTAATCCAGTCGCGATCGCCCGGTCGCCCTTGCCGTCGAGATACTCGGCGAAGATTCGCCGCACCACCTCGGCGGATGCATCGTCGATCGCAAGAACCCGCAGCCGGTAACCTTCGGCTGACTTGCGGGGGTTCGGGTGGGGTCCACCGTCTACGACCAGGTAGCCGTACGGTGCGCGGCCGCCTTGATGGCGGCCCTCGTTGACCACCTGGGCATCCATCGCGGCGCGGACTCTGGCTTGGACGTGTTGGCGCTCGGATTCGCTCATCCCGCGAGCACACTCATCAGCATCTTGTGCGACGGGTTGCGTTCCTCGAACTTTCCACCCAGCTCCGGTACCCACAGATCAACGCCGTAGGCCGCGAACCTGGGCGCGGTCAACGAGAACTGGTTGCCGAACCAGCAGCGGGTGCCCTCCCCCACGACGACGCCTGCCCAACCGCGGTCGGGGTTCTTTAGCTCGGCGAGCAGTTGCAGCGCGACGTCGCGCCGTTCCCATGGGACAGAACGCGACTGGCCAATGTCGAAGTACTCGGCGACTACGCGGCCTCCGAGCGGCTCGACGAACTTTTGGGCGTTGCTGATCTGCCACGCCAGTGAGGTCTCGGGGTCCTGGTTGTCCTCCGTTGAGCAGCGGCCATAGAACGCCAGCGCGCCCACTCCATTGTCGGGAGCGTTGACTGTTTCCACTCCCAACAGGTCGTCTAGGACTGCCCACTCGTTGGCTTGCTCTGACACAGCGCACGGACCCCCACTCATGCTGCCCGCTGGCGCCCGGTTGCGCGGCGGGTGTCTGACTCTGCCACCGAGCGCAGGATGCGGAGAAGCACTCCCGCGGCGCCGGGTAGCAACGTTGGCGGTTCGCTCGGGCACCTAACCGTAATCTCAGCGACCGCGAAAACCGAGGATGCGCGCCCAGGCCTGTCCGCTGGGGAGCCGGGCACCCTCAGCGGGGTCACGTTGTTCATGGCTGTCCTCTCGCCTCTCACGCGGCTTGATCGCTAGTTGCCGAACGGTCGTCACCGGGTGGTGATCCGCTTGCGGCGAGTTGGGCGGCGGTGTACTCGGCGTGCCATCGTTGTCGTTCAGCGACGGCCCGCAGGAGGAGAACTGGTCGGGGTGGGACGTCTGGGTCGGTGGGCGCGGGGCGTTCCCATTGGTATGGCCCGTCTTTCGGGCCGTGGGCAGGTTGGATGCCGGCTTGTTCGAGGAGTTGCCGTACGAATGCGCCGCGTTCGGCGCGGTGATCATCCAGCGTCTTGTTAGACCATTTGCGGGAGACCAGGACCCGGCGTCCGGCGATGCCCAGGTGTTGGGGCTGGTGTGCTTTGCCCCTGCAGCGTCCGGGTGTCATGGAGTGGCGGGCGCCTTGGGGTTGGATGCCGTAGAGCAGCCAGATGGAGCAGCGTGGTGAGCAGGGTGTGATGTGGAGTTCGGCGTGTAGCCGGTGGGCGTGTTCGCGTTTCGTGTCGGTGGCGTGTTTGTCGAGGCCGGCGGCTTGTCCGATGCTCTTGGACAGGTATTTCGTGAGATAGCCGATGTGTCGGCCGGCTTCTTCGGTGCCGCCCAGGATGCCCTTGACGTGCACCTGTTCCCCGAATCGCACGACGTGAGCGGGCTCGGTCAGTTCCTCGCACGCCTGCTCCCAGGTGAGCAGCGGTGTGCCGGTGTCGGGGTCGGTGAAGGCCTTGGCCCTGCTGTCCCAGACCGGCATCCGGTCGTCGGTGTAGACGAGTTGGTTATGAGCAGG
The DNA here is from genome assembly GCA_036279835.1 of Pseudonocardiaceae bacterium. GTDB lineage: Bacteria > Actinomycetota > Actinomycetes > Mycobacteriales > Pseudonocardiaceae. The sequence goes on from DASUII010000369.1 coordinate 6,594, forward strand.
CCACCACACCTGGTGATAGGTCGCTGCCGTGATGGCCCGTAGCTCGACGCGGGGGATCGCTCCGCGGATCGCGGCGTGGAAGTGGGGGGCTCCGCGTTTTTGGGGTTCGACGGTGCCGAAGTACTGCACGTCCCAGCCGACGCAGCGGCGGGTGTTTTGCCAGAACCGATCCAGCAACGCCGGGAAATGGATCGCGTCCCGTGCGGCTCGCCGGTAGTCATACCGGTCCGGGTCTACCGCGGCCCCGTCGCTGTCCACGCGTCCGTAGGAATCCAGGGTGAGGGTCAGGAACGTCGAGGGTCGGTAGCGTCCGGCGAAGACCCGCCCCACCGTGCGTTTGTCGACCGGTCGACGGGGCAGCTCCGGTGCATCTTGGCGGCGTCGGGTGGAGCGCTTGACCGGCTTGGGTGGCAGATCAGGTGGGGTGAGCCGGCCACGGACTCCGGCGGCGCGCAGTTCGGTGTCGAGTTCGGTGATCGAGTCGGCGATCTGCTCACAGGTGTTCTCATCGCCGATGGCCTTGCATTCGGCGTAGACCGCGAGGAGATCGGCCCGGGTGGCCATCAGCGCCGTGTGGTCCTCACTGGGCGCAGCGCGGTCGGTGACCGGTTCGTCCGCAAGGTGCCAACCCTGCCGGCATTGGGTCATCCGCAACCGACGGGCCTTGTCCGCACACGGCATACACTGGTCTTCCCGGGTGGACCCACACGGCACCGGCACTACCTCG
>DASUII010000370.1:0-20994 GCA_036279835.1 Pseudonocardiaceae bacterium
GGACCGCCCGGCTTGACCATGGTGGTCCCGGCGAACGCCCCGTCGAGCTCAGCGACGAACAGCGCCCACCCCGCCCGGTCCAGATAGGTCCCGGCCAGATCGTCGACGTCGTGGTGCCAGCGCTGGTGGTAGCCGCGCAAGTCCTCGTCCAAAACCCGCCGCATGTGCTCCTCGCAGACCTCCAAGTCGTCCTTGCAGGCCAGCCGCACTACGAGCGTCATCGAAGTCCTCCCGCGGAGCTGTTGCGAGAATAAGGCAACTGCCAAAATAGCGTAACTTCTGGCGAGGAAATGTCGATATATGGTGCGGGCGGGACCGCGGAGCAGGAGACCTTGCGATGAACCCACCCTCACGTGCGCTTGGCGTGCTCGCCACGGTGTTGTGCCTGTTCGCGGTACTGACGGGGTGCGCGGGTAAGCAGGACAGCACCAGTGGATCACCAGTGCCCGACGGGCGACTCACCGTCGCCGTCGAGTTCGGACCCAAGGCCGGTTTCGCGATCGACACCGACGACGCGTTCGTGCTCACCGAGCTCGGCGTGGTCGAGACCCTGGTTCGGGCCGACCCCAACGGGCGGGCTGTACCCGGGTTGGCCGTCTCGTGGCAGCGGATCGACCCTCTCACGTGGCGTTTCCAGTTGCGGCCAGGGGTCAGCTTCCACGATGGCACCCCACTGACCCCCGACTCGGTGGTCACCGCATTGCGCTACGTCAACTCGGTGGCGGCCCCGCCGCGGGCGATCAAAGGGGTCGGGTGGCGGCTGTCCAGCCCGAACACCGCGATCCTCGCGCCGTCGGCCTACCACCCCAACAGCCCGCCGTCGCCGATCCGAAGCGGCACCGGCCCGTTCGTGCTCACCGACATTCAAGCCACACAAAGCGCCACCGTCGCGCGGTGGGACCGCTACTGGGGTCCCCGGCCCGCGCTGGCCACAGTCCAGGCCCGATTCATCCCGGACCCGATGGCCCGCGCCACGGCCCTGCGAGCCGGGGACGTCGACCTCACCCAAGGAATCCCGGACACCGCGCTACCCGAGCTCGCTGCGGTATCCCAGATCAAGATCGTCACCTATTCGTTGCCGCGCACCGTGAGCCTCTACACCAACCTGACCTCACCGCTGCTCGCGGATCCTCGGGTGCGGCAGGCGATCGAACTGGCCATCGACCGCCCGGCGCTGGCCGCCCAGGTCCTGGGCGGCTCGGCCACCGCGGCTTCCGACGTGTTCGGCGCCGGCGTTCCCTGGGGTAACCCCGCGACCCCACCCGGCGCGGACCCGGGCGCGGCGACGCGGTTACTCGCCCAGGCCGGCTACGGCCCCGGCAAGCCGCTGACTCTGCGGTTGTGGACCTACCCGGCCCGTGCCGAGCTGCCCACGCTGACCACCGCGGTGCAGGCCATGCTCAAGACCGCGGGTATCGAGGCAAACATCCGAGTGGCCGAGTACAACACGGTGGAATCCGATGTTCTCGCCGGCCGCTACGACCTGTTCCTGCTTTCGCGCAGCTACCTCACCGACATCCCCGACGCGGCCGGGTTCCTGTCCTCGGACTACACCTGCGCGGGATCCTACAACCTCAACAGGTACTGCTCACCGGCATTCGACACGCTCGTGGGATCACTGTCGCAGACCGCGTACCCCACCCAACGGCGGCAGATTTTCCGGGCCGCGGCCCAGCGGCTCAACCAGGACATCGTCGGCGTGCCGCTGGTGCACTCCGAGGCCCGGGTCGCCATGCGCCACGTCACCGGGTTCGTTCCCGATCCCCAGGAGCACTATCTGCTCACCCCGCAACTGGCCCGCACCGGCTGACCGCTGCCTACCCTGCTGATGGTGACCCGGCGAGTGCTCGAGGTCCCGGGGGTGCTGGCCGTGTCCTCGGTGCTGGTTTTCCTGCTGCCCCAACTCACCGGCACCGACACCGCCCGAGCGGCGCTGCGGGCCCGCAGCGCCGAGTCCACCCCCGACGCGGCCACGGTGGCGCGGGTGACGCACGAGTTCGGGCTCGATCGCTCGCTGCCCGAGCAGTACCTCAGCTGGCTGGGCCACGCGCTGACCGGCGACTTCGGCTTGTCCTTCACGACCCGGACCGCCGTCGGGCCACAGGTACTGCGGGCCACCAGCGTGTCGCTCACCCTGGTTGTCCTCGCCCTGGTCCTGGCCGCCGGGATCAGCGTACCCGCGGGCGTGTACGCCGCCGCCCACCGCGGCCGACTGTTCGACAAGCTGGTGTCCGCGGCCAGTGTGCTCGGGGTGGCCGTCCCCGAATTCATCCTCGGCCCTGGCCTGGTCCTCGTCTTCAGCGTGACCCTCGGCCTGCTGCCGACCACCGGATGGCGCACCCCCAGCGACGCCGTGCTGCCCACCTTGTCGCTGACCGCGTTCCCGGCGGCGTTGGTCGCACAACTGACCCGAGCCGAGATGCTCGACGCGCTCGGCCGGCCCTACATCGTCGTTGCCCGCGCCAAGGGGCTTGGGGAACAGCACATCCTGTGGCGCCATGCCGCCCGCACTGCACTGACCTCGGTGCTGGCCTTGTCCAGTGTATTCTTCGCCGGGCTGCTCGGTGTCGCCGTCATCGCGGAAGTGATCTTCGCGATTCCCGGTCTTGGTCGGCTGCTCTACGACGCTGTGCTCGCCCAGGACCTGCCGATGACCCAAGCCGGGCTTCTCGCGGTCATCACCCTGGCCCTGCTCGCCCGCGTCACCGCGGACCTGCTGCAGCTCGTTCTGAACCCCCAGGCTCGGGAGGCCCAGCGATGACTGCCGGGCGAAGGCCACTTCTCCACAAGGCGCCGCTGGTCACGGCGGCGGTCGTGGCGTTGCTGGTAGCTCTCGCCGTGCTGGTGCCGGTCGACCCCACGACCCCGGACCTGCTGCACCGGTTCGCGCCGCCCTCCTGGGTGCACCCCTTAGGCACCGACCAACTCGGCCGCGACCTCGCCGCCCGGATCCTGGCCGGCGCGCGACTATCCGTCGGATTCACCCTCCTCGCGCTCGTGCTGTGCGCGGTGCTGGGCACCACAGCCGGTCTCACCGCCGGATACGTCGGGGGCGTACCCGCCAAAGCGCTGCAAAGCGTGGTCGATGTGCTCGTGTCGATCCCGACCATCGTTTTCGGTCTCATCCTCGCTGCCGCATGGCAACCCGGGTTGCCCGCGCTGCTCGGCGCGGTCTTGATCGTCGGGTGGACACCGTTTAGCCGGCTCGCCTACCAACTCGCCATCAAACAGGCCGGGGCCGGCTACGTCGACGGCGCCCTCACGATGGGCGCGGGCACCTGGTGGATCCTGTCCCGCCACATCCTGCGCAACGCCGCCAGGCCACTCCTGGCCCACACCTGCCTGCGCTTCGCCAACACCATGCTCACCCTGGCCGGGCTGTCCTTCCTCGGCCTCGGCGCACAGCCTCCCACCCCCGAATGGGGCGCCATGCTGGCCGAGGGCCGCAACTACCTCTACCTCGCGCCGCGACTCGTGCTCGCACCCATGACCGCCATCGCTACGATCACCGTGGCGGTCACCGTCCTCGGACGAACGCTGAACGGCGCTGGACCGCCGAAACCATCCCTCAATGACGTCCTCGCGGCCAGGCCCACGCACATGCCTGGTCAACGCCGGGCGTAGCAGATGCATGCATAATGCCTCCGACCCAGATCGCGCTCCGCCCACCGACCCAGATCTGTGTCCTCCCAGGCGCACGCTGCGACTGATCTCAGGACTACCGAACCCCTGTACCTTACATACTTGCCATATATTTGCAATAGTAGTGGGGGTTGCGATGGAGTCAGCCAAGATTGGGGTAGATCAGTAAATCCGATGAAGGGACGCAGATGACAGACATCGTGACGCGGATCCGCGGCTACTGGGATCATGCCGCAGCGACCTACGACCAGGTTCCAGGCCACAACCCGCAGACCGCACTGGAGTGGGCGGCGTGGCGAGGTGTGCTGGGCCGACTGCTGCCACCGTTGCCCGCGCGAGTCCTCGATGTAGGCGCGGGCACCGGTGCGCTCAGCGTGGCCGCCGCCCAGCTCCGCTACACCGTCACAGCGGTCGATCTGGCACCAGCGATGCTGGAACGGTTGCGCGCCAACGCGGCCGCCGAGGACCTGCAGGTGACCACCGTCACCAGCCGAGCCGACGAGGTGCCAGCCGGAACCTGGGATGCGGTGATGTCCCGGCACCTGCTGTGGACGCTGCCCGATCCACTGGGGGCATTGCAGTGCTGGCGGGCGGCAGCTCCGGATGCTCGACTGTTGCTCCTGGAGAGCATGTGGGGTAGCGCCGGGGGTCCGGTCGGGCGCGGCCGATCACGTGCCCGAGACTGGCTTCAGGAGTTGCGCGGCACCCGCCACGGCCACGACGGCCACTACGACGACGCAATGCGTGCCGCGCTACCGCTCGGTGGTGGTACCACCCCGGAGGGGCTGGTGGATCTGGTCACCGCAGCCGGCTGGCGCTGCCCTCGAGTCGAGCGGCTGGTCGATATCGAGTGGGCCATGAGCAGGCAATTGCCGATGCCGGATCGGCTGCTGGGCGTCAACACCAGCTTCGCAATCGTGGCTGGCTGAACGCCCAAGGAGGCCGCACATGAACCTCCGCATCCGATCAACATCAGGTCGACTCGCCGGTAGGGAGAATCGTGATGTATGCACTGATGAGTGCCCGTGACTGGGACGAGCGCTACCGCACTTCGGAGCTGATCTGGAAGGCCGGACCCAACCAATGGGTTCGGCAGTACACCCAAGACCTCTCGGCGGGAACAGTGCTCGATCTCGCGTCCGGCGAAGGCCGCAACGCGGTCTGGCTAGCCGACCGCGGTTGGCAGGTCACCGCGGTCGATTTCTCGGTTGTGGCGATGGAGAAGGCGAAGAAATTAGCTTCGCAGCACGGGGAACGTACGGCTGATCGGATACATTGGGCTATCGAGGATGTGCTTTCCTACGTTCCGACCGCCGAGTACGACCTGGTGCTGGTGATCTATTTGCATATCCATGCCGAGCAGCGCAAGACCGTGCTCCAGCGTGCCGCATCGGCTGTGTCTCCGGGTGGACGGCTGCTCGTCGTCGGGCACCACACAGACAACCTCACGCACGGCGTCGGAGGACCGCCGAACCCCGAAATCCTCTACTCTCAGGACGACGTTCTCACCGACTTGGCGGAGTTTCCGAACCTCGTTTTCCGAACCGCTCAGCGGGTGGAACGGGTGATCGACGGACAACCGAGGCCAGCCCTCGACATGGTGGTCGAAGCGCAACGCAGCGCCGCCACGCAGCGCTAGCGCCCGCGCCGTGACTCACCTGTCTCCTTCCATCTCGACGGGATACGCGCCGACGGCCTGCCGATCCCTCCAGCATCGACGACGACGGTCGTAGCCGACTGACAGCTAGCTGATTCGAGTCCGTTGCGCTAGACCTCCCGAACTAAACAGCAGTGCTGTGCGATCGACCTCAGACAGCGCTGCTGTGGAGTTCGGGGGCTGGCGAGCTAGTTCGAGAAATCCCTGCCTCCATTACACAGCCGGTGACCATCCAGCCGGGGCATCGGACTCCCCCTCGGCGGCCGGCGCCGCCACATACTTCTGGTACGCAGCAGCAGACTCCGCCGCCGCGGCCGCGGCACGTTCTGCATTCGACAGCTCGGCCGGCGGCTGCTCATCCGATGGGTCAGCGGCCCGGACCACTGCCAATTCCACTACATACGTGTAATACGCGGCTGCTGCGTGCACTGCGGTCAGCCCCGCAGCCCACGCCGCAGTCGGTCCTGCCAGCCGCACCGCGTTCAACCCCGCCGCATACTTCCGACGCGGCGCCGTCAACTCCGCATGTGCTGTATCCGGCAGTTCGGCGCCGCGCGCCGCAGCCAGCCCCGCACGATACTTCTGATAGGCAGCCGTGGACTCGTCCACGTAGTCCTGGTACGCGGTCCTAGCCATCGCCACGTAGTTGTGATCCTTGACCGGGCTATCCGGGTCAGGGCGGGCCGGCGACGATGAGTTCATCACACCTCCACGGAAGAGAAGCCATTGTTGCAATATATATGCAATAGTAGCGCGTGCAGGGCGGTTTCACGGGCTTTTCGGTTGGAGCCGTCCAGCGGCCGTCAGGTGCAGGGTGCGATCGGCCCAGCGGTCCAGCAGGACGGTGTCGTGGGAGATGGCCAGGACTCCTGCGTTGGTCCGTTGCTGATAGTCACGGATCACCGCGACCAGCGCTGCGGCGGTGGAGGCGTCGAGCATGGTGGTCATCTCGTCGCAGATGAGGTAGCCGGGGGCCAAAGCGAGGGCGCGGGCGAGGCACGCTCGCTGGAGCTGCCCGTCGCTGACCTCATGAGCCCGGCGGCCAAGGAGGTCGGCGGTGAGCCCGACCAGGTCGGCTAGCTGATCCACCCGGGCCGGCGGGTCGGGTGTGTGAGCTGCAGCCAGCGGCTCGCCGATCGCCCGGCGCAGGGTCATGCGCGGATCAACAGACAACCGCGGTTGCTGAAACACAACTCCGATGCGGGTGCGCAGCTCGCGGGGAGCGCGGTGGCGATAGCCGGTCACCGGGCGCCCATCGAGGCTGACCGTGCCGGTGAACGGCTGGTGCAGCAGGCTGAGTACTCGAGCCAGGGTGGACTTTCCGCTGCCACTCGGGCCGGCCAGCGCGAGGGTTTCGCCGGCCTGGACCGCCACGGTGAGGTCGTGGATCACCGGGTGGCGGCGGTCGTAGCCGGCCACCACACTGTGGGCGCTCAGGGCGTGGGGCATGGACGGTAGCAGGCGACCGCATGACCTGCGGTAGGTTCGGTCAGCAGTGGGCGGTGCTGGCATTCGGGCACGACGCGAATACAGCGGGTCCTACCTCGACCAAACGTCCGGCGTACATCACCGCGATCCGGTCGGCGATGCGGCGGGCCGCGGCCAGGTCGTGGGTGATCAGCAGCACCGCGCGGCCCTCGGCGATGAGGCGGCGCAGCTCGTCGAGTAGCGCGTCGACCAGTGCGCGGTCCAAGCCGGTGGTAGGTTCGTCAGCGATGAGCAGCCACGGCTCGCCTACCAGTGCGAGCGCGGTAGCGACCCTCTGGGCCATGCCGCCGGACAGCTCGTGCGGGTAGCGGTCAAGGTCGGTGGGGCGCAGTCCGGCGCGGACAGCGACCCGGTCGGCAGCGATTCCTGGTTGTTTCTCGCCGGGATGGTGCGCGCGGACGGTTTCTTCCAGGTGGGAGCGGGCGGTGCGCACCGGCGTCAGGTGCGCCGCCGGGCTCTGCGGGATCAGGCCGATCCGGCGGCCACGCACGGTGCGAGCCAGGACCTGGTGGATGCGGTGAGCAGCTCGACCGGGGGCAGGTCCCCGCCGCTGAGTGTGGCGTGTCCAGTCACCTCGGCATTGGCGGGCAGGAAACCCAGCAGGGCAGCGGCCAGCACCGATTTCCCACAACCGCTCTCCCCGACCAGCGCCAGGCATTCCTCGGGCTGCATCCGGAACGATACGTCGCTGACCGCGGCGACCTGCCCGCTAGGGATCGTGAACCGCACCCCAAGCCCGGTGACGGCCAGTCCGGCGGGGGCAGTTACCAAGACAATTCCGAGCGTCGGTGGGGGTTGAGCCGATCGCGCCACACCCCGCCGAGCCCGGCCACCGCCAACGTCGTGATCACCAGGATCAGACCCGGGGCCAGCGACATCCACCAGCCGCCGATGAGCAGGGAGCGCTGCGCGTCGTTGAGCATGTTGCCGATGCTGGCCAGGTGCGGCGGCAGCCCCAGGCCCAGGAAGGACAGCGCGGTCTCGTGCCAGATGGCGTGCGGCACCATCAGGGTGGTGGCCAGCAACACCTGCGAGGCGACGTTGGGCAGCAGGTGACGCACCACGATGCGGCTTCGTGAGGAGCCACCGGCGATGGCGGCGTCGATGAACGGTCGGGTCCGCAGCGAGAGCACCTCGGAGCGGACGATGCGCGCCGAGGACAGCCAGTGGGTCAGCGCGATCGAGATCACCACCGCGGTCAGGCTGGGTCGCAGGACCGCGACGATGACGATCCCGAGCAGCAGGTGCGGCACCGAGGCGACCGCGTCGAGCACCCGCATCAGCACCCGGTCCGTCCAGCCACCGGTGGCTCCGGCGATCGCGCCGACGGCGGTGCCCAGCACGCTTGACACGAGCGCAGCGGCCAAGCCGACGGCCAGCGAGACGCGCAGCCCATACACACAGCGCAGCAGCACGTCGCGGCCCAGCTCGTCGGTGCCGAACCAGTGCCCCGGTCCAGGTGGCTGGTCCGCCGCACCGAGGTCGACGACTTGTTGGTCGAGTCCCACCACGAGCGGCACGACGAGTACAGCGACACCGAGGATGCCCAGAATGACCGCGGAGGAGACCAGCCGTGGCCGGGGCGAGCGGGGTGCGCCGGCGGCGCCGACCCGTGACCGGGTGGCCGGCCGCCAGCGTGGCGACTGATCGACCGCGGTGTTCACGGTGAGCTCAGCCATCCAGACCCACCCGCGGGTCCGCCAGGGCGTACAGGACGTCGGCAAGCAGGTTCCCGGCCAGCACCGCCGCAGTGGCGAGCAGGGTCAGCGCGGCCAGCAGCGAGAAGTCCACGTTGAGCGCGGCGTCCACCGTGGCCTTCGCGATTCCCGGCCAGGAGAACACGGTCTCGACCAGCAGCGCACCGGTGATCAGCTCCGGGACGCGTGCGCCGAGCAGGGTCAGAAACGGCAGCAGCGCGGTGCGCAGGGCGTGATTCACCACGACGGTTCGTTCGGGCAGTCCGCGACTGCGGGCCCCGAGCACATAGTCCTCGGTGAGCGCTTCGAGCAGGGTCTGGCGCACGAACAGCACGAACCACGGCGCTTGGGACACCGCGAGCACCGCCGCGGGCAGGACGAGATGGCTTGCGAGCTGCCCGGCGCTCAGGGCGGCCCCCGGATCGGCGAGTCCGCCGCCGGGCAGCCACCGCAACGCCACCGCGAAGACGTACAGCGCCCCGAGGCCCAGCCAGAACACCGGCGCCGCCTCCAGGGCATACGAGCTGGCGGTGATCGCCCGGTCCAGCCAGCCGCCCTGGCGCCAGGCCGCCGTCGTGCCCATGACGATGCCGAGCAGCAACGCACCGGCAAAAGCGACCATCAGTAGCAGGACCGACCAGCCCAGCCGTTCACCGATGACCTGGGAGACCGGTTGCTGCAGCGAGTGTGAGTCGCCGAAGTCGCCAGTGACGGCGTGAGCCAGCCATGCGCCGTACTGGGTGAGCAGTGGTGCGCCGAGCCCCCAGTTCGCCCGGATCTGGGCGACCCGGTGCGCGCTGGCGCCGATGATCCGTACGCCGAAGTAGCGTTGCACCGGGTCGAACGGAGTGGCTTTGGCCAGCGCGAACATCCCCAGGCTCACGATCAGCAGCAGCGGGACACCGAATGCGACCCGGCGGCCCACCAGCGCTGCGATCGCCCGTCCCCGGCCGCGTCGCACGGCAAGTGTGGTCATGAGGACGGCTTCGGGGTCCATTTGTCGAGGTTCCACCACAGCGCGTGCAACAGCCCATGGTCATGCGGTTCGATCTGCGGTGCCCACCCGTTCCACTTGTCCCGCAGCACGTAGGTGTGGTCGAGGAACACCAGGAATGCCCAGCCCGGGTCAGCCACGTAGGCGGTCTGGAAGTCGTCGTAGGCGCGTTTGCGGACGGCCGGATCCAGGTTGCGCCGGCCCGCGTCCAGCGCGGCATCGACTGTGGCATTGCGGTAGAGGGTCATATTGACGTAGCCGGGTTGGCCGATGTAGTGCGAGCTCAGCAGGTTGAAGGCAGCGCTGTCCGGGTCGTACGGGTCGCCCCCACTTCAGATCGCGGCGGCTTCCTTCTGCCGCTTGAGCATGATCTCGAAGGTGGTGCCCTCCACCGGCGCGTCGATGCCCAGCTTCGCCAGATCGCTGGCGCTGGCCAGCGCAAGCTCCTTGCGCAAGCTGTCATCCGACGGGTACAGGATCGGCAGCCGGGCCGGCTCGCCGCCCCGGGAGCGCTTCCCGTCCGACCCCGCCGTCCAGCCCGCCTCGTCCAGCAGCCGCCCGGCCGCCGCCGGGTCGTAGCGAAACGTCGCGCTGGGCTCATACCACTGGCTCAGATAGGGCGAGATCGGTGTCGCCGCCGGCTTCCCCGCGCCGGCAAGCACGGTGTCGATCATCGCCTGCCGGTTGATCCCGACGTTGATGGCCTGACGCACCCTGGTGTCCGTGGTGAACGGCAACTCCGACGGGATCCCTAGGCCGCGGTAGTCAGCGGACTGCGCCTGCACGACCCGGTAGCCGTCCCGCCCGGTATACGTCTTCGCCAGCTTCGGCGGAAGCACCGTCGCGTCGAACTCCCCCGCCGCCATCCGCGTCGCCCGTGCGTTGTCGTCGGTCACGAATACCAACGTCGCGGTCTTCACCGCCGGTGCCCCACCCCAGTACCCGTCGTTGGCCTTGAGCACCATCCGATCGCCCTTGCGCCACTCGGTAACCGTGTAGGGGCCGGTGCCCACCGGAGCGGTATTGAACAACGCGGTGTTGATGTCCTGCCCATCGAACGCCTTGCACGGCACGACTCCCAGTAGCAGCCGTTGCGCGAAGGGAGCGTAGGGGTACTTCAGCCGGAACACCACGGTCCCCTCGTCGGGAGCACTCACGTCAGCCAACGCGTCGTAGTTCGAGGCGATCGTCGAGTTGACCTTCGGGTCGAGCACAGACTGGTAGGTGAACACCACGTCCTGTGCGGTCAGTGGCGTGCCGTCGGAGAACGTCACGCCAGGGCGCAGGGTCGCAGTCCAGGTCAATCCATCCGGTGACGCGGTCGGCAGCTGCTCGGCCAGCGCCGGCACCAGCGCGAGATTCGCGTCGCGGGAAACCAGCCCGTCGAAGATCTTCGACGCGCCATCCGGGGCGAACCCAAGGATCGGGTTGAGGTTGTCCGGCTCCGAACCGGCCCCGATAACGATCGACCGGCCATCCGACGACGTAGCCGGCCCGCTCGGCGCGGAACAGGCCCCCACCAGCGCGAGCAACGTGACAAAGAGGATCAACCGACGCCGGGGCACGAGTACACGGTAAGTTTCATGCCAAATACTGGCAACAGCCAGATAGCCTAAGCAGTGTCAGAACACTGCCACGCGGAGGAGACGAACGACCGTGAGCGACCCGCACCGTCTCGTGGACGACATCGTCTGCCGTTGTGGATGGGAAGACTCGCCGCAAGCCTTTCACTGGTCGGGCGAACTTCCCATCGTCTCGTACACCAACGAGCCTCCCCGCCCCAGCACTCGTGAGTGCGAAACAGTGTTACAGCACTCAATGCCACTCACGAGCTCTTGACCGCGGCAGTGGGGAAGCGCCTGGTTGCCAGCCCGAACCGTTCGCGCCAGTCAGCGCCAGGTGTTCGCCGGCGGCTACCTGCAGCGTTACGGCGTCGACGACGGTGACCGCCCATGACGACAGCTCACCGAGATGAAGCTCACCGGCGCTGCCGTCACGCCTCAGGCACCAGATCACGTGCCCATGTGTAAGTCAGTCGCTCAACAGGTGCAGATAGTTCCATCTGCCCGGTCAGCTACGAACTGCGGAAACCGCACAGGAAGACCTCGGAGAACTGCCTCGCACCAAGCGTCCTCCATCCCTACCCGGTGGAGTCGAGGTAGCGCAGGTGCACGGCGTGCAGGATGTCGCCGCCGGAGCGGCCGGTGGCCTCGGCGAGTTCGTCGAGCAGGATGCCGGACAGCGAGGACAGTCCGAACATCAGGTCGGCGAAGCCGCGCCAGGGGTCCTGGGCGCCGGCGGCGTCGCCGAAGGCGCGGTTCATGGCGTGGTGAAAGATCGTGGGGTCGGCTTCGGTCTCGGCGATGCTCCAGGCGGTGAGCACTTCCAGCGCTGGCGGCAATACCGTGTGCATCAGCTCGTCAGGACTTTCGACGCTCATCGTCGCCTCTTTCGGGACAGTGGGCGGATCAGGGCAGCACGATCGACCGGGCGTGGGCGAACCGGCGGGCGGCGTCGGCCCAGTTCACGACGTTCCACCAGGCTTCGACGTAGTCGGGTTTGACGTTGCGGTATTGCAGGTAGAAGGCGTGTTCCCACATGTCGAGCAGGAGCAGCGGCATCATCGCGGGGGTGATGTTGGCTTGGTGGTCATAGACCTGCTGCAGGACCAGACGCTGGCCCAGCGGTTCCCAGGCCAGGATCGACCATCCGGATCCCTGCACCCCCAGCGCGTTGGCGGTGAAGTGGCGGCGGAACCCGTCGAAGGACCCGAAGTGCTCGTCGATCGCCGCGGCGAGTTCGCCGTCGGGTTTGTCGCCGCCGTCGGGGGACATGTTGGCCCAGAACACCGAGTGGTTGACGTGCCCGCCGAGGTTGAACGCCAGGTTTTTCTCCAGCATGTTCACCGTCGCCAGCGCCTCGCAGTCCCGCGCGTCGGCCAGTTGTTCCAGGGTGGTGTTGGCGCCCTTGACGTAGGTGGCGTGGTGTTTGGAGTGGTGCAGCTCCATGATCTCCCCGGCGATGTGTGGCTCCAGGGCGGCGTAGTCGTAGGGCAGGTCGGGCAGGGTGTAGTCGGCCACGCTTGACCTCCTGTGGTGACTTATTGATGCTGTAGCCACTATCTTGCGATTGTGGCGTCAGCGCAACCCTGCTGGCTCGCCGACCGGGTGGCGATACCTGCTGCGTCGAGCTCGTGACGCAGTTTCGCCCACCCCAATCGGGTTACCTTGGCCATACTGCGCAGGCTCGCCCCGGTTGAGTAGGCGTGGCGCAGGTAACCGGGTAGGTCGTTGAAGCCCAGGTCGCGCAGGCGGCTAGTCAGCGCCCGGCTGCGGCGAGCGGCCCTGGTCGCCCGGCCTGCGTCGAGGGATGCGCGACGGAGTCGGGTGAGCTCGGAGGACGGATTCGTGGTGTGCGCGGCAGCGGCAAGCGGGGCCAGTTGACCGGTCTTGCAGAGCTCCTGACCGACCGCGAGGTACGAACGTAATTCAGGTGAGCGCCGGTAAGCCTCGCTCTGGCGGGCGGCAATCGATCGGGACAGCGTCTCGGCGACCAGTGGGCGGCGGCGGCACAAGCCCATCGTTTCCCGGTAGGAGTCCGCAGTGTGTCCGTGCCTACGGAGGTGACTGCCCAGTGAGACGTACCACCGCCCGCACAGATGACAGCACACCCGACCGGTGCCAGGTTCGATCACCAATTGGCCATACGGGGCGTGCAGGCCAGTGCCGTCAGGCAGCGACCACAGGTGGGCATGGGTGTGCGCTCGCCAGGAGTACTGCGCCGGCGCCGCTGCGGTGGTCTTCATGATCGCCGCCCTCTATTGCCATCAAGTTGCAACTGCATCATGACGTGCTGCCCCCCGGAACGCAAGAGCCGGTCGGTTCCTGCACGGGTAACGCCAATGCGGTTATCGGGATCTTGAGGCGCTATGAGAAGTAGGGTTCCGTGAGCAACGCTAGTGTCCGGCGGCAGGCGGACTCTGTTGGCAGCCGGGGCAGCGGCCGGGCAGGGTCAGGCCGCTGCGGGTGAGTTGGTAGCCGGTTGCAGCTTGCGCTGTGGTGAGCGTGGCGGTTAAGGCTGCGGCGGGGACGTCGGTGAGGGCGCCGCAGGTGCTACACAGGACGTGGTGATGCGGCGGGTTGGCCAGGCCGTACGCCACCGGCCCGGGAACGGCCAAGGTGTGCGTCAACCCGGCGCTGGTGAATACGCGCAGGGTCCGACGCACCGCGGTGTTGTCGGTAGGCCAGCCCAACGCGATGACCCGCTGGTGAATCTCGTCGACGGTCACATGCCCGGGGGCGCAGGTCAGCAGCACCTGCAAGATGGCGATGCGTCCGGGAGTACACCGCAAACCATGGCTGCGCAGCTGCGTCAGCGCGTGACCGTCCAGCGGTGTCGGTGCAACGGACACCCGCTCCACCAGCAACCCCCTTCTCCCATACCGCGCTTGCGCCGCGACGGGTGGCTGTCGAGTCACTTTCCTTAGCACGCACCGTTGAGCCAGCTCGGCCATCACCCGACCTGGTCACACGCTGGCCGATGGAAAACACTCTGCGTAGTTTCGGCGAATTGTCACCATCGGGTAGCTATTGCTTGTTGCTCAGTATTACCATCAGAGGCTACTGCACTAAGATCGCGATAGCCAAATGTCCTGTGCCCCTGTGCCCCACGCCGGGGCCAGCCGGGGTCTCGATGAAGGAACCCGCCGTGCCCACACCTCGCCAGCGCGGCGCCGTCCATGGGTTGGTAAGGGCCGTACTGCCCCTCCTTGCCAGAATGTGGCAGGAAGTTGTCACCGCTCCCTTGCACATGCCACCTAATGGTATCTATCATCACTCGAAAGACTGATGACTGTTGTTGCTCAGAGTGACTAGGCGAACGTGAGGGAGTTCATGAACGCTCCAGCCCCGGCTGCCTCCGGTTCCGGATTCGCCCGCTTCCGAGCGAGCCTCAACCGGGAAGACCGGATCTCCATCGGCGGTATGTACGGATTTATCGTTTTTCTTCACCTGATCGGCTTCGGGGTGCTGCTCGTCTTCGTCGTCCCGCAGGGCTACAACCTCGGCGACACCGGTATCTACGGCGTCGGGATCGGCATCCTGGCCTACACCTTCGGGCTACGGCACGCCTTCGATGCCGACCACATCGCCGCGGTCGACAACACCACCCGCAAGCTGATGGCTGACAACGCCGAGACAGGCAACACCCGCAAGCCACTGTCGGTGGGGTTCTGGTTCTCCCTGGGGCACTCCACGATCGTGTTCGGGCTGGCCTTCCTGCTCTCGGTCGGGGTCAAGGCGCTGGCCGGGCAGGTCGAGAACGACTCCTCCACACTGCACTCGATCACCGGTGTTATCGGCGCGTCGGTGTCTGGGGTGTTCCTGTGGATCCTGGGGATCCTCAACCTCATCGTCCTGATCGGCATCATCAGGGTCTTCCGCAAGATGCGCGGCGGCAGCTACAACGAGCAGGAACTGGAGGACCAGCTCAACAAGCGCGGTTTCATGAACCGCTTCCTCGGTGGGCTGACCAAGTCGGTCCGCAAGCCCTGGCACATCTACCCGATCGGCGTGTTGTTCGGGTTGGGCTTCGACACCGCAACCGAGGTCGGCCTGCTAGTGCTGGCCGGTGGAGCGGCGGCGTTTAGCCTGCCGTTCTACGCGATCCTGATCCTGCCGATTCTGTTCGCCGGCGGGATGTGCCTGATGGACACCACCGACGGTGTCTTCATGAACGCCGCCTACGGGTGGGCCTTCGCCAAACCGGTCCGCAAGGTCTTCTACAACATCACCATCACCGCGCTGTCAGTGGCGGTCGCGCTGATCATCGGCACCATCGAGCTGATCGGCGTACTCGACAACCAGGCCGGCATCGACTCCGGGCCCCTCGCGGCGATCGGATCGATCCCACTGGACTACGCCGGCTACGGCATCGTCGCCCTGTTCATCGTCGCCTGGCTCACCGCGTTGGCAGTCTGGCGGTTCGGTCGGATCGAGGAGAAATGGTCCGCCAAACTGGCGACGAGCCCGAGCACCGCAGAGTAGTCAGTGCCGAAACGGGTGCCAGACTCGCCCGCTCACCAGTCAAGCGGGCGTATCCCACGACCCCGGCAGTCTCCCCTCGCTGCCGGGGTCGTGGCATTCGGCGGTCCGTGAGTGCAGTCGACGTCACCAGGTGGGTGCCAGTAGGACGCCTAGGGTTCCCGGCGACTTTTAGTTAGCCTGTCCTATATGGGTGACCCCCGATCTGATGACTTGCAAACCACCGAGCTCGCTCTTGCAGCTGGTGCGGGGGATCGTACGGCGCTGGCGGCGTTCATCCGCGCCACTCAGCGTGATGTATACCACTTCGTATGCCACCTTTGTGCACGCGACGAGGCTGAGGACCTCACCCAGGAGACCTACCTGCGGGCGCTGCGGGCGCTGCCGGGCTTTGCCGGCCGATCTTCGGCCCGCACCTGGCTGCTTTCCATCGCTCGACGAGTAGCCGCCGACCAGGTCCGGCGGACCATGGCGCGGCCGCGCACCACCGCAGTCGACGACTGGGACACCATCGCGGCCGGGAGTCCGGCACACCGGCGGTCCGAGTTCGAGGAAAGCGTCCTGCTGCGCGAGCTGGTAGCCGGTCTGGAAACCGACCGCCGGGACGCCTTCGTGCTCACCCAGGTGCTGGGTTTGGGCTACGCGGCCGCCGCCGAGGTGTGCGGATGTCCCGTCGGCACCATCCGCTCCCGGGTGGCCCGGGCGCGCGAGGACCTGGTCCGCGCGATGAACGCCCCCGGATTGCCCGACCGGACCGGCACGGGCCGCTGACTCCTTCCATTATTGGCGCCGCGATGCTGCGCCGAGCAGCTACGCTGCGAGGAGCAACGGTGCGAGGAAGCCGGTGAGAATCCGGCGCGGTCGCGCCACTGTGATCGGGCGGGTTTGCCGCTCGGGAGCCAGATCTTCGGCCGTTGCCCAGCTCAGCAATGTAGGGACGCGTCATCCCGAAGGAGTCCGGCGTGCACATTCCTGATGGTTTTGTCTCCCCTGCGATCACGGTCGCCGGCGCTGTGGTGGCCGTTGCCGGGCTTGCGCTGTGTGTGCGCCGCGCCGGGCTCGACGTCACGCAGCGGCAGTTGCCGCTGGCCGGCCTCGCTGCCGCGTTCTTCCTCGTGCTGGGGGCCCCGATCATCCCGGTTGCGGTGGGCACCGAGGGCCACCTGCTTGGCGGCACGCTGGCCGTGGCGCTGCTCGGACCGTGGCTGGGACCGGTGGTGATCACTGTGGTCACCGTCGTCCAAGCCTTGTTCCTCGGAGATGGCGGCCTGTCGACGCTCGGCATCAATGTGGTGAACCTGGCATTGGTACCGGCCGCGGTCGGCTACCCGGTGCTGCTCGGGCTGCGCAAGGTGCTGCCCCGGCGGCCTACCGGAACGGCGGTGGCCGCCGGGATCGCCGCCGTGGTGTCGGTGCTGGCGGCGGCCGCGCTGTTCACCACGGAGTACGCCCTGGGCGGTGCTGCCGGGGTACCGCTGCGCACCGTCGCAATCTCGACCATGGGGGTATACGCGCTAGTCGCGGTATTAGAGGGGCTGGTCACCGCGCTAGTCGTCCGTGCATTGCTAGCGGTCAGAGCCGACCTAGTCCAAGTCGCCCGTGTGGGCGGCAACCGCTATACGGCTCCTCATGGCGCCCCGTGAGGGCATGAAACAGCTATTCGGCTCCAGATGGCGGTCAGGAAGAACGGGTATACGGGTGGTATGGCTGGCAGCGCGTTCGTCTTCGGCGGTGGAGGTGTGCTGGGCGCGGCCGAGGCAGGCATGGCCCGAGCGTTGCTCGAAGCCGGCGTGGTCCCGGATCTCATCTGCGGTACCTCGATCGGAGCGATTAACGGCGCGGCTCTCGCCGCGGACCCCACTCCGGATGGCGCGCAGAAGCTAGCGGCGATGTGGGGAGAGCTCGCAGCCGATGGCGTGCTGGGCGGTTCACTGCTCGGCCGGCTGGTGGAGATCGTGCGCAGTGGCACGTCGCTGCACGATGGCGAGGACCTGCGCCGGCTGCTGCACGAGCTCCTTCCGGTGCACACCTTCGAAGAACTCCTGGTGCCTTTCCACTGCGTGGCGGCGAGCATCGAAGGTGCCCGGGAGCACTGGTTCAGCTGCGGCGACCTGATCGACGCGGTACTCGCATCTTGCGCCCTGCCGGGCGTCTTCCCGTCGGTGTGCATCGCCGGCGAGCACTTCTTCGACGGCGGCCTGGTCAACAGCATCCCGTTGGCGCGGGCCGTCCAGGCAGGCGCCGACACAGTCTGGGTGCTGCACGTCGGTCGCGTCGAGGAGGCGCTGACGGTGCCCCGCTTCCCGTGGGAGGTGGGGTTCGTGGCCTTCGAAATCGCGCGGCGGCACCGGTTCCACACCGACCTCAACGATGTCCCCGATGGCGTGACCGTTCACGTGTTGCCGACGGGCCTTCCGCAGCGTCCGGCGGCCACGTGGTCGAACCTGCGCTACCGCGACCGTCGGCGGATCGAGTGGAGCGTCCAACGCGCCTATGAGGCCACCCGCGACTACTTGGCGGCGCTGCCATGACCAGGCTGCGCCGGGCGCTGACGGTGCCGGTGGTGGCCATGCTGGAGGGCCTGCTCCTGATCACCGCGCCGCTGCTGCTGCTTGTCGCCGCGATCGCGTCAGCAGCGGCCGGCTCGACGCGGGCGTTACGCAGCACGGCCCTGGTGTTGGCCTACGCCGCCATCGAACTGTCGACGCTCAATCGCCTACGGCGCGGGGCCGACGACCCGAATGTGCTGCTGCGGGAGGTGTTGACCAGGGCGTACCGCTCGGTCCGGCGAATCCTCGATGTGCGGGTGGAGCTAGAGGCCGGGTCCGCCACCAGGGAGCAGCTTTCGACGTCTCAGGGCCTGGTGGTACTCGCGCGGCACTGCGGCCCCGGGGACTCGCTGTTCATCGCCTGGCTGCTGGTGGTGCAGTACCAGTTGCGGCTGCACGTCGTGCTCAAGTGCGTGCTGCGGCTGGAACCCACCCTCGACCTCGCCGGCGATCGACTGCCACTGTGCTTCGTCGGGTCCAACCGGCGCCGCGCCCGCGGATGCATCCATACCCTCGCCGGCTCGATGTCCACCGGCGATGCGCTGCTGCTGTTCCCTGAGGGCGGCAATTTCAGCCGGCCACGGTGGCGGGCCGCGGTGGCGGCACTGACCGCCCGCAGTGCCTACGCAGCGCAGCGCGCCCGAGAACGCACCTACACGCTGCCACCGCACCTCGGCGGCGTGCTGGCGGCGCTGACCGGAGCGCCGACCGCCGACGTCCTCGTACTCGCTCACACGGGCTTCGCCCGAGACGGACGGGACCGGCCTTGGTCGCAGCTGCCGGTGCACCGCGCGCTGGTCATCCGCACCGCGCTCGCGCCTGCCGCCACGGTCCCGCGCGAGGCAGCCGCGCTGTCGACGTGGCTGGACACCACGTGGTCGGAGGTCGACGCGTGGGTGCAGCGGCATGTCGAGCACCACGGCCGCACCGGCGGTTCACTCGACTCCGCCGATGCGCCGGTGGCCGACTGCGGGGAACTTCGGCAGGCGATGCAGCGACTACCTCACCGTGGAAGGTGAGGCTAGCCAAGCTGCAGCACGCCCAGCCCCGCACAACCCCAGGACCGTGCCAACGCCGGCGCCCGAGCGGTGGGTGCCGGAGCGGATCCTGCGCGGGCACCTCGTCGGCGCAGGTCTCACTGCTGCGATTGCCCGCTGCGGTGACGGCATGATGCTGACCGGGCCGGAGGTGCCGGGCGGCCCGCTGGTGTGCCGGCTGGACCGCCAGGGTCCGTGCGGCAGCCGGCTCGACGAGCCGCTGGCCCAGGCGGCCTGCGGGTTGATGGCGGTGCACGGCCGGGGCCCCGATCCCGCGGAACTGGCCAGTGACCTGTGGGCGGCCACCCTGCTACAACGAGACCGCTGCGCCATCGTCAGCCCACTCTGGACATTCACCGAATGAGCCTTCGTGAGCGCCCTCCTCTTCCCGAACTCCACAGCAGAGCTGTCTGACGTTGATCGAACAGCTCTCCTGTGGAGCTCGGGAACGGGAGAGCGCCAGGAGTGGGGCTCAGCGGGCCGGCCGGGTGATCACCCTCGCTGCCGGAACAGCGGCTGCGAGCCGCGCGATGCCGTCCGGATCCGACCGGGCACAGTGTTCCGAGTCCTTGGAACTGCGTAAAGGTTCCATTTGGCGGTCCGCGGCCAGCAGAAAGCTGCAAATGGTTCCAATTGGCGGGCCAGCCCGGTGCAATGGGTGTGGGGGGCAATCTATACGATCTTGAAAACAGCCGTGGTCCACCCTGGACATTCACCGAGTGAGCACGGGCCGGCTGGGATCATCGAGCCAGACCGACTGGCCGCCAGGCCCGACGGATATGCCGAACCGGTCGTGGCTGGGCCGGCCTTCGCTAACCCACCACTGGTACGCGGCTTCGACTTCGTCCCACAACCGCCGCGATCCCCACTGCTTGATCACGATGTCCGGCTCGTTCGGGTCAGCGTTGAGGATCGCGAACGACCCTGACTCGGCGTCGGCGAAACCGATGGTGTGCCAGTAGCCGTGCTCGTCGTCGGTCTCATACCAGGTCCGGCACTGCGGCACTCGCAACCCGATCGCGAACGAACCGTCGAACACCAGTGCCGTCTGGCGTAATTCGGCCGGACTCAACGCGGTCGTGGTGATCGCGTCCGGGTCATTCTCCGGGTCGTCTGGCAAATACGCCATCCGTTGTGCCCGCATCGGCATGAACGACAAATACACACCTTCGACGAACCGACCACAGGCCGTCCCGTGCTCTGAGACCCGCAGCCGCAGCAGAGCGCTGCGCCGGTAAGGAGTCCCCCAGGGAGCCACCACCAGGCCGCCCGGACTGGTTTGCTCGATCCACGAATACGGAACCTCACCGATCACCGCGCAGGTGGCCAGCACCCGGTCATAAGGCGCTCCACGCGCGTACCCCATGGCCCCGTCCCCACACACGACGGTGACGGGATGACCCGCGATCTTCAGACTGCTCGCCGCGGTGGCCGCCACACCGGGATCCACTTCCACCGTGGTGACGCGGTCTGCCCCGAGTCGGTGACTCAGCAGCGCGGCGTTGTAACCGGTGCCAGTGCCGATTTCCAATACGCGCATCCGGTCTTCCACATCCAGCGCGTCGAGCATGGTGAGCATGACGCTGGGCATCGACGAGCTGCTGGACGCCTTCCCATCATCTGGCCAGCTGGTGACTCCGTCATCGACCTGGGTGACAAAGTAAATATCGGAATACGCCAGCCCCATCCAGCGCTCAATATCCTGATCCCGATCGATCGGGATCATGTCGCCGTGCTCATCCGGCACCCACGATTTGCTGGGAAGGAAAATGTGCCGGGGAACGCTGCCGAAAGCCGCACGCCACTGCGAGGTCACCTTCAGCTCGGCGACAAGCACGCTGGCATCAGTCACGCTTGTCCTCGTCGTGCCTGCTGCCGTTCTTGCTGGG
>DASUII010000371.1:0-21922 GCA_036279835.1 Pseudonocardiaceae bacterium
CGTGTTTACGCGGGGGCGCGTTCATACTGATTAGTGAATAATTGGAAGATCTGCAACACCGCCATAAGTCGCTGCGACAAGACGAGTAGAGCCCCGTGAGGCTGTCGGACCCCCGACCCGGCAGCTTCACGGGGCTTTTCCATTCGTGGCTCCTCGCGGGCGGGCCCCCGGCCCCCGAACTACACCATGCCAGCTACCGATCGGCGCACTACGCACTCTTCTGGCGCTGTCCTTGCGCGGGTACCGACGCGATCCGTGCCGTAGTAGCCGATCGGATCCATCTGAAGATCACCGCGCCAGTGCGGACGGCGTGACACGAGTTGTGACGCGAACTCACGTCCGCTGGCGCCGCTGTAGTCACAAAAACGATCACTATAGAGGGTTCATGTCGGGTGTCTTGGACCGACGAGAGGAGCAGGCCGATGGGAGGGGTAGCGCCGTCTGTGATCGCTCGTGAGCAGTTGCAAGAGTTGCTTACCGGTGGGATAGGCCGTGGGTCGAATATCGTGTCCGCGCTGGTGGAGACGGTGACGGGGTTGGTGGTGCAGGAGCTGCTGGAGGGGCGAGCAGGCAGACTATTTGGGTGGCCGCGGCCGCTATGAGCGGCGTGCCGAGGGCCAGACGGGATCACGCAATGGGTATGAGCCCGGGTCGGGTGCGCACTGCGCAGGGCGCGATCGAGGTGGCCGTGCCGCAGGTGCGGGGTGCCGGTGAGCCGTTCCGGTCGTCGCTGTGAAGCTTTCTCGATGGCACACGCCACTGACTACCGTTGCTCGCTGGGATACAGCCGCAGCTCGACGGGGATGGCCTACTGCCTTTGGCGCCACCAGACGCCCGCGACGATGAGCGTGCAATGGCGATAGTCGCGCGGATGGTGGCCCGCCACGGTGTCCCGTCGATCGAGGACTACCGCCGGGTTTACGAGCAGTCCGGAGCTCCCTGGCCCGCAGACGAGGAAATCCGGCGCCGACACCCTGTCGCCCCGCGGCGCGATCGGCGGCAAAGTTGTCGGGCCCCCTGACCGTAAAGGACCCGGGCCCTCGATCCCGCTGCGATCACATCCGGTGATCACGACCGGCGCCAGAGCGCCGGATACCGACTAATCGATCAACGGGCCGATTGGCCGACCAGCTGCGCAGCGCCACGAGGCGGCGGGAGTGGGTGGAGATGGCCAGCGGCCGCCAGGCGCCTTTGGGGCGGGTGCGCGCCCGGGGGAGGTGGGGCTGATAACCACGGAGGATGTCGCGGTCCAGTTCGGCGATGTTCGGAATGCCGGCGTCGCCGCCGACGAAGTCGCTGAACAGCCGCAGGTCGCCCCGGTGCCGGTCGAGGCGTGGCGGTCAAGTTCGACCCAGGCCAGGTACACCTCGATGGCCTGGGACAGCGGCAGACCGGGCATGCCGAGACGAGCTAATTTTTCAGAAATCATTATTTAACGTAGTTCGAGGTGCGGTCAGGCCATGTCCAATTCTCGCCTTCCTCGCCCACGGTCACTCACCGAACCCGACCGCTCACTCACTCCGATGATCATTCAGAGCCCGCCGGTTGCTGTGGGACCACCACTGGATCGTCATCGAGCATGGGCAGACTCCCGCTGACTAGGGCATGGAGCCGCCCGCCAGGATCACCTCAGCCGCTCCGCCCCACCCCAGTGATCGAGTCCAGGATCACGCTGGACCGTTGGAACTCTGGGACTGGCTGGTATCTGGGTGTGACGCACGTGGTGATGGATCTACCGGCGTGTATTGGAAGTCGCCGTATTGCCTGGTGGAGGACTCCTTCGAGGTTCTTGGTCAGCCCTTTGGCGCGCCTCGCAGATTCCCGGTATTGGGTCCTAATAAGGTTTCCGTGACTCTATACCCGCGTGTTTCCGTGAAGGAGGGGTTGTTGGCCGTGGGCTTTGTGACGATACTGGCGCCGGGGTTGATACTGGGCTTCGCATTGGCGGCCCTAGTCTGGGGTGTCTTGCGGGTAGTCCCCGAGCGACTCCTCCCTACTGGGGAAGCTCCGGTAGGCACGATGGTCTCGGGCATAATCTTGATCTTCGCCTTTGTCCTGGGTCTGACCGTGTCCCAGGCGACCTCGACGCTGGCGGCAGCCAGGGCCGCCGCCGCTACCGAGGCCAACAGCGTCGGAGAGCTCTACTGGTATGCCCACGCACTGTCCGAACCTGAACATAGTCGGCTTCAGGGGCTGCTTCGTGCGTACACGACGATGGTCGTCGAGCAGGAATGGCCGCTTCTTGGCCAGCACAAGTCCAGCGAGCAGGCCTCGGCGGCGGTGCGGGCGATCCGAGAAGACATCCAAAGTTTCCAACCGAACACGCCTATCGAGAAGGCCGTCTACGGCAGTGAGCTGGCTCAGGTGTCGAATCTGTTCGCGGCCAGACGGGCCCGGTTGGACGCTGCCACCGCTGGAGGCGTGCCCCCGATACTTATCGCGGGTCTGATCGTACTCGTGGGTCTTATCTTGCTGGCCATTCCCTACATCGGCCTGTTGAAGGGGCGGCGAAATCTATTACTGTACGGTGTCTTCGCCGCTTTCTTGATAGCCACGATGTTTTTCATCGTCGATGTGAACAACCCGTTTGCTGGGGCCGTGGCTGTGCGTCCGACCTCGTTTGACATCTTGTTCACCGGAACATTCGTGCATGTCACGTGATCAGGCCTCGTTGACTCTGCAGTCGCAATGTGTCTGGGTTGCTTGGCGGTGCAAGTAACCGACGCGACGAACCGCTACTGTTCCGACGGCACGTATTTCGCGGCCGGTATGGGGTGGCGTTAAAAGCTAAGTCGTGGGCCGTCGAGTATAACCAGGACTTTCGTATCCCGACGACGGTGAATCTGAGGAGCGTCAACACGGAGTGTAGTCCAGAGCTGGGCGGATCATCATCCTCTTAGCGGTATCGCGACCTAGTTCCCTGTGGTTTCGTCGTAACGTGATCTAGGTCGTCGATGCTTCAGTCGTCTTGTTGTCGGGGTTGTTGACGCACCTGCGGCGTAGTGGGGGAGGCCGTGATAGACCGTGATTATGCAGGGTCGGATGAAATCGTAACAGAAGTCGATCTTGGCTTTGGGGCGGGTCGGCTGGACCAGATCTTCGAAGCCAGAGCACGGTCCTGTCCGGGCCGGACAGCAGTCGTGTACGACGGTGAAACCGCGACGTATTCGGACATTGATAGCCGCGCCGATGCGCTGGCCCGCCGTCTGGCCGGCCTCGGTGTCGCGCCGAATGTCCTAGTGGCGTTGTACGTCGACCGCGGAATCGACCTTATCGTGGGGATGCTGGGAATCCTCAAGGCTGGCGGCGGGTATCTCCCCATCGATGCGAGCACCCCCGCGCCGCGGGTCAACTGGTTGCTGCGCGACAGCGGCGCCGGGATTGTCGTCACACCGGCTTCGCTGGCCGAGCGGGTCACGGAACGATCCGTCGTGCTGGTGCTGGCCGATTCCGACTCGGACGCCGCTCGGCGGGAGCAGGGGCGGATCGACCGTGGGTGGGCACCTGCGGCCGAGCGCGCGCCTACGGATCTCGCCTACGTGATCTACACGTCAGGTTCCACGGGAACCCCGAAGGGCGTCCTCGTTGAGCATCGGCACGTGGTACGCCTGTTCGAGGTCACTCAACAGTGGTTCCGTTTCGGCGGGCACGACGTCTGGACTATGTTTCACTCCGTCGCGTTCGACTTCTCGGTGTGGGAAATCTGGGGCGCGCTGCTGTTCGGCGGCCGGTTGGTCGTAGTGTCGGACGAGACTTGCCGGTCCCCACTTGGTTTCCGCGCCCTGTTGCGGCGCGAGCAGGTCACTGTGCTGAACCAGACACCATCTGCGTTCCGTCAGCTGGACGCGGCTGACCGAGGTGCCACCGATCCAGGTCCGGAGCACCTGCGGCTGGTGGTCTTTGGTGGCGAGCGGCTTAATGTCGGCATGCTCGCCGGGTGGATAGACCGGCGCGGCGACGAGCGACCTGCGCTGGTGAACATGTACGGCATCACGGAGACCACGGTGCACGCCTCGTTCCGGCCGATTCAACGCGTGGACCTGGTCCGGTCAGACCTGAGCCCGATCGGTGTGCCGTTGCCCGACCTGCGCTTCCTGGTCCTCAACGAGGCCGGTGAACCAACGACGGCTGGGGAGGCCGGCGAGCTGTACATCAGTGGCGCGGGCGTGAGCCGTGGCTACCTTCACCGCGCGGACATCACCGCTGAGCGGTTTTTCGCGCACCCGCTTGCTGATGGGAACCGAGTTTATCGAACCGGTGACCTGGTATTTGCCGACCAGAACGGGGAATACCACTATGTCGGCCGGGTCGATGAGCAGCTTAAGGTCCGGGGTTTCCGGATTGAGCCCAGGGAGATCGAGATCGTTCTCGAAACTCACCCCCAGGTGGCCGCCAGCGTGGTGGTCCCGCGTGATTACGGCGACGGCGACGTGCGATTAGTCGCTTACCTGGTACCAAGCGACTCTCGCGTCGATCCGGGATGGGCCGAGAGCATCCGAACGAAGCTAGCGGACGAGATGGCGGGACTACCGTCCTATCTGCGTCCCTCGGCGTTCGTATCGATCCCCGCCCTGCCGCTGACCGTCAACGGAAAGGTCGACAGGACCGCCCTACCGACTCCGCTAACCCGGCGCGAGCAGATTGACCAGCCGACGCTTACCCAGATCCAGTCCAAGGTCGCCGCGGTGTGGGCTGACATCTTGAACCTGTCAGCTGTCGGACCCGACGAGGACTTCTTCGACCTGGGCGGGACTTCGCTGACCCTGGTTCGGATGCTCGACCGAGTGAACGCGAGCTTCGGTGCGGATATCGACATCGAGATGCTCATCGAAGAGGCCACCGTTCGCTCACTCGCCCTCGAACTGGATGCCCCGACATCGTAGGCCGGTAGCTTTGGAGGTAACAGGTATATGTCAACCCAGGACTCCCAGATGGTGGACTTCTCGTGTACCGCTGACGAGCTCGCCGAGTTTCACCGGCGCGGATATGCAGGACCGTTCACCCTATACGAACCGGCCGAGATCAAGCGGATCTGGCGCCGCGAGCGTGTTCGGCTCATGGACCGCAGCGCCGCGGTCTACCAAGACACTGCCGCCAAGTCGGGTGTCACCAACATCGCGAACTACGACCGGCACTTGGACAACACGTTCCTTGCCGATCACATCTGCCGCTCGGAGATCGTCGATCGGGTCGCCTCTGTGCTCGGCCCGAACGTGTTGTGCTGGCGAACCGAGTTCTTCCCCAAGTACCCAGGCGACGAGGGCACCGACTGGCACCAGGCCGACACGTTCGCGAACGCATCCGGCAGTCCGCAGATCGTATGGCCGCAGGACACGGAATTCGGTGGCACTATCACCGTGTGGTGCGCATTCACCGAGGCGTCAATCGATATGGGTTGCCTGCAATTCATCCCGAGCACCCACCGGACGATGTTCTACGACGAGACCAAGCGAATGCACTACGATCCGACCACGGTGAATTCGGTGGAGAAGGAAGGTGCTCGACGGGGATTTTTTGGGTACGACTATCGGGAACTGCAGATTGATCCGGGCTGGAAGCCTGACGAGACCCGCGCCGTCTCCATGGAGATGGCGGCCGGCCAGTTCATCATGTTCTGGTCGACGCTGATGCACGCCTCTCATCCACACAGCGGAAAGACCAACGACATGCGCCTGGGATTCGCTGCACGATATGTGCCCAGCTCGGTACGAGTCTATCCTGACACCGACGTCGTCGAGGAATACGGCGGCCGGGTCAGCCTCGAACGTTATGGGTCCGTGGTCGTTCGCGGGCGAAACGAGTACCCCGGTAACCGGATTGCCACCCACACAACCCGGGGCGACCGATTCGTCGCCCACCGGAGGTAGCGATGCCGGAATCGGTATCAACAGTGTGCGGACTGTCTCCCGCCGCAGGCCAGCGCGCGGGCGAGGAGCCGGAGACGAGGCTGGCCCAGCTGGCATCGGCGCTGATCGAGGTCGGAGCGTTGAGCGCTGCGCTGGACCCTGCGCCGCGGGTGGCGCCGCTGGGGCTGGGTACTGAACTGCCCGCTGATCTAGAGGTGGTGCAGACCCTGATCGACCGGCTGGTTTGGGCGCTGGGCGTGCGCGCTCTGCGGGTGGTGGCTGATCCGTCAGAGCTGGTGGCCGCGGAGCTGACGATCAGCAATCGGCTCGGCCTGGCCACGCTGTTGGACCGGTCGGTGAGCTTCCGCGGTGCGTCCGACGCCCTTATCGCCGCCGCGGTCGGGCAGGCGCGGCGCGGCCTGCCCGCCATGACTGTCGCGGCTGCCCCGGACGGCTCGACGCTGCGCTGCTACGCCGTCGGTCCTTCCGACGGCCCGGTGGTGGTGCTCGTGTCGGCCTGCGGTATGCCCGTCGGTCTCCTCCGGCGATGGATGATCGGGTTGGGCGACCGCTTCCGGGTACTCACCTGGGAGAGCCGGGGGATGTTCCCCGCAGGGGAAGCTCTGGACGAGGAGTTCGACCAGCGCGGGTATGACGTGGCGACCCAAGCCGACGACCTGCATGCCGTGTTGGACGTCTTCGATGTCGAGGCAGCGCACGTCGTCGGGCTGTGCGGGGGCGCCGCCGTGGCACTCGCCGCCAGGTCCGCCCGGATCCGCTCGCTGAGCCTCTGGCACGGTGACTACGAGTTGGGTCCCGAAGTACCCAAGACCAGCCACCAGCACGACGTCCAGTCCCTCATGCTCATGGCAGGCCGCCAACGACAACGCGCGGCTGGCTTGCACGCGATGCTGCGCCGCCCGGCCACGCTGGAGAACCTGCGTGCCGACATCGCCCATGAGCTGATCTATCCCTACGCCAGCGCGGAGTTGCTCTACCGCTACGGGCGGCTCAATGGCGCGATCATGACCACCGACTGCCGGCCGCTACTGGCCCGAATCGATGTCCCGACGCTGGTCGTCAGCAGCATGGCCGACACCACCGCCCATCCCGAGGGGTCGGTCTTCGTCGCGTCGCGTATACCAGGTGCGCGGTTAGAACTGTTGCCCCGGGGTGATCATCTCGCGGCGTTCGACGCGGCCCCGGAACTGATTACGCTCGCCAGAGCCTTCGTCGACCAGGCACAGCGGGCAGCGACGTGAGCGGGCGGGTTGACCAACAGATCGGCCAGCGGATCGCGACCGAACTGACGCGCCATCCCTCGGTCGCCGCCGCCGCGGTCCACGGGAGCGACCGGTTGATCGCCTATCTCGTGCCGGACCATCGGCATGCCACGGTCGTGCACCGGGCGTGCCGGATGGCCGCGGCCGGATCACTAGCAGGTTTGTCCCTGCACGAGCCAGCGGGGGAGCTACTGGTTGCACAGCTCAACCGGACTGAGACGGACTTTCTCTACCGCGAGATCTTCGTAGAGAATGCCTATCTCCGGCACGGTATCGGGCTTCCCACCGACCCAGTGGTGGTGGATGTCGGTGCGAATATCGGCATGTTTACCCTGCTGGCCGCTCAACGCTCCACCGGCGCCCGGATCATCGCGGTGGAACCGGTGGCCGAGCTCGCCCACGCGGTGTCGATCAACGCTGAACTCCACGGTGTCGACGTCACGGTGCTGAACTGCGGTCTCGGCAGTCGCACTGGCGAGGTCGGATTCTCCTACTACCCGAACAACACACTCATGTCCGGGATCTACGGCGACGCCGAGGAGGACCGCGCGGTGCTGCGTTCCTACCTGCGCACCGCGCCGGACGCGGAGCTGGGAGCGCAGTTTGATCGGCTGGTGGACGACAGGATGAGGGCGGAGCCGCGCCGCTGCCAGTTGACCACCTTGGCTGAGGTCGTCGCCGCGCACGGGATCGACCGGATCGACCTGCTGAAGATCGATGTGGAGAAGGCTGAGGCCGACGTGCTCGCCGGCATCGACCCCGCCACCTGGGAGAAAATCGACCAGATCGCCCTGGAAGTGCACGATCTACACGGTCGGCTGCGGGCTGTCCTGGACCAGTTGACGGCACGCGGCTTCGACACGGTCCACGAACAGGACCGGCGGCTGGAACTGACGCCGTGTCACACCGTTTACGCTCGCCGGCCCGGCGCCCGGCCGCCGGTGCTTGTCGAATCCCGACCGGCGCAGACCCGGGCCGCGTTGAACGCCGAGCTTCGCGCGTTCGCCACCCAGCAGCTGCCCGACCTCCCGCTGCCCGATGACATCGTCTGGGTGGCCCGAATCGACGGCGTCAACGCGCCAGCCGAGACGCGGACATCCGCCCTGACCGGGCGTGCGTCGGCGGTGCTGTCCAGCGCTTGGACAGCACTATTCGGCGCCGGCTCGGACACACCCGATGCCGATTTCTTCGATCTGGGCGGCGGCTCACTCACCGCGGTGCGGCTCTTGGCGAAGATCGAGAATCAACTGGGAGCGGAGATCATCGAGCCAGACCTCATCTTCACGACCACCCGCTTCGGTGACCTGGCAGATGCCATCGCCGGTGCACTGCAATCCCGGGACGGGAATGACTCCGGCTAGCGTGGGCGTGGTCTGGAGCCGGGATGACCGGTAAGTCTGGCGAGTCCGGTGCGGACATGCTCCGACCGGAGCGCTGGCTGTGGCGACCGCTTCCGCGTCCCCACGCCCGGCTGCTGCTGCTGTGCTTTCCGCACGCCGGCGGTAGCCCGTCGGCCTTTCACCGGTGGGCCGAGACGCTGCCGGCGGAGGTGGAGCTGCTCGCCGTGCGGTTGCCTGGGCGACAGACCCGGATCGGCGAGCGACCCTACGACGACTGGGACGAGTTGCTGCACTGTCTGGGTCAGGTGGTGAGCGCGGTGGTAGACCGTCCGTTCGCCCTGTTCGGGCACAGTCTGGGTGCGATGATGGCTTACGAACTGACCCGGCGGCTAACAGCTGGTGCTAGCGCCGCGCCGCACCGGCTACTGCTTGCCGGGTGCCGGGCGCCGGACGTGCCGCTGCTGCTCCCAGCCATCCACCGGTTGCCGGATGACGCGTTCACCCGCAACCTGTCCCTGGTCGCTAGCACCCCGCCGGAGGTGCTCGCTGACCGGCGGATGATGAGGTTCGTGCGGCCGTTGATGCGGGCCGATCTCACCCTCGCAGAGACCTGGCCACCGGTCGCGCCCACCCGGGTGCAGGTCCCCGCGACAGCGTTCGCCGGCCGGGACGACACCGTCGCGCCACCCTGGAGCACACATCGTTGGTCCCGTTTCGTCGGATCGTTTAAGATTTACGTTCTCGCCGGTGACCATTTCTTTGTCCGTTCCGGTGACGGTGCCTTTCTCGAGCTCCTGGCCGCCGAGCTGACGGCGGCCTTGACAGAGGTCTGCTAGACGGGACGGTGCGTGTGGAGTCGATTTACCTCACCGAGCAACATCAGCGATTCCGCCTGGAAGTACGGGATTTCCTGGCGGAGGCCGTTGTGCCGTTCGCCCCCGGTTGGGAGGCGCGACGGCGATTGCCGCGGGAAGCGTGGAAATCTTTCGGTGAGCGGGGACTACTGGGGCTGCTACATTCCCGCGACGTCGGCGGTAGCGCCCAGGACCTGTTCTCCTCGGTGGTCTTCCTGGAGGAGTTGGGTCGCATCGGTTACGGCGGCCTGCGGGCGGCGGTCTCGGTGCACGCATACATGGCGACCTACTACCTCGCCCGCTCCGGCAACGCCGCGCTGCGCCAGCACTACCTGGCCCCGGCCGTCGCTGGTGACAAGATCGCCGCGCTGGCCGTCACCGAGCCCGGGGCGGGGTCAGACCTCGCCGGCCTTACCAGCACGGTGCACGAGCAGGCGGACCACTTTGTCCTCCACGGAACCAAAAGCATGGTGAGCAACGGCTCCTCGGCAGACTTCTACGTGGTCCTCGCCCGCAGCGGCGCCCGGTCTGGCGTTGCATCCGGCGGCGGTCGCGGTGCGGCGGGGCTCTCGCTGTTCGTGGTCGATGCTGATCGTCCCGGTATCACGATCGACCGGACCGAACCGGTTGGTTGGCGCGGTGCAGATCCGGCGACCCTGTGCTTCGAGGCCGTGCGCGTGCCCCTCGACCAGGTCGTCGGCCGTCTCAACAGCGGCTTCTACCAGCTCATGCGGGGGTTCCAGCTCGAACGTGTGGTCGCGGCGGTCCTCGCGCTTGGCGGCGCCGACCGGAGCCTGCAGCTGACCCGCGAACACCTGGTGAGTCGCAGTGCCTTCGGCGCCAGGCTGGCCGACTTGCAGGCCATACGCCACCAGGTCGCCGACCTTGCCACGAACCTCGCCGCCGCCCGCGAGCTTGTCTACCATGCCGTCTGGCGATACCAGTCCGACGACCTGGGATCCGTGCGGGAATGCTCCATGGCCAAGCTCTGTGCGACCGAGCTTGCCACCCGTATGGCTGACACGTGCCTGCAGTTACACGGTGCACATGGCTACCTCGACAACACCGAGGTAGCCAGGGCCTTCCGCGACGCCCGGGCAGCCACCATCGCGGCCGGCCCGAGCGAGGTGATGCGCGACATCATTGCCCGGCTGGAGATCGACGAGGCCACCAACTCGACAGCCTGAGTCTGGGAAGGCCAGCGATCAGAGAGGGCACCGACATCATGTTCGAAGGCGGGAGATCTCCGGCACTGAGTTTTCATCGCCTTCAGCGTCGGTTGCAGGATCCGTTCGATCCGATCGGTGACAGGCGGCCAGGTACGATCGTGGTCCTGCCGAGTATGACGCTGGACCATGCCGGGCTGGCGAAAATCCCCGGGGTACGGCACTACGAGGAGCGGTTGCTCGTCTTCTTACAGCTACTTCGCCGGCCCGAGACCCGGGTCGTCTATGTCACCAGCGACAAACTGGCCCCGACCATCCTGGAATACGCCCTCGACCTGGTCTCCTCACTGCCGAACTGGCATGGCCGGCGCAGGCTGACATTGTTCGACTGTGCTGACCGTGAACCAGCGCCGCTCACCGAGAAAATCCTGCGCAGGCCGGATCTCGTCCAGGCAATTCGGCAGGAGATAGTCGACCCATTCGACGCCTGCCTACTCGCCTTCAACGGTTCTCCCTTCGAACGTGAGCTTGCTGTGCAACTCGGCATACCGCTGTACGCCGCCGACCCCGAGCTGTCACACTTGGGCAGCAAAAGCGGTTCCCGCCGGGTATTCGCAGAGTCCGGAGTCACCGTCGCGGACGGTTACGAGGACCTGCGGGACGAGCACGACGTAGCGGACGCCTTGGCCACGTTGCGGACCCGTGACCCGGGCCTGCGGCAAGCAATGATCAAACTCAATGACAGCTTCGGGGCCGGCGGAAATGTGCTCTTCTCGTTCGACGGCGCACCCCAAATCGGGCTGCGCAGGTGGATCGCGAGTGAGTTGCCCCGTCGAGCCGTCTTCGCCTCGCCACCCGACTCATGGGAGCACTACCAGGCGAAACTGGTCTCAATGGGAGCCGTTGTCGAACGGTTCGTGACCGCAAGCGAGACACGGTCGCCCTCGGCGCAGCTACTGATCTCCCCGGCCGGTACGGCGCGCGTTCTGTCCACTCAGGACCAGCTGCTCTCCGGCGCGGCGAATCAGATCTACATCGGCGGCACCTTCCCCGCCGACACCGAATACCGCGGGGAAATTCAGGAGCTGGCGCTGCGCGTGGGAAAGGCTCTGGCCGCCAAGTCGGTCATCGGGCTCCTGAGCGTCGACTTCCTCTCGGCGCGCACCGCGACTGGATGGCAGCACTACGGGCTTGAGATCAACCTGCGGATGGGCGGCGGCACCGCACCGTACTTCTTGCTGCACGGCCTCGTCGAAGGCGAGGTCGACGCCCAGTCGGGGAACTATCTGGAGCCGGACGGCGAAGCACGGTGTTTTTTCGCAACGGACCGGCTGCAGCACGACCGCTACCGCGTGCTCGAACCGAGTGACGTGGTGGATGCAGCACTGCGCAACGGCCTGCACTACCGCGGCGCGACCAGAGATGGGGCGGCCTTCTACATGTTGGGTGCGTTGGAGATCGGTCGACTCGGAGTAGTGGCCGTCGACCGGACCCGCGCCTCCGCGACCCTCCAGTACGAGAAAATCGTCAAAATGTTAGACGCCGAAAGCGACCGGGTAATAAGGTAGAACACTTGTTGCAATAGTATGGTCGCAGTGCAGTGGTTGATCGTCACCATCGGAGCATGAGTAAGTGAGTGTTGAATAGCGCACTATCCCGTCGCCAAGCTGGAAATGCGTATTTGGTTCCCTATGTGTCAGAGGATCACCGTGGGAGAACGATGCCGGTAACCCTGGGGATCACACCAAGCAGTCAACCCGTCATGGGGTCCAGGTCAGTGGCGTGCCAGGGGCTGATCATAGATCAACCAGCGGACAGCGCGTCGGCTACATCCGCATGAGTTCTCTGGGGGGCAGAACCCCGAACGGCAGCTCGACGGCGTCGAAGTGGACACGCTATTCACCGATACCAGCGCCGGCAAAAGCACCACTCGACCCCAGCTTCAGGCCGGAAGCATGTGAAGAATTACGCACCCGGCGACCACTGTCACTAAACACAGTGCCGGTCCTGCCCGTGAGGCCTGCCCGAACAGTGTACATGATCGTCTCGGCGTCGACCGTCTGTGCCAGAATGCGCAGATGCCACCTCACCCGGTCGACCTTGCCGAGAAGCTGTCCCTGTTTTCCGAGCGTTGGTCGCCAAAGGTCGTTGCTCGGCTCAACGATTACGAGATCAAGGTGGTTAAGGTCGAGGGTGAGTTCGTCTGGCACAGTCACGCAGACACCGACGAGCTGTTTCTGGTGATCGACGGCGAGCTCACCATCCAGCTACGAGATGGAAACGTGCACCTGCGCCCTGGCCAGCTGTTCGTCGTGCCCCGCGGGATCGAGCACTGCCCGATCGCCAAAGGTGAGGCACATGCGATGCTCATCGAGCCGGTAGGCGTTGTGAACACCGGAGACGCTGGCGGTTCACTGACCGCCACGTACCTGAGATAGATCACCTCGCCGCATCCGGGATCTCGGGTGGCCACCCCTCGCTCTCGCGGGAGAACCGGGCCAGAGAACGTACACCGCTCTCAAAGACCCAAACCGCCGGCGAACCGCGGCCGCCGTACAGTCGGGCCGGCGGGCTGCGTGACACGAGATGTGACGCGAACTCACGTCCACTGGCGCCGCTGTAGTCACCAAAAACGATCGTCGGCTCTACCGGCAGTTATGCCGTTGAACGGTGGCCTTGGATGAGTGGCACAACGCTCCGTTAGCGGTTAACCCACCTTCATGAGTGGACGTGGTAGTAGCCCGCGAGATCCGGTGGTGGTCTCGTTGCCCGGTTTCTGCGCCGGGCGAACCGTTCCCACGACGGTCACCGTCGACACCGATGCGACCGGCAAGCTGGTCGACTGGCTGGCGGGCGCTGGATGACAACCGGGCACCCATCCGGGTCGGCGTTTGCCAGGCGTGAATCTGGCACGCGGGCGATAAACGCACCGAATATCATTCGTCGTCAACTCCAGCGTCTGGTCGCCTCGGGTCTGCGCCGCCCGGAAGAGTTGGTCGAATCCGAGATCTGACGGTTAGCCGCCCACACAGCTCAGGCGTGACCCGTGGGTATTGAGCTCGAAGATCTAGGGGGCCACTCGGCCGTTCGAGCTTGTCAGGGTTAGCGGCGTCGGGGGCGTTTCCGTTGACCGATTTTGAACCCGCGACCTGGACGGTCCACGGCGCGGTTTCATGGTCACGCCCATGAGGTCTTCGAGCACGGGGGTCAGGGTGCTTCGGAGCGGTGCAGCGGGTTGGCGGCCCAGACGTTTTCGAAGGGGACGCCGGCGGTGCGGTAGACGCGGCGAACGGCTTCGGCGTTCTCGGCTTCGTAGACGCAGACGCAGCGGGTGCCGTCGCTGGCGATGTAGGAGCTGAGCCAGGTGACGTCGTAGACGGGTAGGCAGGGTGAGACTTTGTCGGCGACCGGGCTTCCTTGACTGAGGTCGATGGGGGGATCGAACCGTTCTTCCACCATGATCACGGCCACGTGTCGTCGTCTCCTTGGTCCCAGCGCCGAGCGGCGAGGAGCCGCTCGGCTTCCTGTCGTAATTCTTTCACGTGGCCGGGGAGGCCGCCCGAGGCATCGTCGACTGCCCGGAGGTGCGCGCCGGAGCGGTCGGGGTCGCCTTTTTGGGCGGTGATGCAGGCCAGTAGCGCGTGGGCGCGCGCCGTTTCGAATGGCCGAACCACATTGTCGGCGAGGCGTGCGGCGAGGATGGCTCTGTTGTGGGCGGCGTCGAGGTCGCCGGCCCGGTAGCGGAGTTCGGCGGCGATGCCGTGAAGGTCAGGAACGAGGAAGCGGGCGTCGATACGCTCCAGGTCGTTGATGGCCCGGTCGAGATCGGCGAAAGCGCCGTGCTCGTGGCGGGCCACGGCGATGAGCGCCGAGATGGCGGTCGCGTAGGGCCGTTCGCTGCCCTCGCCGAGCTTGGCGGCAAGGGGCGCGAGCGGATCAGCCAGGGAGCCTGCGGCTTGGATGTCGCCGGTTTCGAGTTCGAGCAGTGCGAGACGGGCGGTGCATTCGAAGGTCGCCCAGTGGTCACCGCGCACCGAGGCGAGCTCGATGGCCCGGCCGAGTGCGGCGCGGGCGGAGGGGACGTCGCCGCGCCACGCCTGGACCAGCCCGAGGCCCCACTGGTACTGGACTGACTGCGCGGCGAGGGTGTGGAGGGCGGCGAGCTCGTCAAACAGGCAGGCGGTGCGGTCCATGTCCATCTCGAGGTAGGCCAGGCAGCGCGCACCCTCGAGCAGGGGCTCGAGGTTCGGTTCACGGGCCGATTCGATGAGTTGGGTGGCTCGTTCCATGAGGGCGCGGGCCCGGGGGATGTCGCCCCAGCCCCAGTGATAGGCGCGGGCGAGGAGGCTGAGGCCTCCCGACAGCTCGGCGTCCAGACCGAGTCGTTGCGCCTCAGCGCAGAGATCGGTCAAGTCGCGGGTCAGTTCACCGGGGTCGCGCAGACGGACGCCGGGGTGGAGCAGGACGCGGATGAGGTCGAGCTCGGTGGTGACGCGCTCGGTGGCGGCGAGGCGTCGAGCGTGGCTGCGGCCGAGAGCGACGAGCCGCTCGGCGTCGGCGTAGGCGAGCACGCGGAGACATCGTCGGGCGGCGCGGATGCAGGCGGCCGCGCAGATGGTGCTGGTGGCGCCGAGGTCAGCATGGCGGGCGGTCTCGGCGGCGAGGCTGTCGTCGGGGTCGGGAAGCGACCCGAGGACGGCGCTGATGCGGGCGTGCAGCATGGTGCGTCGGGAGGTCGACAGCCGCTGGTAGGCGGCGCGGCGAACCAAATCGTGGACGAAGTCGACATGGCCGTCGTCGTCGGAGCGCAGCACGCCGTGGCGTTCCAACATGCCGATCGGTTCGAACAGCTCGGCCGGTTCGCGTTCTACGAGCTGGGCAAGCACAGCGGGCGGAACACCGCGACCGAAGGCGGCGGCCCAAGGAACCAAGACGCTGGCGCTTTCGTCGAGGCGGGCCAGGCGATCACCGATGAGCGCGTCGAGGCGACCGGTGAGCGACTCGCCGCCTCGTGCCAAGGCGCGTGCCATCTCGAGCGCGAACAGCGGGTTGCCGTGAGTGGCTCGGGCGATCTCCTCGGTGTCGGCACCGGGCGCGATCGGCTCGGTGAGCTGGGCGATACTGGCAGGCGTGAGCGGACCGACGAATAGTTCGCTGAGCGCGTCGTCGCGTCGCAGTGCCTGCACGACGCGCGCGCTGGCGCGGTTCTCGTCAAGCTCCGCCGGGCGGGCCGCGGCCACGAACGCGACGCTGGCGGCAAGGTGGCGGACG
Source organism: Pseudonocardiaceae bacterium (assembly GCA_036279835.1). GTDB lineage: Bacteria > Actinomycetota > Actinomycetes > Mycobacteriales > Pseudonocardiaceae. The sequence continues at coordinate 15,761 of DASUII010000371.1, forward strand.
GCGAAGTGCAACAACATAAACGTGGGTTCGTCGAGCCATTGCACGTCATCGACGAGGACGGCCACCGGCACCTTGTCCGCGAGCATGCCCAGCAGGCGCGCGACCGCGTCGTAGAGGCGGTTCGGGTCATCGAGCTGCGTCGCCGCGTCGCCCAGCTCAGGCAGGAGGGGCGCCAGCGCGGTCCGCAGCTTCCTGTCCAGCTCGGGCAGCGGCGCGCTGCGCAAGGCGTCGACCCACACGCCGTAGGGCCGACCGCGCTCAGCCTCGAAGCCTCGCCCGGCGATGACGATCCCGCCGCGTCCTTCCACATGCCGCTGGGCTTCCTCGAGGAGACGGGTCTTGCCGATGCCCGGCTCGCCGACGAGGAGCAGCAATCCACCCGCGGTGTCGGCGGTGCCGTCGAGGAACGCCTCGATGGCTGACCACTCCTCGGCCCGTCCAAGCAGCGAGGTGGCCGGCCGCGGATGGCGTGCCACCCGCCGGCGCGGCGTGGTCGTGACGAGGAGCTCATCGAGGTTGCGGCGCTGGTCGAGAATCGCTGCTTCGAGGTCGCGCAGCTCGCTGCCCGGCTCCAACCCGAGCTCGTCCCTGAGGGTGGTGCGCGCCCGCTGGTAGGCGCGCAGCGCGTCGGCCTGGCGGCCCGAGCGGTACAGGGCCAGCATGAGCAGCCACCACAACCGCTCACGGAACGGATGCTCGGCCACAGCGGCTTCCCCCGCGCCGACCGCCTCCCGGTGCCGGCCGCGGGCGATCTGCGCTTCGAGCCCGAGCTCGACGGCGACGGCCCGCAGCTCGTGGAGGCGGCTGATCTCGGCTTGCGCGAACGCCTCGGCGGCGATGTCGGCCAGCGTCGGTCCCCGCCACAGCCCCAGCGCCTCGCCCACGACCTGGCTCGCATGCGAGGGGTCACCCGCCTGGAGCGCCGTTCGGCCCTGCTCGACCAGGCGTTCGAAACGGACACTGTCGATACTGTCGGGGTCGACGTCGAGGAGGTAGCCGGTGCCTCGGGTGACGACCACAGTCGTGCCCAGCACCTTGCGCAGCTGGGATATGTAGTTCTGGAGCACGCCAAGGCCGGTCGAGGGCGGGCTTCCTGCCCACAGGTCCTCGATCAGGCGATCGCGGGACACCACCTTGCCGTGATGGACGATCAGGTTGACCAGCAGCGCCCGCTGCTTGGGGCTGCCCGGCGCGACCGTCTGGCCATCGTGCATCACCTCCACCGGCCCCAGGATCCGGAACTCCACAGGGCCAAGCGTAAGACCGTCATCCGCCGTCCGCCCGGAGCGGCGGATGGACTGAAGCGTGCCGAGAGCGAGCCTTAAGCGGCGTCCTCCACGATCGTTTGGCGTGGGTCGGGCACCGTGCCCGCCCGACGACGAAGGGAGCAGCCATCATGGCCGAGAGCAGGAGCGTCGACACCGCTACCGACATCCGGGAGTTCCCCAGAGGCCGGGTGGAGGTCGTGACCGTGGGCACGACCACGGTCACCCGTTCGACAATGGAGCCGGGCTGGCGATGGTCCGAATGTGTCAAGCCCATCGCCGGCACCGACAGCTGCCAGGTGCAGCACAACGGCTACGCCATCTCCGGCCGCATCCGGGTTAGCCAGGACGACGGCACCGAGATCGAGATCAACCCCGGTGATGCCTACTCGATTCCCCCGGGCCACGACGGCTGGGTAGTCGGGGACGAGCCCTGGGTGGGAGTCGACTTCTCGCTCACCATGGCCGACTTCGCCAAGCCTCGATGACAGAAGAGGAGGACAAAAACATGGAGACCGTCGTCTACGACCTCGAAGGAACCCTTCTGGAGGCGTGCTCCTGCGGGGTGCTCTGCCCGTGTTGGGTCGGTGCCGACCCCGATGGTGGCGAGTGTAACTCGTTCAACGCATACAAGTTCGACCACGGCGTCATCAACGGCATCGACGTCAGCGGCCTCTCGTTCATCAACGTGTGCCACATCCCTGGCAACGTGCTGGCACCGGGAAGCTGGAAGGTCGTGAGCTTCGTCGATGACCGCGCCACCGATGAGCAGCATCAAGCCATCATCGACGCTTACCACGGGCGCCTCGGCGGACCGCTCGCTGACCTAGCCGGGCTCGTGGGAGAGGTTGTCGCTATCGAGCGCGCACCGATCGTCCATGAGACCTCAGACGGCCAAGGTACGCTTCGCATCGGCCAGGTCGTTTCCGCGGAGATGGAGCCATTCCGAAGCCCGGATGGCGTGACCATCACCACCCTGCGGGACTCGCTCTTCTCAACCGTGCCCGGCTCGCCGGCATATGTGGCTCAAGCCCACCACCATCGCGTGAACCTGCCCCAACACGGCATGGTCTGGTCTTTCGAGGGCCGCAACGCGATCCAGTCCGACTACCACATCACCCACACGGCGTAGCGATGAGCAGCAGTGAGGCTGTCGTCGGCCGGCGCCGGCTGCCGCCGGCGATCCCGCTCGCTATAGGGCTGGCTTGGGCCGCCGCTCTCGCCGCGCACGTCGGCGGCTTCGCCCACCGATTCCATCACGACGCGCTCGTCGGAGATCATGCGAACCTCAGCGTGGCCACATTGGCCGGATTCTGCGTCCTTTGGATCGTCATGGTTGCAGCCATGATGCTGGCATCGACGGTCCCGCTGCTGCGGCTTTTCACTGAGGCCTCGTCCGGACAAGAGCATCGAAGAAGGATGGTCGCGTGTCTTGTCGCCGGCTACCTGGCTGTGTGGTCTCTGTTCGGTTGGATGGCGCTCGGCTTCGACGCCGCCGTCCATCGCACCGTCGACGCCGTAACCTGGCTATCAACGCACCCGTGGCTCGTAGGGGCGGCGACCCTCGCCCTCGCCGGCGCCTTCCAGTTTTCCGACCTCAAGGATCGTTGCCTCACCCAGTGCCGTCACCCCGCCGCGTACCTGCTGCGCCATTACCGGCGCGGCCCGCGGGCCGCCTTCAAGATGGGATGGGGTCATGGCCTGTACTGCCTCGGCTGCTGCTGGGCGCTCATGCTCGTGATGTTCGCGGCCGGCGTCGCCGACTTGCGATGGATGGCAGCCCTCGGCGGCCTGATGACCTACGAAAAGGTCGGCCGCTACGGGCAAAGGGTCGCGGCATTAGCTGGCGCGGCTGCCATCGGGCTCGCCGTTCTTGTCGCACTGCACCCGACCTGGCTACCTCCTCTCCTCTCCTCCCACGAAGAATAAGCGCTGGACAACGCCGCAACTGGATAGTTGCGGCGTTGTCCAGCGCTTATCCGGCTAATGAACATTGGTTCGACCTTCGGTCCCGGGTAATGCCTGTTTACGCGGCCTCTGCATGTGGGTGCATACATTAGGGCCGTGTTGCTATGAGGTTTGGAGGGCGTCAAGGAGATCTGAGGCCAGAATCGCGGCGGAGGTCGCGACCGTGATCGGGTCTCCGATGCCCTGCTCGGCCCGGCCGGCCATCATGGCGCCGACCGCATCGGGCCCTGCGGCAAAGAGATCCGCGAGGTAGGTGAGGGCTTGGTGGGTTGTCGGACCCGGGAGGGGATCGTCTTGGAGCTGCCGCAGCGTGTGGGCGAGGTTCTCGGTACGGGTGGCGGCAAGTAGGCGGTAGAGGTCGGGTGCGTCCATGTCGACGAGTCGTCCTGGTGTGGATTGTCGTTCACCGATTTTGTGCAGTTTGGCCACCAGCAATGCGGCAGTGCCAGCGACGTCGGCGGTGTAGGCGCGACCGTCGCGGCTGTCCAACGGGGTCACCAGGATGGGTGCGTTGTCGATGAGCGCGGCGGCTTCCAGCCCTGCGGCGCGCAGGGCTGCGTGTTTGGAGTGCGGCGGAAGCCGGCTGCGATCATGGCGCTTTCGAGCAGCGGTACGTTGGAGAGCGATCTGGTGTCGAGTGCGAGGTCGCTGTCCTTCGTGGTTTCGGCAAGGCCGACTGCGGCACCTCCATGAAGGCAGTGGGGTATTGATCTCGGCACGACGAACTCGGTGATCGCCGCGTGAAAGGGTGGCCAGGTCGATGTGATCCCTAACGCCGAGGGGGTGGACTAGGCCGTCGGTGGTGGGCTTCACCGAAATGGTGAGCGGCTGGTAGGGCATAGACGATGAATCTCTGGTAGCAGCCATGGTCAACGCGGAGAATGAGTCTTGTAAGCGGTAGGTTCGCGGTTCGAGTCCCCGCGTCGGCTCCGATTTGACCAGTTAAGACCTATCTTGAACGCGATCATCAGCGCCTCCCGCGAGCGTTCGGGCGGCATCGATGAGCTGCCGAGCGGGCCGGGTCAGTGCCGCAGTGGATCCGGTGAGCGCTCACCCAACCGAACTGGCGCGCGTAGGGACTGGTACGAGCGCGTGCGATCGTGTCAACGTTCCGTTGGTGAACCAATCACTGAACGGAGATCGGCGATGAAGCGTGGCTTGTCTGGTGTGATGGTCCTCGCCCTCGGCGCAGTCGCGCTGGCTGGCTGCTCCGGAGGCAGCGAACCGGCCGCGGCGACGTCGACCAGCGCTGGATTGACTCCCGGCATCACCACCCGTGGCCTAGGAACGGTCACCACGACCCCGGACACCGTGACCATTGTCATCGGAGTCCAGACCCGGGCGCAGAGCGCGAAGGCCGCCCTTGACGCCAACACCGACAAGGCAAGCGCGCTGATCAACGTGCTGAAGAGCAAGGGAGTGGCCCCAGCGGACCTGCAGACCAGCCAGCTGTCGGTCAACCCGACGTCCGACTCGGCGAATGGGCGGATCACTGGCTACGAGGTGACGAACCAGGTCACGGCCAAGCTACACGACATCGGGGCCGCTGGCGGGCTCATCGACGCCGCCGGTGACGTAGCAGGTGACGCGGTGCGGCTACAGCAACTCAGCTTCTCGATCGCGGACGACAGCGCGGCACGGGCACAGGCTCGCGCCAACGCGGTGCGGCAGGCCCAGGCACACGCCAAGCAAATGGCCGACGGGGCTGGAGTGAGGCTGGGTCAGATCCGCTCTATCAGCGAGGTACCGGCCAGCCCACCGGGCCCGTTGGGCCGGGATGCCGCGGCCGCTGCCCCCGTCCCCATCGAGCCCGGTACCCAGGACCTCACCGTCATGGTCGAGATCGTCTACGCCATCGACCAGTAGTTCTCACGGCATTGTTGCGTTAATGGAAAGTGGGCAGGGCTGAGCGCTGTAGCGGCGCTGCAGGCAGCGGGCTATCAAGTGTTCCCGATCAACCCGCTGGCCGTGCCCGGCATCGCGGTCGCTACGTAGTCAGCCGACACCTCGGCGTGTCGTTGGTGGGGACGGCGGCCGAAACACGACCACTCTGGGTGATCCCTGGCTAGCGGTAGGTAGCCGGGATCGCCTCGAAACTACGTGGTCACGCCCTGGGAATCTCCGTGGGACCCCTGGATTCTCCTCGAACCGCGCTTGTGCCGCTCTGGTGCTGGCTGCGATTGGGCCGGCCCACATCCGGTGGTCGGCTGCGTCGCGGGCAGCGTCCCCCGCACCTGAGCGGATCGTCAGCGGGGTCTCCTCCCAGCAGCAAGGCGGCTCGCGTGCATCGCAGACGATCCTCGCCGAAACGTTCGGCCTAAGTACTCGACTTCTGGAATCTTCGTATCTGTCGATCCTGACTAAGTAGTCGAAAATCGGCTCCACAGCTAGGTGGTGGCGTGCAAAGTTCTAGGGAACGAACGCATGTTGTCATGCGACCTTTTCCTGGCATGGTGGGATACGCCGAGTCGACAATGTGTCGATGAGGCGTTCTGTTCCAGGACCTGGTGCCAGTTACGAGGAGGATCTGATGTTTGACGCATTGAGCCTTGCCGAGCTTGACCGGCAGCACGTGGAGCTGGTGCCTGCTCGTACCGTCCTGTCGCTGTTCGTGAGCGACGGCAGCCCGGGCGACGGATCCGACGGTCGCGGCGCCGGAAGCACCATTACCAACGACGGCATTGGATTCACCCAGTACGCCACCCACGGTATCGGTACCGGTGGTGCCGGCGGCACCGATAGTGACGGCTAATTTCCCCTTCAAGTCGAGTTGGTGCGGGGTGAGGCGATTCACGTGATCGCGCGCGGTGCCGTTGGCTAGGGTTGACCGCTACCTTCGCCTTGCGGCCGAATTCGCCTTTCAAGAGCGGCGCCGGGCCACCTCGCGTCGTGGCTCACCTGGCCCCCGGCCCAGCCACGACACCGTGCG
>DASUII010000372.1:0-8898 GCA_036279835.1 Pseudonocardiaceae bacterium
CGCATCGCGGGGTGATAAAGCGGTGCGAAGCAAAATCCGATGCCTGCCTCGGCGACGCACTGCGCTACCTGATCCGGTCCTAGATCAATCGCCACGCCGAGCGCCTCGAGCACGTCCGCAGCGCCGCACTGTGATGAGGCCGCGCGGTTGCCGTGTTTGATCACCGGAGCACCGGCAGCGGCAGTCACCAGCGCGGCCATAGTCGAGATGTTCACCGTCTGCGCTTGGTCGCCACCGGTGCCGACAACATCGACTGCCCGCTGTGCGACCTGCACCCGGTGCGAATGCGACAGCATGCCGTTGGCCAGACCGGCTATCTCCGCCGGAGTCTCGCCCTTGATGCGCAGCGCTACCACGAACGCGGCCAACTGCGCCGGCGTGGCCAGACCTGACATGACTTCGTCCATCGCCCACGTGGCGTCGTGGGCGTCCAGATCTGTGCCGGCGATCAGTTGGCCGAGCAATCCTGGCCAACTGCGGGAACGGGTCGGCGCCACCATGCTGCGCGGCCTCAGCCGTTCGCTGCCTGCGGCCGGCGGGTGCGAAGCACCTCGGCCACCGTCTCGGCTGCGGTCAACGGATCCAGCGGATGTACGATCACCGCGTCGGCCTGGGACCACACTGCCAACCAGCGGTCGTCCCTGCGTCGCACTGCGATGATCATCGGCGGACAGTGCGCGATCTCGTTCTTGAGCTGGCGGGAAAGGCCCATCCCCCCCGTCGGTTGCGCCTCACCGTCAAGGATCGCCAGGTCCACCCGACCCGCGTCGACCTCGGTCAGCACCTCTGCGATCGTGGCCGCCTCGACGTAGCTCACCCGGCCGACGTCCGCTGCAGGGCGCCGTCCAACGGCGTTGATGATGGCCTCGCGCACCTCTGACCGGTGACTGAAAACCAGCACGGTGGTGGTCTCGCTCGGAGGGTTCATGAAATGGTCGAGGTCCTCGGTGTCGGGTGTCCCCGGACGGCCTCGCAGGTGCCCGGGTGCACCACGCGGCATCAGCAGGTCGGTGGCTTGCCAATCCTATACGGGAGATACCGCCCGCAACGGTCGGCTCGGGTGGCGTAACTCTGTGTGTCACGATGTGCGGTTGCATACCGCCGTTCGAAGGGCAGGCTGCGTTAGCCTCGTCACTCTTCGCCGCACCCGTCGGCCCCGGTCCCGTCGAGGCCGAGACCGTTCGTCATAATGCTTAGCGTGACCCCCTCGTCCAGCCTGGCTGCGCCCTCTATCAGCCAACGGGTGCACTCGCTGAATCGGCCCAACATGGTCAGCGTGGGCACGATCGTCTGGCTGTCCAGCGAGCTGATGTTCTTCGCCGGTCTGTTCGCGATGTTCTTCACGGTGAAGGCGCAGCATGACGGCCCGTGGCCGCCGGTCCTGGCATCCACCGGGGAGCCGATCCACCTCGACGTGCCCTACGCGCTGGTGATCACAATCGTACTGGTCGCCTCGTCGTTCACTTGTCAGTGGGGAGTCTTCAAGGCGGAACAGGGCGATGTGTTCGGGCTACGGCTGTGGTACACGATCACATTCGCCATGGGTCTGTTCTTCGTTCTCGGGGCCGCCAACGAGTACCGCACGATGATCGGTGAGGGCATCACCATCCCGTCAGGGGCTTTTGGGACGGTGTTCTACCTGCTCACCGGGTTCCACGCGTTGCATGTGACGGGCGGGTTGATCGCGTTCATCTTCCTGATCGTCCGGACGAAGCTGAGCAAGTTCACCCCGGCGCAGGCCACTTCGGCGATCGTTGTGTCGTACTACTGGCACTTCGTCGACGTGGTGTGGATCGGGTTGTTCGCCGTTATCTATATCTTGCCCTGATACCGGAGTCAGGGGGCGCTGAGGGAGGCCCCGATCCGGCTAGCGCACCGAACCGGAACGAGACAGCAGGGGTAGCCGAGACCGATGAGCAGCGACACACCCGACGGCCGTTCGGGCCCCACTGGATCGAACCCCCCTAGGGCATCGGGCCAAGGAGCGCAACGGGGGGGACATAGCCGCTTGCGTCGGAGGTTGTCGGCGATGCTCGCACTCGCCGTGGCGCTGCTGTCTGCCGGCGCCCTGTATGCGGTATTCGCTCCGCAGGCCCAGACCGCGCACGCCCAGGAGGATCCTGCGCTGGTACGCCAGGGCGAGCAGCTCTACAACAACGCCTGCATCAGTTGCCACGGGATGAACCTGCAGGGTGTCAATGCTCGCGGACCAAGCCTGATAGGTGTCGGCGAGGCTGCGGTCTACTTCCAGGTCTCTACCGGGCGCATGCCAGCGACCCGTCAGGAGGCCCAGATCGCCGAGAAGCCGGTCAGGTTCACCCCCCAGGAGATCGACGCGCTGGGCGCCTTCGTGCAGGCCAACGGCGGCGGCCCAGAGGTGCCGAAGGACAGCCTCGCCGGCGGCGACGTGGCGCGCGGCGGCGATCTCTTCCGGCTCAACTGCGCGTCCTGCCACAACTTCACCGGACGTGGTATCGCCCTGTCCTCCGGCAAGTACGCTCCCGCGATCAACGGGGTCAACGCCCAGCAGATCTACAGTGCGATGACCAGCGGACCGCAGAGCATGCCCCGGTTCTCAGACCGGCAGCTGACTCCGCAGGAAAAGAAAGACATCATCGCCTACGTGCAATCGGTCACCGGCGACCGGAATAACCCGGGTGGCTACTCCCTCGGTGGCTTCGGGCCGGTCCCGGAGGGTCTGATCTCCTGGATTGTGGGTATCTCGGCGCTGGTCGGAGTGACCCTGTGGATCGGATCGAAGGCATGAGCGACCACGGGGGCGCTAGCGGGGGGTCAGCTGGGCAGCGAAAGCTCCCGAGCGGTGCCGACCTGTCAACGGCCAGCCGCGAAGAGCTGGTCCGGCTGGGCTCGGCGCTGGACGGAGTGACCATCGAGCACCGGGAGGACCCCTTCCCGGTGCCGGGTACCCGTGCGGAGAAGCGCACCGAACGCAAGGTCGCGCGGTGGTTCTTCATCGCTGCGTTGGCCGGATTGGGTTTCCTGGCGGCCTACCTGTTCCTGCCCTTCGAGTACGCCCCGCCCGGACCGGGCAACCGGCACCTGCTCTACCAGCTCTACACGCCGATCATCGGGGTGCTCTTCGGGTTGACCGTATTCGCCATCGGCGCCGGGACGATCACTTACGCGAAGGATCTGCTGCCGCACGAGACCGCGGTGCAGGAGCGCCACATCGGCGGCTCCGCAGAGGTCGACCGGCTGACCACCACCGCGATCCTGGCCGACGCCGCCGCCACCAGCCACATCGGCCGGCGATCCATGATCAAACGAGCGGCCGCGCTCGGTGGCGGAATTTTCGGTATCGGACTCGGGGTCTTCGCGCTGGGCGGTCTAGTGCGAAACCCGTGGAAGGGTGGGGACCGCGCCGCGCTCTGGGTCACGCCGTGGGCCTCCTACAACGGTGAGCCGGTGTTCCTTCGCTATGACTCCGAGCAGGTCACCCTGGCGCGTCCCGAAGACCTCGCCGCCGGCTCCATTGCGACTGTCTTTCCGTACAAGCGATCCTGGTCGGAGCAGCAGGCGCACGATGCGCTGCGCGCATCCGACAGCCCGGTGATGCTCATCCGATTGCACCCTGAGCAGGCGACGCAGGTGATCCAACGCAGGGGTCAGGTCGACTTCCACTACGGCGACTACTACGCGTACTCGAAGATCTGCACCCACCTGGGCTGTCCCGCCTCGCTGTACGAATCCCAGGACGCTCGGTTGCTCTGCCCATGCCACCAGTCGCAGTTCAACATGCTTGAGTACGCGAAGCCGATATTCGGTCCAGCTACCAGGGCCTTGCCACAGCTGCACATCGCCGTGAACGATGAGGGTTACTTCTACGCTAAGGGCGACTTCATCGAGCCCATAGGACCAGCGTTCTGGGAGCGGAGGTCATGAGCGCGATGACGACGCCGACCAAGGCGGGCAAGGCAGCCGACGAACTCGATCAGCGATTTCACCTCGCGGCCGGCATGCGCCGGCAGGTCAACAAAGTCTTCCCGACGCACTGGTCGTTCATGCTCGGCGAGATCGCCCTGAACACCTTCATCGTGCTGCTGCTGTCCGGGACGTACCTCACACTGTTCTTTGACCCTTCCATGGAGGACGTCAAGTACAACGGTGTCTACCCGGGCCTTCGTGGGATCGAGATGTCCCGGGCGTTCGAGTCGACCCTGCAGCTGTCCTTCGACGTGCGCGGTGGACTGTTCATCCGCCAGGTGCATCACTGGGCGGCGTTGCTGTTCGTCGCCGCCATTGTGGCCCACATGTTCCGCACCTTCTTCACCGGCGCCTTCCGCAAGCCCCGGGAGACGAACTGGACGATCGGCGTCCTCATCGCGATCCTGGCCGGGCTGGAGGGCCTCACCGGCTACTCACTGCCTGACGACCTGCTCTCGGGAACCGGGCTGCGGATCATCTCGGCGATCATCATGTCGCCACCGGTGATCGGCACCTGGATGCAGTGGGCGATCTTCGGCGGCGAGTTCCCCGGTACCTTGATCATTCCTCGGTTCTTCATCGTCCACGTGCTGCTCATCCCGGGAATCCTGCTTGCGCTCATCGCTGTGCACCTCGGGCTGGTCTGGTACCAGAAGCACACGCAGTTCCCCGGGCCCGGACGAACCGAGCGCAATGTGGTCGGTGTTCGCATCCTGCCGGTCTTCGCGACGAAGGCCGGCGGCTTTGCGCTGACGAACATCGGTGTGATCTGCCTCATGGCGGGACTGTTCCAGATCAACCCGATATGGAACTTCGGTCCGTATAACTCTGCTCAGGTTTCGGCGGCCTCGCAGCCAGACTGGTATGTCGGGTGGCTCGACGGCTCGACCCGGTTGTGGCCGGCCTGGGAGATCTACCTCGGCAACTACATGATCCCCGCGTCTTTCTGGCCGACGATGGTGATCCCCGGCATCATGTTCGGCCTAGCCTTCGCCTATCCAGGGATTGAGCGCAAGCTCACCAAGGACAACGCCTCGCACAACCTGCTGCAGCGGCCGCGGGATGTGCCGGTGCGAACGGGCTTAGGCATGATGGCGGCCTCGTTCATGTTCGTGCTATTGCTTTCCGGTGGCAACGACGTCATCGCGTACACCTTCGATATCTCGTTGAATGCCACCACCTGGGCCGGTCGGATCGGTTTGCTGTTGCTACCACCGATCGCGTACTACGTCACCTACCGGATCTGCCTTGGTCTGCAGCGCGCCGACAGGTCGATCCTGGAACACGGTATTGAGACCGGCATCATCAAGCGCCTGCCACACGGTGAGTTCATCGAACTTCACCAGCCCCTCGGTGGAGTCGACGACCACGGCCATCCCCTTCCGCTGGACTACCAGGGTGCGCGGGTGCCCAAACGGATGAACCAACTGGGCTCCGCTGGGGCTCCGGTACCTGGATCCACCTTCCGTCCAGATCCTGCGGAGCAGACCAGGGCGCTGGAGGAGGCTCGTCACGACGCCGCCACCGGCAACGGGGTCAGCCCCAACGGCAGCAAAAACGGCACCGGGCGAAAGGCGTCCCACCGTCCCCGCCAGCTCAACGACTGACCGGAAGAACGCGGGTGAGCTACACCAGCTCACTGCGGTCATCCGTCGAGACGCGGTCGCGCTAGAGCACAGCTCAGGACGCGGCCATCGCGGGCGGCTGGGACTTGATCGGCTTGGAGCACCTCACCCCGGGGCAGCACCGTCTACAGCTCGACCGGGGCCATCGGAGGCCAGTGCTCCTGGGCGCCGTGAACTCGACAATACGGACGTTTCTAGTGGGCAAAAAGGTCCGTGCCGTCGAGTTCGCGACACTGACTGACTGACCGACCGCTTACTCTGATCTGGGGCTGACGTGGTACTCGAAGACCAGGCCACCGACCGTGCCGAGGATCAGTGCGATGCCGATAGCCACCATCCACCACAGGTCGAAAGCCAGTGCGAGCCCGATCACGCTGGCCGACCCAGCCATCCCGATTGGCCAGTAGCTGCCTGGTGAGAAGAAGCCGAGCTCACCGGCACCGTCCGAAATCTCGGCTTCGACGTTGTCTTCGGGGCGCATCCGGACTCGCCGGGAGACGAATCGGAAGTAGGTGCCGACAATGAGCGTCAACCCGCCGGTCAGCGCCAGCGCTACGGAGCCGACGGCCTCGCCATGTGACCACAGACCGTAGATCACCGCGGACAGGAAGAAGAACGCTGTGATGATCTCGAAGATCCGCGCCTCGACCTTCATGATGCTGCCTCACTCTCGACGCTGCCGATGGACCGTTCGATACTGAAATTTAATGGCCCTCCTGGGCCTGGTGAACCTCGCGGACGCCGCGGTCGGTGTTGAACGGGGAGGTCGTCACTGCCTCGGGGGCGCACAGCGCGCCACAGTTCAGCTGACCGAGCGCCTCACCAGCCGTGTATGACCGGTGGGTCTGCGGATTAGTCTGGGCCCGCAAGGCCAGGTAACGGTCGAAGAGGTCCGGGGGCAATGCCCGAAGCTCGAAGTTCATCATCGAGTGGTAGGTGCCACACAGCTCGGCGCAGCGGCCCACGAAAGCGCCTTGACGCTGCACTGTGGTCTGGAAAACGTTGTCGGTATCGTTTTTCTCAGGGCGCGGGAAAACATCACGCTTGAACAGGAAATCTGGGATGTAGAACGAGTGCAACACGTCTGTGGACTCGAGCCGGTATTCCACAACCCGATTGGTCGGCACTACCAGCAGCGGGATGATGCTTGACGAGCCGACGGTCGACAACGGTTCGCCGTCCGCGGTCCGCCGGACCTGGTAGTTACCACCCTTACCCGGTTTGTCCTGAAGGTACTGGAATTCCCAGTTCCACTGGAAGCCGACCACCTTTACCCGCAGGGCAGGGTTATCGACTTTGGCCATGACGAAATTCTGTGCTGTGACCGTGTAGTAAAAAAGCACTGCGACAATAACGAAGGGGATGACCGTGTAGATGATCTCCAGAGGCAGATTGTACTGGGTCTGCCGGGGCATATCGTCAGACTTCTTGCGGTGAAAGATAACCGTCCAGGCAATCAGGCCCGCGACGATCGCTCCGACCGCCAGCGCAGCCACGGTCGCCCAGATCCACAGGTCGCGCATCCGCTCGGCCTGTGGAGTCACCCCCTCCGGCCATCCGAACGAGAAGGCCTGATATACCGAACACCCGCTAGACAGGAAGGCAACCATCCCGGCAAGCGCGGCTACCTTCAGTAGCCGAACGGCTCGGGACCGGACCACACCGATCACGCTTCGTTCCTCCTCGTCGCCCGATGCGGCCAGGCATCCCACTCGCTGGAGCCTAAACCAGCGCGGCCGCCTAAGCTCGCCCGGGGCGCATGGTTCGACGACCCAAGGCCATACTGGGCCGCCGTGGCTTGCTGGCCGAACGACGCACGACGCTGACGTTGTCGTCCTCGGCTTCAATCGCCTGCCCGCGAGATCCGCTCAGGAGCCGACACGCGAGCGTTGCACGACGACATCACCGCGGCGATGCGGGATTCGGTCGCCAGCACATGCGGGCCGACGTCACCGTCGGCGCCTTTCTGTCGGGCGGGATCGACTCCACCGCCATCGCAGCGTTGGCGCGCGAACATAATCCGGATCTGATCACGCTCACCAGCGGCTTCGAGCGTGCCGGATGCTCGACGAGCACCGCGCGGGCCCGCGAGATCACAGCCGGCGGATCCGAGCTGTGTTGCTCTTCATGCTTTGGCACGGCATCTTCATCGAGCAGCGGCGAGCAGCGGATCGTTCCGGTCGTGCCCGAGCCGCGCTATCCCGTGCACGTATAGCGCGTGCACGGGAGCCCGACAGTCGAATTAGTTGAACGAGTCTCCGCACGCACAGGAACCACCTGCGTTGGGATTGTCGATGGTGAAGCCCTGCTTCTCGATCGTGTCCACGAAATCGATCACAGCACCCTGCAGGTACGGCACGCTCATCCGGTCGACAACGACACCGAGACCATTGAAGTCCCGCATGGCATCGCCGTCCAGCGAGCGCTCATCGAAGAAAAGCTGGTAGCGAAGACCGGCACAACCACCCGGCTGCACCGCGATGCGTAAGTGCATGTCGGCGCGGCCCTCTTGGTCGAGCAGCGCCTTCGCCTTGGCGGCGGCGGCGGTGGTGAGCTCGACACCATGAGTAGACACCTCGGTGCCGACGGTGTTCTCGACGGTCATGACTCTCCCTGGGGATTTCGGCGCTCGGCACGGACGGGTGTTTCTACCCTACTCGAACGTCCGCGGCCGACGGGTGATTCCATGCCCCCATGGTGGCACAGTCCGCGTTCATCGCCCGCCCCAGCAGATTGAAGGCTTACTCGGTCCTTGGCCTAGGCTGGCCACCGTGAGGTTCCTGCGCGGCAACACCGGCTCTGAAGCCGCCGAGCCTGAGCCGGAGCCAGCGGTGGAGGCAGAGGCCAACCCGGATGACATAGGCCCGCGAGCCCGCAACGCCGGCAAGGGCAGGCCCACCCCGAGCCGCCGAGAGGCCGAGGGCCGCAAGCGCGGCCCGGCGCCTCCCCCACCGCGTACTCAGCGGGAAGCGTTACGCCGGATGCGCGGATCCAAGGAAGAACGGCGCAACGCCGCGGCGGACCGCCGGGAACGCATGATGGCGGGGGACGAGAAGTACCTGCTGGCTCGCGACCGCGGCCCGGTCAAGGCCTACGTGCGGGATCTGGTGGACTCTCGGCGCCATCTCGCTGGCGCGTTCATGCCGCTGGCCCTGCTGGTGATCGTGGTGATCCTGGTGCCGGCGCCGATAGTGCAACAGTATGTGTCGCTAGTGTCGATGGCGATGCTCCTTGCCATCATCGTCGAGGGAGTACTGCTGGGCCGGACAGTCACGCGTCGCGTCCGCGAACGGTTCCCCAACACGTCGGAGTCCGCGACGAGCCTCGG